>DATKKS010000266.1:0-17314 GCA_035542815.1 Saccharimonadales bacterium (SeqCode) | reverse complement strand
GGCGGAGGCCTGGCGGCGGTTCCAGTGGCCGCTGGTGCTGGCGGCGGCGTCCACCCTGGTCCTCGGGGTGTGGCGGGTGCACCAGCCGCTGTGGCTGCTCCTGTCGGGGGCGGCCACCTTCATGTTCTTCACCAACCTGTGGGCCTACCTCTCCCGGCCGCGGCGCGACCCGGCGCGCGCCGGCGCGTACCTGGCGCACGTGGGGTTCGCGCTGGTGCTGGTGGGGGCGGTGGTGAGCAACGGCTACTCCCAGTCCGACAAGCTCGAGCTGAGCCAGGACCGCCCGGCGAGCGCCTTCGGCTACCAGATGACCTACCGCGGGCTGCGTCCCACCGCCGACGGCAAGCAGATGGCGGTGATCGACGTGAGCCGCGGCCCGGAGCGCTTCGCGGCCCAGCCGCGGATCTACTTCAGCCCGTACAACCAGGGCGTGATGCGCAAGCCGGCCATTCACCGGTACCCGGGCTACGACCTGTACATCGCCCCGATCGAGGAGCTGAACCCGGCGGTGGTGTCCGCCTCCACCGAGCTGCGCGAGCACGAGATCCAGGACGTGGGACGCTACCGGGTGCGCTTCGACGGGCTGCGCATGGATAACGGGGAAGGCATGCTCCGCGGGGAGCCCGGGGCGGTGTACGCCGACCTGACCCTGACCGACGCGCAGGGCGCCGAGCACCGGGTGTCGCCGGGGCTCCGGGTCTCGGGCGGACAGCAGTCCCACCCGGGCGACCTGCCCGGGGGGCTCGGCCGGGTCGAACTCCTGGGCATGCAGGTGTCGGAGCAGAAGGTGCGCCTGGGGTTCCGCGCGGCGGGGATGCCGCCGGTGGTGGAGGTCGCGCGCGGCGAGGTCCGGAACCTGGGTGCGGCCACGGTGCAGTTCACCGGTTTCCGGGTGCCCGACCCCCAGGGCATGCAGCAGGGCCGCGGCACGGTGTTCGCGGATCTCGAGGTGACCCCGCGCGGCGGGCGGCCGGCCGCGGTGGCGCCGTCGGTCACCGTGGGCGCGCCCACCGAGGAGGTGGTGGCGGCCAAGCTGCCCGGCGGCGCCGGCGAGGTGAAGGTGGCCGACCTGCAGGCGGAGAAGACCACCGTCAAGCTGGACTGGAGCGGCGTGCCCGGGGCCGGCCAGGTCCCGCCCTCGCTGGCGGTGGAGGTCACCATCAAGCCGCTCATCTTCCTGTTCTGGCTGGGCACGCTCCTGGTCTCGGCCGGCTTCTTGGTGACGCTGTTGCGGCGCGCCGGGGAGTGGCGCGCAGCGGGGGCGACGAGCTAGGCCGCCCGCGGCCGGCAACGACGAGGGCCCGCGCGGAGCGTTCCGCGCGGGCCCTTCGCGTGGGCGCCCGGGACTACGAGAACGTCCCGATGACGAACGCGGAGACGTTCTTCTCGAAGTGCTTGATGTCCATGGTGGCGGTGGCCTGCGCGCCCCACGCCCAGAAGGTCATCTTGAGGCCGGTCGGCTTGGACTCCCCGCCGATCCACTCGATGGGCCGGGTCAGGCGGATGAACATCCGCGACGGAATCAGGTGAGCCACGTCGTGCGGGCTGAGCACGCCGGGGTAGAACGGATAGGCGCGGTCCTGGGCCAGCTTGAGGAATGGGTGGCCCGGGGCCTTGTTGTACCAGTAGTACGGGCGGCTCAGGTCGAAGCCCGGCTTGCCCTTGTCCTGCTTGATCAGGTCCTCGTCGCGGCCGACCAGCATGGCGGTCTTGATGTACGCCGCCACGAACGCCGTGGGCGGCGATCCCTGGCCCTTGAGCGCCTCGCTGGCCCGCTTGGCCTCGGTCACCTCGCCCCACACCGAGCAGGTGTGGGTTGTGACCTCGTGGCAGGGGATGAGGTAGTCCATCAGGTAGCTGAGCCTCTCGAGGGGCGTGCCGTTGCCCATGTTCAGAGCCTGCCCCAGCATCCAGTCCACCTCGAGGATGGGCTTCTCGGGCGCGATCTCGTCGTCCATCGAGGGATACGGCATGACCTGCTTGAGGTCCGCGAAGTCGCCTTTGCGGAACACGTCCTCCACCAGGCGCGCGTAGCGGCCGGGGTCGCGCGTCAGCAGCATGTGCACGGCGGTGAGCGGCATGCTCAGGTCGTAGTAGGTCGGGTGCACCTGGTCCGGGAACTTCTGCCGGTGGGTCACCTGCTGCCGCAGGATCTCCCACTTGAGGTGCTCCCACTTCCCGGTGTTGCCGCTGCGCTTGGCGCGCTCGGAGAGCGGGTAGTACAGCAGGTTGTAGTGGACCCGCGCGGACTTGGTGTTGGCGTAGTCCTGGCCCTCCGCGCGCTGGCGGAACTTGTCGGCGGCGCTGCGGTAGTCATCCACATCACCCGGCTGGACCTGGAGGTGCTCGGCCCACAGCCGCTTGCGCAGGTCCTTGATCTTGGAGTTGCCGGTCTCGTCCACGATGATCGAGGACAGCTCGGCGTCCGGCTCGTTCTCGAAGCCCACCCCGGTGAGCGAGATCCCCCCGCCGTTGGCCGATCCCACCAGGAGCCAGCAGTCGTCCACGATCATGACCTTGGAGTGGACGTACATGTAGTCCCACACGCACTCCGGCACCTGGTGATGGGGGACCGGCTGGCCCTTGAGGTCCACGCAGCCCGAGGGCTGGAGGATGCTGTAGATCCCGAAGTGCTTCGGGCAGCCGGCCTTCTTGAACTCGTTCGCCACCTTCCTTACCAGCGGCTTGAGGTCCAGGGCCTGGCCCGCGCCGAATCCCGCGGCGCGCAGGAACTTCTTGGGGATGACCACCACGATGCGGAAGTTCCCGTCCTTCGCCCGCTCCTTGGCCTTCGCCCGCAGCTCGGCCCAGATGAGCTTGTCGGCGATCCACTGGTTCTCCAGGTAGATGAACTTGCGCGCCGCGCGGATGCCGATGAGGTACGCGTCGCGGGCGGAGCGCTCGAACTTCAGGTTCTCGGAGAGGTTCCAGTTGGGGCGCTGGCGGTCCTTGAAGTTGCCGCTGTTGCCCGGGGGCATGGAGCGCACGATCTGGATGACCGGGTCCTTGAGCGGCTCGAGCGGCTTGCGCCCGGGGTGATAGGTGCGCTCCGCCGGGTAGATGCGCGCGGCCCACGGCACGTAGGTCTTGACCTTGTCCGGGAGCAGCGAGTGCGCCGCCGGGTCGGTGATCTTCTCCTGCTGGAAGTTCCCGGAGCTGTCGCGGGTGTGCCGGAACAAGTAGCCGTGGTTGTAGCGGGCCAGGAAGTTGGCGTACACGTAGTCCACCGCGTGCCCGGAGCTGCCATCGGTGCTGCCGGCGGGGTTGCTCACCCGGAGGTGCACGTCGTGCCAGTTGCGCTCGGGCTTGTCGTAGTTGCGGCGCGCGTCCCCGGGCACGTGGGCGTTGGTGTCCCAGCGGTCGGCGTCGATGTCGGTGAGGTCGATGCCGCCCCAGTAGGCGATCTTGCGGTCGATGATGATCGTCTTCTGGTGGTTGGTGTGCATGACGTAGCCCTGGTGGACGTCGGTGAAGCAGTGCACGTTGCCGGGGTTCCCGCCGTTCTGGGGGTCCTGCAGGTAGGCGAAGAACGAGCGGGTCTCGTTGAGGTAGTTCTCCAGGCCGCCGGCGATGATGATGTAACCCAAGAGCGGGTGCCTTCCGCCCCAGGGGGACTCCTCCAGCTCCCGCTTGCCCTTCCAGAAGCGCGCGATCAGGTCCGGCTCGTTGTCCCAGAACTGGTTCACCAGGATGTAGATCTTCGCGGTGCGGCTCTTCTCGGCCAGCACCTTCTGCAGCGCCTCGGGATCGGAGGGGTTGTCGGGCTTCGTGCCGGCCGAGCGCTTCAGGTGGAAGTGCCCCACGAAGTGGAGGCCGGTCATGCAGATCTCGCTCTGGGCGTTCCTGAGGTCGTCGAGCAACGACGCGCCGTAGCCCTCGCCGTCCACGAAGAACTTCAGGTCGTCGTTGTGGTCGCTCACCGGGAGGTAGTGGCAGAACCACGGGTCGCGCTTGAGGCTCACCAGTCCGGCGCCGCGATCCACGGACTTGGCCTTGTCGAGGACCGGGACCAGGCCCCAGCCATGCCGTTCCCACTCGTCAGCCACGGACCAGGTCCTCCTTGAGCCGCGAGAGCTTGTAGCCCTGGAAGATGATGCACGACTCGGGGATTCCGGCGCCTTCGCACCTCAGGCGCAGGTAGGGGTCCTTCTCGATCTTGGGGAAGCGCATCCGGATGTAGTGAAGGTTCTTGCTCTTGTCCTCCACTTCGTCGGGGTGCGGCTTGCCCTGCCGGTACTCGATCGACACGGAGTGCTTGTACACGCACTTGGCGTCCGCGCTGAGGTAGTTGTACCCCTCCAGCGTGAACTCGCACTCCAGCGGCTGCTCGTCGCTCACGTCCAGCCGCAGCTCCAGGTAGTTGGCGAGCTTCAGGCTGTTGCCCGAGTTGGGCGCGAACAGCAGGTCACCCTTGCCCATTGAGCCACTCCAGCGCGCGGCGCGCGGCGCGCGCGCCGTCCTCCATGCAGGTCCCCACGGCGATGCCGCGGTAGGTGTTGCCGGCCAGGAACAGCCCGGGCCGGGCCGCCACCGCCGCCTCGGCGGCCCGCACCCGGGCCGCGTGCCCCAGCGTGTACTGGGGGATGGCCGGGTGGTGCCGGACCACCCAGCGGCGCAGCGGCTGGGCCCGCAGCCCCACGCTGCGGTCCAGGTCCTCCAGCGCGATCTTCAGCAGCTCCTCGTCACCCCGGTCCACCAGCTCCGGGGCGCGGGCGCCGCCCACCATCACCCGCAGCAGGGCGCCGCCCTCGGGGGCGCGGCCCTCGAACACGTTGCTCTCCCACAGCGCGCCCAGGATCCGCAGGTCCTCGCCCCGCGGCACCAGGAAGCCGAAGCCGTCGGCGTCCCGGGCGAACGCCCCGCCGGGGAAGGCCAGCGCCACCACCGCCAGGTCCGCGGCGCCCACCCCGCCGAGGGCCGCCGCGGCCTCCGGCGCGACCGGCTCCAGCAGCCGCACCGTGGCGGCGGTGTCCGCGGCCAGCACCACCGCGTCGGCCTCGAGGCTCCGGCCCCCGCCCAGCGCCAGCCGCCAGCCGCCGTCCCGCGGCTCCAGCGCCTCCACCGGCGCGGACACCCGGGCCGCCTCCCCCAGCTTCTCCGCCAGCGCCCGCGCCCAGGTGTACATCCCGCGGCGGAAGCTCAGCTGGCTGCCGCGCGGGCCGGCCGCGGTCACCTCCTCGCCCAGCTTGCGCCGCAGCGCCACCAGCGCCTTGACCAGCGAGCCGTACTCCGCCTCCATCTCCGCCATGCGCGGGAAGGAGCTGGGCAGCGACAGCCGGCGCGAGTCGCCCGCGAAGATCCCGGTGACCGCCGCGCTCACCAGCACCCGGGCGGCCTCGGGCCCGATCCGCCGGGCGGCGAAGTCCTCCACCGTCTCGTCGGCCCCGTCCTTCTTCCGGGGCACGAACGGCTCGCCCAGCACCCGCAGCCGCCCGGCGGGGGAGAGCAGCGGGCTGGCGAAGAACTTCAGCGGGTGCGGCTGGATCGCGTGCAGCCGCCCGCCGCGGTAGATAAACCGCCGCGCGGCCCGCCGGCTGGCCACCACCAGCTCGGCCTCCAGCCCCAGGCGCATCGCCAGGTCGGTGGCGAACTGGGCGGTCCCCAGCCAGCCGTTGGCCGCCCACTCCACCCGGTAGCCGGCCTCCTCCTGGGTCCAGAGCTTCCCTCCCAGGCGCGGCCCGGCCTCCAACAGCTCCGCGCGCACCGGCGCGCCGGCGGCCGCGGCGGCCTCGCGCAGGTGATAGGCGGCCGACAGGCCGGTCACCCCGCCGCCCACGATCCCGACGGTCTTCACGGTAGCGGCGCCGGGGTCATGGCGTCAGGGGATCTCCCCCCGGAGGGCGCTCGCCGGAGGCGGCGTCGCGCCCCACGCGCACCCACCGCCAGCCCACCTCGTTCTCCACGAACCCGGCGAAGCGGCGGCCCGAGGCGGTGACGCAGGCCTGCAGGCTGCGCGCCCCGTGGGCCATGGCCGGCAGCGGCACCCGGCGCAGCACCGCGGCCGGGCCCCGCGGGGCGGCCCACAGCGCGCCGTCGGCGCCGAACACCGCCACCAGCGGCGCCTCGCCGGCCCGCCCGGCGGCCACCGCGGCCTCGCGCACCTGGGCGTCCGGGAACGGCTGCGCCGCGCCGGACGCCGCTCGCATCACCGGCAGCAGCTGCTCCGGCTTCCACGGCCCGGGCTGCTCCAGCGGGAAGCTGCCGCACTCCCAGCGCTCTCCGCTCCGCACCAGGACCGTCACCGCGGGCTTGCCCGCCCCGGCGTCCTGCGCGCTCCACGCGCCCAGCGTCCCGTGGAACTCCGCCAGCGTCTCCCAGCCGGCGCCGCCCGCCTCGCCCACCGCGCGGCGCAGGAGGCGCACGCGGTCGTGCGCGCTCCGGTCCACCAGCACCAGCCACGCCCGCTCGCCGCCCTCCCGGGCGACCCGGGCCAGGTCCCCCGGCTGCGGCAGGAACGGCAGCTCCACCGGCTCTCCGGCCTGGACGCGGCCGTGGGCGTCGAAACGGTACGGCCGGAGCACCGGCCGGCCGGCGTGCTCGCCGGCCACGAACGCGGTGCAGCCGCCGTCGGCCGCCTGCACCGGGCGCGGCAGCAGCCACGCGCGGCTCTCCTCCAGCGCCGCCTCGAGCCCGCCGGCCGGGATCTTCCCCTCCGCCAGCGGGGCGCGCGCCCCGCGCAGCTTCGCCCCCTCGGTCCACAGCACCCAGCGCCACGTGGCCATCACCGGCTGGTCGAACCTCACCGCCAGCTCGGCGGCGCCCGAGCCCGCGGGCACCTCCGCCAGGCGCACCCCGCGGTCCACCAGCGCGGGGTTCTCGTAGTAGGCGGCCTGGTACATCAGGTGGTGCGCGCCGCCCGCCTCGTCGGTCCAGGCGCCCTCCCAGCTCCCGCGCACCGCGGAGGTGGGGAACCAGCCGAAGCCGGCGTGCGCCGGGTGGGCCGGCAGCACCTTGAACGCCAGCTCGCTGGAGGCCGCCGACTCGCCGCCGGCGTGGAACTCCACGTGCAGCCGGTAGTCGCCGGGGTCCGGCGGGGGCTCGAAGAACAGCACGTCGTTGCGCCAGTCCACGCGCCACGCGGCCGGCCGCTCGCGGTACTCGGAGAGCGGCACCATGCCCTCGCCCCGCGCCGCCTGGTGCAGCCGGCCGGTGAGCGTGGCCGGCGCGCCGCCGTCGCGCCGCAGCACGAAGCGCGTCTCGGCGTCGTTCAGCTCGGGGCTGGGAGCGCGCAGCGGCTTGTCGGCGGTGCGGTCCAGCACGCAGTCCACCGGGATGGACTCGCCGTGCAGGAACGCGGTGGCCGGAAGGCTGGCGGTCAGGTTCATGGTTCGGGCTCCCTTTCCGGGCCGCGCGCCGCTCGGCGGCGCCCACAGGCCCACGGCCAGGATGGCGGCCGCCCAGATTCCGCGGCCGATCCGGTTCAGGCGTACCTCCGGGGCAGGGAACGCTCGTCCCAGCCGCGCAGCTTGAGCACGCACTTGCCGCAGAAGTCGGGATAGTAGTCGTGCGTGGCGACCGGGTCGCCGGCCGCGTCCACCGTGGCGTAGCTCATGGTGCAGAAGTCGATCGCGTCGAGATCGTGGCACCGCTTGTCGCCGTATTGCGGGTTGCCCGAGGCGTCGTTGTACACGCGGCCGTGCCAGAAGATCCGGCAGTGGCCCATCTCGTGCGGGAAGAGCATCTGCACCGGGTAGTCCAGTGAGTCGATCATCCATACCTGGTAGTCGCAGCGCCCCAGGGCCGTGCCCTGCATCAGCCAGCCCTGGCTGTCCGGGTCCGGCGTGCCGTCGGACTTGTTCATGTTCAGGGGCGGCAGCGGGCGCACGTCCATCAGGATGTAGCCCTCCGGCTCCTTCTTGCGCACCTGGCCGCGCACGTGTTCGCTCAACGGGTCCACCAGCGGGTCGATGAACGGCTTCACCAGGTTCCTCAGCCGGGTCTTGTAGGCGGCCGAAGACTCCCCGGCGTTCTGCGGCGGGATCGCCAGCCCGAAGACGTAGTGCGCGTTGTACACGATGTTCGCGACCGGGTTCCCGGTGGCGGCGGCGGCGATGTTCTTGTAGTCCGCTTCGGTCACGTACGTGGGGTAGTCCACGTCCTCCCACGGCCGGCACCCCCGCTCGAACGCCACATAGCCCTGCCGGTACTCCTCGGCCACCACGTCCCAGTCCATCTCGAAGAAGCCGGCGCGCACGTTCTGGTGGATGTAGGAGGCGATGCGCGACAGCCGCCACACCCGGAACCGGGCGCCGGTGACGTTGAGGCCCCTGGCGGAACGGTGGCGCTGCTCCAGCAGCGCCTGGTTGGGCTCGTTCTCGAAGCTCAGCCGGGCCTTCACGACGTAGCCGTCGCCGCCCTTGCAGCTGGGCCGCCAGTAGATCCCCCCGCGGCCGAGCCAGGGCGGGTAGCGGTCGTCCACGCACGCCTTGGTCCAGGCGAACTGGATGGTCTTGCCCGCCTCGGTGCGCTGCGCGAACTGGACGGTGAAGGGCTTGAGCTTGTCGGCCCCCTCGAATACCACCTTGATGTACTTGGCCGGATCGTCGTCCCGGAAGCCGTTCACCACCTGGTCGGAACAGTTGTTGCCGCTGTTGTTGTGCACCGGGGCGCCGGCGGTGTTGTAAGCCCCCTCCACGTTGCCCGCCGGCGGGGCGCCCAGGTAGGCGCGCGCGCGGGTGACGAACTGCAGGGCCTTGGGGTTCCGCGGGAGGATGATGAGCGCGTCCTCCGGGTCGGGCTCCTCGAATTCGAAGCACACGCGCACGTCCCCGACTCCCTCGGGGGACCGCACCGGACCGCCCTGGCGGCCCTTCAGGAACACCGTGGCGGCCACCGGCACCCAGCCGCGGTTGAAGTACTTCGCCTCGATGGTCACCGGGCGGTTGTTGGCCAGGAAGTCGGACAGATTGAAGGTGACCGTGCGGTCGTCCTTCTCGTTGTAGCCGAAGTTGTCGTCGAAGAAGATCTTGCAGTCCTCCACGAACGGCTTGCGGAAGCGCTGGAAGGCCGGCCGCGGGTACCAGGTCTTGGCCAGCGCGCCCTCGGTGTCCGCGTCCAGCGCTCCGGTGATGGGCAGCTGGGCGTCGGGCGTGTTGGGCTTGTAGTGGCGGTGCTGGAATCGGCGCAGCGCGATCTTGGCGTCGTCCCCGGCCACCGGGCCGTCCACCGGGCCGGCGTGGTAGCCCAGGAGGTCCAGCAGGTACAGCCCCCAGCGGTTCTTCTGGCCGGTGCGGGTCGGCACCTTCCCGTCGAAGAGAGGGTCCCCCTGGCCCAGCTCCAGCGAGTGGTACAGCACCTCGAAGCCGCCCAGCTCCGGCGGGCCGTCTCCGTCCACCACGGCCACGCCGCTGCCGTCCTTCTTGAGCCGGGCGCCGTGGAAGTTCTCCGGGGCGGCGAACGAGCGGATGGTGCCCGAGGCGGGCCAGGCCGCGTTGGCGGGCACCGCGGTGCGCGACAGCTCGATCTCCACCACGTACGGGCTGCACAGCGGGTGGATGAAGCGGGTGGCGCCGCCCGGGCCGCGCTGCAGCGGCCCGGAGGTGCAGGTGCTGTGGCCGCGCCATTCGAACACGTGCCGCCCGCTGCTGAACTGGTCCTCCGCCAGCCGCTCCTCGTACACCAGCGCGCCGGCGGCGGGGTAGGAGGCGCCGTTGTAGCGGTTGCCGTAAATCCGCAGCACCGCCGAGCGGGCCTTGCCCAGGCGGTCGTAGACCGTGTACTGGATCCCGAGCCCCTCGGACTTGGGCGCGAAGTTCTCCGCCATCCAGCGCACGCTGACCGCCGGCTGGCCCACCTCGAGCGCGTTGACCGAGGTGAAGGCCACCCCCGGCAGGCTGGCCGAGCGGGCCTCGAAGCGCAGGCTCAGGTGGTTGTAGGTGTCGAAGGCGGGGTCGTCGAAGTCCGCCTTCCAGGAGGCCGTGCCCACCCCGCGCTGGACCGTGAGCTGCGCCGGGAAGCCCTTCGGCTTGAAGGTCTCCGGGCGCCAGCCCAGCTTGACCACCGAAAGGTCCAGCGTGTGCCCGTCGGGCACGTCGGAGGTCCACACCATCAGCTCCACCCGCTGGCCCTTCTCGCACACGTCCGGGCTCCAGATGGCCCGCGTGATCGCGGGCTGCAGCACCGCGCGGTGCGCGAGGTCGGTGTAACCGGTGTAGCTCAGGCTCATACGGTCCCCTTGTACACCTGGTCCAGCTTCTGGAGAGTGGCGTCGTTGGGCAGGCCGTCGGCGTCCAGCCCCTTGTCCTTCTGGAACTTGTACAGGCTCGCCCGCAGGTCCGCCGACATCTCGCCGTCCACCTCGCCGTCGTAGTACCCCAGGTTCTTGAGCCGCGACTGGGCGCCGGTGAGGGTGTTGTACGGGTCGAGGTGCCCGATCTTGATGGGGAAGGTCTGGCCGTTCACGGTCAGGGTGAGCTTGGCCATGTCGAGCATCTCGACGTACAGCTTCTCCTTGAGCCGGCCGTCGCCGTCGGTGGTGCCGGACTTGGCGTAGCCGCCCAGCTGCAGCACGTAGTCGGCGTTGCGCAGCGGCTTGTTCTCCGAGTCGCGCACGATGATGTTGAGCTCCTCCTGCGGCCCGCTGCCGGCCACCAGCTTCCAGGTCTTGGGCTGGACCGCGTAGCTGGGCACGGTCACCTCGCGCCGCCCGCCGGGGATCCAGATCTCGTCGCCGGGATAGAGTTCGTTGGGGTTGGGCCGCAGCTGCTTGAGCTTCTGGTTGCGCGCGTAGTTGTAGATGGGGTCGAAGCTGTCGAACCCGTTCAGGCCGGCGATGCGGGAGAGCCAGTCGCCCTGCTGCACCACGTACAGCTTGTCGGGGCGGGGCTGCGGCTGCGGCGGCGCCCCGGGCGCCTCCAGCGAGCCCATGTACAGGCTGATCGCCACCGGTCCCACCGCCAGGCCGCGCAGGGTGGCCTCGCCCTTCACGTCGGTGTAGGTGTCGGAGATCTCGCCCTCCGCGTCGCGCGCGAACACCGACTGCGCGCCGCGGGGCTTGCCCTTGGAGTCCTCGACGCGGATCTTGAGCTGGTCGGTCAGCACCAGCGGCGTGGACACCGCCACGTGCGGCGCCAGGATGGCGTGGAACACGAACCGGGGCCGGCAGCCGGCGTCCTTCTGGGGGTCGATCTGGGCCTTGAAGTCCGCCTCGGCCACGCCGTTCTTCACCCGCCCGCTGGCCTGGTGCAGGACCTCGCTGGCCGACTCGCGGAACTCCCGGTAGACCTTGAACATCACCGCCGTGCCGTCGGGGAAGGCGGCGCAGTCCACGTGCATCTTCACCGTGTCGCCGTCGGCGGCGGCATCCGGGTTCCAGCGGGCCGCGTACAGCCCGCGCAGCCGCAGCGTGCCGCTGCCGGCCGGCAGGCTGTCCTTGTGGTACTTGCCGCTGCCGGGCAGCGTGCCGGTCTCGCGCTTGGTGTTGGGCAGCAGCACCTCGTACGGGACGTTGCCCACCGGCTGACCCGCGCTGTCCACCACCGTGCACTCCCAGAAGTGGTCGTCCTTGATGGTGGAGGTGCCGGTGCCGTAGGAGCCGGTGGTGGCGCCCGCCTTGTCGCCCTCGTCCTCGTCCAGGGTCACGCTGGCCGGGGTGCCCGAGGCGCCCGAGGCGCCCGAGCCCGAGGTGGAGGGCGGGCCCCCGATGAGCACCATGGGGTTGCCGCTCATGATGGTGCTCACCGGCATGTCGGTTGGGTCGTTGCACGTCTTGACGATGTCGCCCATGCGCGCCGCCGGCTTGCCGTCGATGAGCACGGTCATGGAGCCCATGAACACCTTGCCCTGGTTGGCCGGGGGATTCTGGAAGGCGGTGCCGGGCGGTGTAGGGAGGTGCAGGGGCGGGAAGGTGTGGGCCACGGAGTCCACCGTGGCGGCCGCCTGGCCGCCGATCTGGACGTCGGAGGAGAGCCCGTCGTCGAGCTTGCCCATGAACGGGTGGGGGAGCGGCGTGGGCACCGGCGGCGCGGGGGGCGCCGGCACCATGACGATGTGCACGTCCACGCCCACCACCTTGTCGTTGGCGGCCGCCGCCGGCTGGCCGGGGGGCGCGAGCGCGCCCAGGATGGAGGCCAGCGCGCTGCTCAGGGACGTGGCGGCCGAGTCGGGGGCCTCGCCGATCACGGTCTGCACCAGCTTGCTGGCCAGCGCGGCGATGCCCCGGCCCACCGCCTGCGCCCCGGCGATGCCGGTGCCCGCCACGGCCTGGGCGCCCGCGACCACCGCGCTGGCGGTCCGGCTCGCTGCCCCGCCCAGCGCCTGGCCCGCCCCGCCGATGCCGCCGGCCACCCCGCCGGCCACGCTCCCGCCCACCACGTTGGTGGCTTCTCCCAGGAGGTGCCCCAGGAGCTGGCCCGGGCCCTCGCCGGTCGAGATAGCTTCGTCGTCCCCGGCGGCCTTCTGGCCCAGCCGCGAGCTGGCGGGCTCCTCGGGACGGCTGGGAGTGGAACTGGGGTCGGGAGGTACGAACACGCGAGCGCCTCCGGTAGGCAGGGGCAGATCCGGTCCTGGCCCGGCGCGGCCTCCGGGTCCGGCTGAGACGTCGTAGCCCGAATGATAGCCGCCCCTCGGGCCGCCTGGCAATGCACGCATGCGCCCCCCGCCGCTGCGCCCGCGCCGGTGCGCCCGGGGGGCCGCCGGGTCCCGGGGCCGCGGCTCGCGGCTCCGCCCGCCTACCTTCCGGCGCGTGCCTGCGCTATCCTGCCCGCATGCCCGATACCATCCTCCGCCCGGCCCTCGAAGTCGCCCCGCTGGACTCCGAGATGCCGCCCGTGGCCGCCCCGGCCGGGGAGGTGGAGCGCAAGGGCCGGCTGTGGATGCTGAGCGGGCTGCACTTTGCCAACGACGCCTACTCCAACTTCCTCGGCCAGCTCATGCCGCTCCTGGTGCAGCGCTTCCACCTGACGCTGGCGGCCGCCGGCGGCCTGGCCTCCACCAACGCCGTCGTGGCCTCGCTGAGCCAGCCGCTCTTCGGGACCGTGGCCGACCGGCTTAGGCGGCCGTGGTTCTCGGTGCTGGGGCCGCTCGTCACCGGCCTGTTTTTCAGCTGCCTGCTGCTGGCTCCGGGGGCGGGCTGGCTGGTGGCGCTGCTGGTGCTCGGCGGGCTGGGCAGCTCCGTGTTCCACCCGCAGAGCGCGGGCTGGGCGGCTCGCTGGTCGGGGCGCCACCGCGCGCGGGACATGGCGTTCTTCATCACCGGCGGGTCCATCGGCTTCTCGCTGGGCCCGGTCTATGTGGCCGGCGCGCTGCGCGTGCTGGGGGTGCAGCACATCTACTGGATGGCCCTCCCCGGGGCGCTGCTCACCTTTTCCCTGATGCCCGCGCTGCTGCGCGAGCGGGCCGAGGTGCGCCGGGCGCCCGCGGAGCGCGGCCGCCTGCTGGCCGGGGTGCTGGGCCCCATGGTGATACTGTTCTTCGTGGTGGTGATCCGCTCGGGCGTGAACCAGGCGGTCACCAATTTCCTGCCGCTCCTGATCGCGCACCGCAGCCGCGACCCGATGGCCGGCGCGGTGCCCACCACGCTCTTCCTGCTGGCCGGGGCGCTGGGGGGCTTCGCCGGCGGGCCGCTGGCGGACCGCTTCGGGCGGCGCAACGTGATTCTGTGGTCCATGGTGCCCACGGCGCCGCTGCTGGCGGGCTTCCTGCAGCTGCACGGGCCCGCCTCGTGGGTCTGCCTGCTGCTCACCGGGCTCACGCTGCAGCTCTCGCTGCCGGTGAACGTGGTGTACGCGCAGGAGCTGGTGCCCCACCAGATGAGCACCGTCTCGGGGCTCATGATGGGCTTCGCGTGGGGGGTGTCGGCGCTGATGCTGGCGCCCATCGGCTGGGCCGGGGACCACTTCGGGCTGCCGGTGGCGCTCACGCTGGTGTGCGCGCTGCCGCTGGTGGGGATCGTGCTGGCCGCGGTGCTGCCCAACGACCGGAAGCGGGCGCGCGCCGCTTAGGCGGCGTCGAAGCCCCGCAGTCCGGGAGCCGGTTTCGAGCACCTCTCGGCGGGACGCTCGGCTCCGCGCCTCCTGCGCTCCGCCTTGCTCGGGCTCGCGGCCGGCTCCGACGTCCTGTCTCCGCTTCGGCCGCGAGACGCCCGCCTCCGAGGTCTCGAAACCGGCTCCCGGCGCCTGGGCCGCGGGCGCAGAAGGCCGACAACCGGCGCGCGGCGCGCGCCACGTGGGGGACCGATGCTGCTTTCGGACGTCACCTGGATGGAAGTGGAGGAGTACCTCAAGCGCGATGACCGGCTGATGCTGCCGGTGGGCAGCTGCGAGCAGCACGGCCGGCATCTCACGTTCATCACCGACACCCTGATCCCGTGGGAGCTGGCCCGGCGGCTCTCGGCGGCCACCGGGGTGGCCGCCGCGCCCCCGGTGGCCTTCGGAATGTCGCTCCACCACATGCGCTTTCCCGGCACCCTGTCCCTCAAGCCGGCGACGCTGACCGCGGTGCTGACCGACGTGGTGGAGTGCGCCTACCGGCACGGCTTCCGGCGGGTGCTGGTGCTCAACGGGCACGGCGGGAACACCGGTCCCCTGGCGGCGATGGGCGCCGACGTGACCAACCGGCTGGCCGGCCTCAAGCTCAAGACCGGCGCCTGGTGGGAGCTGCCGCCGGTGGCGGAGCTGACCCAGGCCCGCTTCGGAGGGCGCGAGGCGCACGCCTCCGCCGCCGAGAGTTCGGTGGTGCTGGCGCTGCGCCCCAAGGTGGTGCGGCTGGAGCGGGCGCAGTTCTCGCCGGCGGTCAGCCCGATGCGCTTCGCGGACGCGGACGAGTGGCGCCGCCGCTACCCCCACGGCTGCGTCGGGCTCGACCCGACGCTGGCCCGCGCCGAGGTCGGCGAGGAACTCCTGGCGGCGGCGCAGGCGGTGTTCCAGCGCGAGCTGGACGGGGAGTGGTAGGGGCGCCTCCCGGCAGGCGGCAAGCCGAGAGGACGTTTCGCCCCGGTGGCGGGCGGCGCGGTGCGAGGATGTTGCGCCCCGGCGGCGAGCGGCGCGCGGCGAAGCCTGCGCGCCAGCTCCGGCCACCGGGGCCCGCCGGTCAGCGCACCAAGCCGCTCTCGCGCAGCACCCGCTGGCGCGAGAGCTGCCGCCGCGCCCTGCGCTCGTCGGCCTCCCGGGCGCGCCGCGCCTCCCGCGCCGTGCGCAGCCGGATGACCGGCACCGGCGCCGGCCGGCCGGCCTCGTCCAGCGCCACGAACGTGAGGTACGCGGCGGTGGTGGGCCGCTGCGTTCCGTGCATCATGTCCTCGGCGTGCACCTGGACGTGCACCTCCACCGACGAGTGCCACGCCTGCGTCACCTCCGCCCGCAGCACCGCCGTCTCCCCCAGCTCCACCGGCGCCAGGAAGTGCAGCTCGTCCACTGAGGCGGTCACCACCGGCTGGCCGGTGTAGCGCATGGCCGAGAGCGCGGCGGCCATGTCGATCCAGTGCATCACCCGCCCTCCCAGGAGCGTGCCGTGGGTGTTGGTGTCGTTGGGCAGCACCAACTCCACCATGTCCACCCGGCTGTCGGCGCAGGTGCGGACGCCGGCGGGGCGGGGGGTCAAGGCGCGGCGGCGGCGCGCCGATAACCCCCGGACAGGTTGACGCCTGCTGCTGGAGGGCGACATGGGTTTCCTCACCTTTCTCGCGGACTACTTCACCCACCTGGACTGGCGCGATCCCACGGTGCTGGGAGTCGCGGCAATCATGGCGCTGATGGCCTATTTCAAGCGCTGGTTCCTGATCGTGATGACGCTGGGCACGATGGTGGCCGCCAAGGGCATCCAGTACTTCTTCCCCGAGGCCACCGGCCCGTTCGTCGCGGACCTCACCCTGGTGCAGGTGGTGTACATCCTGGGCGGGGTGGTCATCGCGATCACCGCCCTGGGGCAGATGGCGCTGCGTCACTGAGACGGCGCCGCGAGGCCACTCCGGCCTCCACCAGCCAGTTCACCAGCTTCTCGCGGTCGAAGGGCGCCAGCGTGAGCCGGCGCCTGCCGTATTCCAGCACCGGCACCAGCCGGGCCCCGCGCTGGCGCGCCAGCAGGCGCGCCTCCGCGGCCGGGTCCGCGTCCACGTCCACCTCCCGCCACGCCACTCCGCGGGCCTTTAGGAACCGCCTTGTGCGGGCGCAGTCCGCACACCAGACGGCGGCGTACAGGACCAGTTCGGCGGTGGACGGGCTCACGCCGGCAGCCTAGCACCGGTGTTTCGCCAGGGTCAAACTCGGCCGGCCCGGGCGGGGCCGGGATCGGTGCCGCCCGAGCCTCCCGGCGCGGCCTCGATGGGCCGCCCCTTTACGCTGGCTGGCCTGCGGGGTATAACCAACCCCATGCCAGCTCTGCGCGGGATCCTGCCGGCCGTGCCCACGCCCTTCCGGGACGACGCCCCGTCCGCGGCGCTCCTGGAAGGGCTCATCGCCGCCCTGGTGCCCACCGGCCTCTCCGGGTTCCTGGTGCTGGGGTCGAACGGTGAGGCCTTCTCACTGACCGACGCCGAGCGCGGCGAGGTGCTCCGCGCGGCGCGCCGGGCCATCCCGAAGGACCGCTTTTTCCTGGCCGGCTGCGGCGCGGAGTCCACCCGCGTGGCGGCGGAGCGCGTGGCGCAGGCCGCCGGGGCGGGGGCCGACGCCGCGCTGGTCCTGACCCCGCACTACCTGCGGGCGCACATGCGCCCGGCGGGATTCGAGCGCCACTTCACCGAGCTGGCCGAGCGGGCCGCGATTCCCATCTACCTCTACAACATCCCGCAGTTCACCGGCGTGAGCCTGGACGTGGAGGTGGTGGCGCGCCTGGCGCGCCACCCCAAAATCCAGGGCATGAAGGACAGCTCCGGCAACGTGACCTACCTCACCCAGGTGGTGGGGGCGGCCGGGCCGGACTTCGCGCTGCTGGCGGGCTCGGACAAGGTGCTGGCCGCCGCGCTCCTGATGGGCGCGGCCGGGGGCATCCTGGCGCTGGCCAACGTGGCCCCGCGGGAGTGCGTGCAGCTTCACGACCTGTGCCGCGCGGGCCGCTGGGACGAGGCCGCGCGGCTGCAGGCGCGGCTGCTGCCGATGGGCACGGCGGTAACGACGCGCTTCGGGGTGCCCGGGCTCAAGGCGGCGCTGGCGCTCCTGGGGCGCGACGCCGGGGAGCCCCGGCTGCCGCTGCTGCCGCTCACCGATCCGGAGCGGGCCGAGGTGGCGGGGATTCTGCGCGCGGGTGGGGTGCTCTAGGCTCCTTGGCGGGCCCCGGCCGCCGGGGCTGGCGCGGGCGCTGCGATGTGGCCGGCCCGAGTGGCCTGGGCTGGCGCGGGCGCTGCGTTGTGGCCGGCCCGGGTGGCCGGGGCTGGCGCGGGCGC
>DATKKS010000265.1:0-2128 GCA_035542815.1 Saccharimonadales bacterium (SeqCode) | reverse complement strand
GGATGCGCCGGAGCACCTCGATCAGGCGGCGGGTGTCGCGGGGGTGGAGCCCCACGGTGGGCTCATCCAGCACGTACAGGGTCTCGGCCAGCCGCGCCCCGAGCGCGTTGGACAGCTCGATGCGCTGCGCCTCGCCGCCCGACAGGGTCCGGGTCTCGCGGTCCAGGGTGAGGTACTCGAGCCCCACCCGGCACAGGTAGTCCAGGCGCGAGCGGATCTCGTCCAGGAGCTGGCGGGCCACCTGCGCCTCGCGCTCGCCCAGCACCAGGTCCTCGAAGTGGACCGCCAGCTCCCCCACCGTGCGCCGGCACACCTCGGGCAGGGTCAGCCCGGCCACCCGCACCCGCGAGGCCTCCGGACGCAGCCGGGAGCCGCCGCACTCGGTGCACGGCTGCGCCCGCTGGTAGCGTTTCACCAGGAAGCGGTTGCCGGCCTTGTAGGCCTTGGACTGCAGGCGGGTCAGGAAGCCGATCACCCCGGCCAGCCGGTCGCCGTCCCCGTGCAGCGCCAGCCGCCGCTCGGCGGCGCC
The DNA here is from genome assembly GCA_035542815.1 of Saccharimonadales bacterium (SeqCode). Classification (GTDB taxonomy): domain Bacteria; phylum Eisenbacteria; class RBG-16-71-46; order RBG-16-71-46; family JACRLI01; genus JACRLI01. The sequence goes on along the minus strand of DATKKS010000265.1, from coordinate 1,599 downwards.
CAGCTCGCGGTAGGGCACGTCGGTGCGCACCCCGGCGGCCCGCAGCCGCGCCCGCCACACGTGGTCGTAGCGCCACCGCCACGACCCGGCCCACGGGGCCAGGGCCCCCTGGTCGAGGCTGAGCGCGGGGTCGGGCACCACCAGGTCCTCGGCGAACTCCAGGGTGTTGCCGAAGCCGCGGCAGCGCGGGCAGGCCCCGGCAGGGCTGTTGAAGGAAAACAGCTGCGGCGTGGGCTCCGCGGCCGGGAGGTCGCAGCGGGCGCAGTGGAAGCCCTCGTGGAAGCGCTCCGGCGGGCCGCCCGGCAGCGCCAGCAGCGCCCGGCCCTCGCCCGACCGGAAGGCCGCGCTGAGCGACTCGGTGAGCCGTCCGCGCTCCTCGGGCTCCGCGGCCACCCGGTCGGCCACCACCAGCAGCTCCTCGCCCTTGCGCGGGGCGGGCCGCGGGGGCGGCTCGAGTTCCACGGCGGCGCCGTCCCGGAACAGCCGCAGGTAGCCGGCGGCCACCAGGTTGGCGACCTCCGCCGGGAAGGCCGCCCGCCCGCGGCTGCGCACCGGGAAGAGCACGTAGGTGAGCTTGCCGGCGTGGGCGGCGGCCCACGCGTCCGCGGTGTCGGCGGCGCGGTCGGGGCGCACCGGCTCCCCGCACCGGGCGCAGTGGCACACCCCCACCCGCGCGTACAGCAGCCGCAGGTAGTCCAGCAGCTCGGTCGCGGTGCCCACGGTGGAGCGCGCCGAGCGCGCCGCGTTCACCTGCCGGATGGCCACCGCCGGGCTGAGCCCCTCCAGCAGGTCCAGCTCCGGCCGGGGCAGGCGGTCCAGGAACTGGCGCGCATACGTGGACACCGACTCCACGTAGCGCCGCTGGCCTTCGGCGTACAGGGTGTCGAAGGCCAGCGAGGACTTCCCCGAGCCGCTCACCCCGGTCACCACGGTCAGCGCCGACCGCGGGAGTTCCAGGCTCACGTTCTTGAGGTTGTGCTGGCGAGCACCGGAGAGTCGGATGTGGTCCATGTCCGGCGGGATTGTAGCAGGGGTGCGGCGCGCTGCGCTCGGCCCGCGCGCCGGGCCCGCCCAGCGGCCGCAAATGCGTGGGGGCTGCCGAGAGGCTCCGCCTCCCTGCAGCCCCCTGGGACGCGCCCTAGAAGACTACTTCTTCTTCTTGCTGGCCTTCTTCTTGGTGGCCTTCTTAGCGGCCTTCTTCTTGGCTGCCATCGCGCGGATTCACCCCCTTCCGTGTCGGTAGGAATCCTGTTTCGTGTCCGACTCTTCCGCGGGGCCGATGAGATCGCGGATCTCGTTCAGCATCCGGGTGAGGTCGAACGGCTTCCGAACGTACTTGTCGACCTGCAGTCTCCTGGCTTCCGCCCTGACCTCCGGGCTCCCGTACGCGGTCATCAGGATCACCCGGCCGGCCACGTGCTCCTCGCGCATTCGCGCCAGGATCGCGAGGCCGCTGGACTTCGGGAGGCGGTTGTCCAGGATCACCAGGTCGAACACCTGGTCCGAGAAGATGTGCTTCTCGGCCTGCTCCGCAGTAGCCGCCGTCGCGGCCTTGTATCCCGCTTCCTTCAGGGCGTTGCTCAGGGTCCGGGCCAGGAG
>DATKKS010000264.1:0-8250 GCA_035542815.1 Saccharimonadales bacterium (SeqCode) | reverse complement strand
GGCCGGGCGCGTGGCTCCGGAGCTGCTCTCCGCCTGGCTGGCGCACCCGTTCTTCGCGCGGCGCCCGCCCCGCTCCACCGGGCGCGAGGAGTTCGGAGCGGAGTTCCTGGCCCCGGCGGTGTCCGCGGTGCGCCGCCGCCGGCTGCGCTGGGAGGACGCCCTGGCCACCGCCACCGCCCTGACCGCGGTGACCGTCGCCGCGGCGGTGCACGCCTACGCCGTGCCGGGCACCCGGGTGGTGATCGGGGCCGGCGGCGGGATGCGCAACCCCACCCTGGTGCGGGAGCTGCGGGCGGTGCTCGCGCCGCTGCGGCTGGCGCGGTCGGAGGAGTTCGGGGTGCCCGGCCGGGCGCGCGAGGCGCTGGCGTTCGCGGTGCTCGGCCACTTCGCCTGGCACGGGGTTCCGGGTAATCTGCCGGCGGTCACCGGGGCCCGCGCCGAGGCGGTGCTGGGGTCGCTGGTGCCGGGACGCCGGGGGAAGATCGCGTGAGACGACTGGTGGGCGCGGCCGCCCTGCTGCTGGCGGTGGGGGGCTGCGCGGCGGTGCGCGAGGGGCTGGAGCGGCAGATGGTCGGCGGCCACGAGGAGCCGTGGGTCCGGGTGGGCCTGGCCACCGACGCGACCGGCGTCGAACTCACCTCCGACCGCGACATGCTGCTCCGCCTGCGCGAGCCGGGCGGCCAGCGCGAGCACGTGCCGCGCGAGGTGGCGCGCGAGCTGCGGGTGACCGCGGAGGGCGGCCTGGGCCTCACCGGCGGCGAGGGCTACCGGGAGACGCTGCCCGCCGAGGACACCCTGGTGGTGGACTTCCGCTCCGCGCCGCTGGAGTCCCGCTTCGCCTGGCGCGGGCGGCACTACACCGGCCGGATGATGATCTTCCGCAACTCCCGCGCCACCTTCACGGTCGTGAACGTGCTGCCCCTGGAGCGCTACCTCGCCGGGGTGGTGCCAGCCGAGATCGGGCGCGCCGGCGCGGACGGGGCGGAGGCGGTCAAGGCTCAGGCGGTGGCCGCGCGGAGCTACACGCTGTACTACCTCGGGCGCCGCGCGGCCGAGGGGTTCGACCTCCTGGGCACGGTCGAGGACCAGGTCTACGGCGGGCTGGAGGCGGAGGACCCCGGGACGATCGGCCTCATCCAGGCCACCCGGGGGGTGGTGCTGGTGAGCGACGGCCACCCGGTGCGGGCCATGTACTCCTCGGCCTGCGGGGGCATGCTGGCCTCGCTGGACGAGGCCTTCCCGAGCCCGCCGCTGTCCTACCTCGTGGCCCACCGCGACCGCAGCCCGGATCTGGGGCCCACCGAGTCCTTCTGCTCCCAGGCCTCCGCCTACCGCTGGCGCGAGGAGTGGAGCATGGAACAGTTCGAGGCCACCCTGGCCGAGTTCGGCCCGCCCGAGTGGCGCACCGAGGACGGCCAGCTCCGCGGGCGGGTGCTGGACGTGCGGGTGGCCGAGCGCAGCGCCTCGGCCCGGGTGAAGCGGCTCGAGATCGAGACCACTGCCGGGACCTACACCCTGGACGAGATGAAGATCCGGGGCACGCTGCGGCGGCCGGCGAACGGCCGGCCGGCGCTGCGCAGCACGCTGTTCAAGATCGGGGTGGACTACGACGGCGGCGCCCCGGCGCGGGTGGTGGCGGAGGGGGCCGGCAACGGCCATGCGGTGGGGCTGTGCCAGTTCGGGGCCCGGGGGATGTCCGCCCGGGGCTACCTGTACGAGCAGATCCTGCTGCACTACTACCGCGGCGCCCAGCTGGACCGCTGGTACGAGTGACCGGCCGGGGCGTGGATCCGCCGGGGCCCAGAGGCATCCAAAACCGCGACAACAAGTTGGGGGCGCCCACCGGAGCGGGGGGTCGCGGTTGACCGCCCCGGCCCTGCCTGCTAAGCTCAGCTGCTGTAGGTTTGCGGTGCTGTAGTTCAGTCGGTTAGAACGCCTGCCTGTCACGCAGGAGGTCGCGAGTTCGAGTCTCGTCAGCACCGCCATGTCCCAGGGCCGCCCGCGCCGCCGCGCGGGCGGCCTTGGTTTTTCGAGCCGGCCTGCAAGCTCCCGGGCGGCGTCCGGGCCGGCCGCCGGACGGATCCGCATTCGACACGTCCACAACGGATTGCGCGGCCCGGCGGGCCGTCCCCGCGGCGCCCTGAAACATCCTCGCGCCCCGGGCCGTAGGACTGGCTGTAACCGTCGGCCGCAGTGTGCCCCGGCTGGCCCGAGCCCCGTTCCGAGCGAGGAGACTCCGACATGGCCAGCAACCCGACCCGTGCGGCCACTCCCCTCCCGGCCCTCGCCGCCTTCGCCGCAGCCTGGCTGCTCGCTCTTCCCGGCCTCTCGGCCGGGCAGACGTCCGCGCCGCCCCCGTCGCCGGCCGCGGCGCCGCCCTCGGCGCCGGCCCCCGGGCCGGGCGTGTTCCACATCCACCCGGCCTCCGGGCCCATCACCATCGACGGAGTGCTGGACGACCCCGGCTGGCGCGACGCCCTGGAGATCACCGAGTTCTACGAGGTCTCCCCGGGGGACAACGCGCCGCCGCGGGTGCGCACCCGGTGCCGGCTGGCGTACGACCGGGACCACCTCTACTTCATGGCCCGCTGCTACGACCCGGCGCCGGCCAAGATCCGCGCCCACGTCGCCGACCGCGACCAGGTGTTCGACGACGACATGGTGGGGTTGATGCTGGACACCTTCCAGGATCACCGCACCGGCTACGAGTTCTTCGTCAATCCCCGGGGCATCCAGGGCGACCTGAGCCGCAACGGGGACCAGGAGGACGCGTCCTTCGACTGCCTGTGGCAGAGCGCCGCCCGCATCGACTCGCTGGGGTGGACCGCGGAGTTCGCCGTTCCCACCCGGAGCATCCGCTTCCGCTCCCTGGACATCCAGAAGTGGGGCTTCACCGCGTTCCGGCTGTGGCCCCGCGAGAGCCGCTACCAGATCGCCTCGGTGAGGCTGGACCGCAACAACCCGTGCCTGGCCTGCCAGTTCGCGGTGCTGAACGAGTTCCACGGCCTGTCCGCGGGCAAGAACCTGGAGGTGCTGCCCAGCCTCACCCTGACCTCGGCCAGCACCCGGGGCTCGCTGGACGGGCCCCGCACCGACGACACGCATCCGGCGGTGGGGGTCAACCTCAAGTACGGGATCACGCCGAGCCTCACGCTCGACGGCACGGTGCACCCCGACTTCGCCCAGGTGGAGGCCGACCAGAACCAGGTGAGCGTGAACAGCCAGTCTGCGCTGTTCTTCCAGGAGAAGCGCCCCTTCTTCATGGAGGGCAGCACCATCTTCCAGTCCACCGGGCAGTTCTTCTACAGCCGCAGCGTCGCCGACCCGCGCTGGGCCGGGAAGGTGACCGGGCGGGCGGGCCGCTTCCAGCTCGCGGTGCTGGCGGCGCGGGACCGCTCCACCCAGGTGATCTACCCCTACCTGGGCGGGAGCGAGGCGCTGGACCTGGGCACGCCCTCCACCGACGCGGTGGTGCGCGGCAAGCTGGGGCTGCACCAGGAGTCGTACCTGGGCTTCACCGGCACCGCCCGGAGCTTCCAGGACGGGCACAACGTGATGGGCGCCCTGGACGGCCAGATCCGCTTCCTGAAGCGCCTGCGCTGGACCGGCTACCTGGCCGTCTCGCACACCCGCGACCTGCCGGGCATCGCGGACAACGCCGACTCCTCGGGCGCGGCCCACGCCGGCTGGGGCACCTACCAGGAGCTGTTCTACTTCAGCCGCAACTACAACGGCGGCTTCTACTACACCGAGAAGTCGCGGCGCTACCGGACCGACCTGGGCTACCAGGACCAGAACGACCTCGACCTCCTGGAGAGCTGGCACGAGTGGGACTTCCAGCCCGCCGGGCGGGTGGTGGAGTTCTGGCGGCCGGCGCTGTACGCGGGCTACCAGCTGGACCACAACGGGAAGCTGCGCGAGCAGGTGGTGCGGCCCGACCTGTACGCGCGGTTCAAGGGCCAGTGGTCGGCGCAGGCCCAGTTCGCGGTGCGCTTCAGCCGCTACTTCAACCCCGACCTGCCGAAGGAGGTCGCCACCCACCGCAACGTCTGGTACGTGGGGGTGGACAAGAACGGCAGCGGGCTCCTGACCGGCGGCGCGCAGGTGACGGCGGGCGAGGCCATCTACCGGCGGCTGGCGGTCCTGGGCCGGTCCACCGACGTCACCGGCTACCTCACGCTGCGCCCCAGCAGCCGGCTGACGGTGAGCGTGCAGGGCGAGCTGTACCGGATCAACGACCACGGGGTGGACACCGCCCTGGTGCGCCAGTCGCTCGGGCTGGTGCGCCTCACCTACCAGTTCACCCCGCGCCTGTTCGTGCGGCTGCTGGGCCAGTACCAGCGGGTCGAGAGCCCCTACCAGGCGCCCGAGCAGCGCTCCTACAACCAACTCGCCAATCAGTTCCTGTTGAGCTACAAGCTCAACTATGCCTCGGTCTTCTTCCTGGGGCTCAATGGGAACTACGACGACGGGCTGGCGCGCGAGGACGGCACCGTCCCGCCGGTGGTGGGCGCCCCGTTCGTGCAGACCAGCCGGCAGGTGTTCCTCAAGTTCCAGTACCTGTGGCGGACCTGAGCCGGGCGCCGGGGCCCGCGACGCCGCCCCGCCCAGGCGGCGGGCGGCGCGGCGCGTAGGGCCCGCGCCAGCCCCGGCCGCCCGGGCCCGCGATCTCCCGCCACCCCTCCGATTCCATCTTGACGGCTCGCGGACGCGGTGATATTTCCGCCCTCGGCGCGGGAGTGGTTCGGCCCCGCCTGCCGGGGGGACCCGCGGGGTGACACCGCGCGTCATCAGGACCCATCGGGGAGGAGCCATGTACCGCAATACCGCTCGCGGCAGCGAAGGCCCGAAGCGCAAGGGCGGCGGGGAGGGGGACGAGCACTGGCTGGAGAACCTCGAGCAGGGCCGCCGGGGCCTGGAGCCCGAAGACCTCGAAGGGGTTCGGGACCTGGACGACGAGGAGCTGTTCGACGACGAGGAGGAGCTCGAGGAGGACGAGGGCGACGAGGACGTGGCGCATTGACTGACTCCACCGCCCCCTACCCGCAAGGGCCCGGCCCGGGCTTCGGCGGCCTGCCCCCCGATCTGGCCGCCCTGGAGAGCGCCCGGGCCCTCATCCTGCCCGTGCCCTATGACGGCACCACCTCCTACGTGCCGGGGGCCCGGCGCGGCCCGCAGGCCATTCTGACCGCCTCCCAGAACATGGAGCTGTACGACGAGGAGCTGGAGGCCTCGCCGTGCGAGGTGGGCATCGCCACGCTGCCCGAGCTGGACATCTCGGACGCCGGCCCCGCCGCCACCGTCGCGCGCGTGGAGGAGGCCGCCCGCTGGGCCCTGGGCCGCGGGAGCTTCCTGGTCACCCTGGGCGGCGAGCACTCGCTCACCCCGCCCGCGGTGCGGGCCGCCCGCGAGCGCTGGCCGGACCTCTCGGTGCTCCAGATCGATGCCCACGCCGATCTGCGCGACACCTACCGCGGCACCCCCTTCAGCCACGCCTGCGCCATGCGCCGGGTGCGGGAGATCTGCCCCGCGGTGCAGCTGGGCATCCGCAGCCTCTCGGCGGAGGAGGCCGACTGGGTGCGGGAGCAGGGGCTGGAGCTGGGCTACGGGGGCGTGCGGCGCGACCCGGCGGTGTGGGCGCGGCTGCTCGGCGGGCTCTCACGGCACGTGTACGTGACCGTGGACCTGGACGGCCTGGATCCCTCGGTGTGTCCGGGCGTGGGCACGCCCGAGCCCGGCGGCCTGGGCTGGCAGGAGACGCTGGGCATCCTGCGGCGGGTGTTCTCCGAGCGGGAAGTGGTGGCCGCCGACGTCATGGAGCTGTGCCCGCTCCCGGGGGATCCGCGCTCCGAGTTCCTGGCCGCCCGCCTGGTCTACAAACTCATCGGCTACCGCTTCTGCCTGCCCCCCCGGGGGGCCGCCCCCGCCCCGGCATAAGGGCCAAGTTGCGTTCCGGGTCGCTCCGGGATATCATGGTATGGCTGCAACATACGGGGGGGAGCGGGCCATGACCGAGAGCTCGGCAGTGGAGCTGGGCAAGCGCATCAAGCAGGAGCGGCTCCGCAAGGGGCTGACACTCAAGGAGATCGAGGCCAAGGTGGGCATCTCCGCGACGCACGTCTCGGAGATCGAGCGCGGGCGCACCTCGCCCACCGTGGGAGCCCTCAGCAAGATCGCCGTCGCGCTCGACACCAAGATGTCGCTGCTGGTGGACCTGCGCGTCCCACCGGCGGTGGTCCACACCTCGGCCCGGGACCGGGCCAACTACCAGCTCAAGATCGGCAACCTCACCGCCGAGCCGCTGCTGCCCTTCCTGGCCGGCCCCGAGATCTCGCTGTTCGTGCTGCACGTCCCGGCGGGGGAGCGGGACCAGGAGTTTCTCCGGGCGGCCGCCGGCGAGGTGTTCCTGTCGGACCTCAAGGGCATCCTGGAGGTCACCCTGGGCGAGGAGCGGTTCATCCTCAAGGAAGGCGACAGCCTGCACTTCGTGACCCGTAAGGACCAGTTCATCGAGAACATCGGGGAGTCCCCGGCGCGCCTGTTTGCCGCGGTCTCGCCCCGCATGGCCATCTGACCCGCCTGGCCGGCGCGGCGCGCGTTGTGTGCGCGTGCCGCGCCCGCTAGACTCGCCCCCGTGCACGCCATCCAGCTCAAGCCGCACGAGGACCGGCGCCTCCGGGCCGGCCACCCGTGGATCTTCTCCAACGAGATCGCGGCGGTGGACCCGGCGCTCGAGGACGGCGCGGTGGGGGCGGTGCTCGACGCCCGCGGGGCGTTCCTGGGGCAGGCCTACTTCAACCGGCATTCGCTCATCGCCGCCCGCATGCTCACCCGCTCGCGCGACCCGGTGGACGCCGCGCTGGTGGCCCGGCGCATCCGGAGCGCCCTGGAGCTGCGCGCCCGGGTGCTGCCCGAGCCGGAGTTCGGCCGCCTGGTGTTCGGCGAGGCCGACCGGCTGCCGGGGCTGGTGGTGGACCGCTACGGGGACGTCCTCGTCGCCCAGCTGGGCACGCTGGGCATGGAGCGGCTGTGGCCGTGGGCCGAGGCGGCGCTGCGGGCGGAGCTGGCCCCCCGGGCCATCTACCTGCGCTCCGACTCGCCGGTGCGGGCGCAGGAGGGGCTGGCCGAGCACTGCGCCTCGCTGGACGGGCCGCTGGACGGGCGGGTGGAGCTGCGGGAGCACGGCGCCGGCTTCGTCACCGACGTGGTGCGGGGGCAGAAGACCGGCTGGTTCTACGACCAGCGCGACAACCGCGGCCTGCTCCAGGGGCGGGTGAGCGGGGCGCGGGTGCTGGACGCGTTCTGCTACGCCGGGGCCTGGTCGGTGCTGGCGGCGCGGTGGGGCGCGCGCGAGGTGCTGGGGCTGGACGCCTCCGAGTTCGCGCTGGAGCTGGCCCGCGAGAACGCCGACCGCAACGGCGTGTCCGGGGCGTGCGAGTTCCGCCGGGCCGACGTGTTCCAGGAGCTGAAGGCGCTGCACGAGGCGGGGCAGCGGTTCGACGTGGTGGTGCTGGACCCGCCCGCGCTGATCAAGAGCCGCGCCCGGCTGCAGGAGGGCGTGCGCGGCTACCACGACCTCAACCGGGCCGCCATGCGCCTGCTGCAGCCGGGGGGCGCGCTGGTGACCTGCTCGTGCTCGCACCTGCTGCCGCGGGAGGAGTTCCTGCCGGTGCTGAGCCGCGCGGCGCACGCCGCGCGGGCGGCCTTCCGCGTGGCGGCGCTGCGCGGCCAGGCCGCCGACCACCCGGTGCTGCTCGCGATGCGGGAGACCGATTACCTGAAATGTGCCGTGCTGGAGGTGCTGTGATGGCGGATGAGATGGAGAGGGCCTTCGCGCTGCTGATCGCGCAGCTGGACTTCGGGGCCCGGATCGGGTTGGGGCTGCGGGAGAACCCGGCCACCAAGGAGCGCAAGGTGGACGGCGAACAGGCCCGCATGTTCATTGACCAGCTGGAGGCGCTGCAGGAGCGCACCAAGGGGAACTTGGGGGAGGGCGAGGCCCGGATGCTGGAGGACTGCCTCTACGAGCTGCGCATGACCTACGTGCACATCGTGGGCGGCGGCAAGGTCGAGGGCGGGAGCAAAGCCGAGGGCGGGAGCAAGGCTGAGGGCGGGAGCGAGGCCGAGGGCGGGAGCGGGGAGCCGGGGTAGAGTCAGCTGCCGCGGGGCGCGCGCGTCTCCCGCCACAGCTGGAGCATCAGCTCGCGGTGCTGGGGCGCCGGCGTGAGGCCGCGCTGGCGCAGCCCCTCC
>DATKKS010000263.1:0-12344 GCA_035542815.1 Saccharimonadales bacterium (SeqCode) | reverse complement strand
GATCCGGAGTGTCGCTCGTCGCCACTGGGGGAGCTACATAGGGATGGAGACGGAAGGCGGGCCGATGCAGACTCCGGTGGACGACTTGGTGGGCAGGGAGTACACCCCGGCGGGCCGACTCCTTCCGGCGGATGACAACCGCACGCTGTTTCCTCTGACGGGAAACCCCGTCAGGCCGGGCCCAGTTCTTCTGCCGGCGCGGCTAGATGCCCGCCACCACCCGGATCTCCAGGGCTATCGGTTTCCGTGACCCGGGTGACGACGAACCCGCGACCTTCGAAGTCCAGGGGCGCTCCGAGAAGTCCGGGGGCGGTATAGCCTCACTCGCGCGGGGTCAATGAACCTGTTCCGTCGAATTCAAGATCCCCTGAGGGCAAGCGGAACCTGTCAGCGACTTTGAGACACTCGCATCGTGAGCTTGCTGATGCAGCGGCCGTCGTGCCAGCGCGCGAGCGCCTGCGGGTCGCGCGCCCGGAAGAAGAGCCCGGCAATTCCAGTCCCTCGTTCCGTCGGGACTCCCTGCACGAGCGTGCCGCCTAACGTTCGAGCCAACCGGCGACCGACAGACGGTGAAGCCGGCTGTTGAGCGACCGGGTGAGCGAGGGGTCAGACGTCGGTCCTCCTCGCGAGGAACCGAGCTTCATTGCCCCTGTGGTGGCTGCCAGAGTTCAACCTTGTTGCCCTCTGGATCCATGACCCATCCGAATTTTCCGTACTCCGAGTCGTCGGTCTTCTCGAGCACATGGCAACCTTCCTCGCGCAGTGCTTGGAGCAGTGCGGCCAGATCTTCGACTCGATAGTTGACCATGAAGGTCGACTTGCTCGGTGCGAAGTGCTTGCCGTCTGCTGGACCGATCGACCAGGCCGTAGTTCCCTTGGTCGGGTTGCCTTCGGAGTCAGTCCAGTCGAAGGCTGCTCCGCCCCAGTCCTGAACGTCGATCCCGAGGTGCTTCTTGTACCAAGCGCAAAGCGCCTTGGGATCCTTGGCGCTCATGAAGATGCCGCCAATGCCTGTGACTCTCCGCATTCGGACCTCCAATGTTGGCTGAGATCTTCGAGGGTATCGCGTCCGACGTCTGACGAGTCGTAGATGGTTCGGTGTAGCCGAATGTGCGTCAGTTCGGGTTCCGGCCCATCGAAGTGTTCGTCACGGACCTCCCAACTGTGCGCCTTCGCCCGAACACTTTGTGCCCGCCGCATCCGCGACGGCAGTCGGCCGTGGCCTCGGTGACGGCCGCCCGTTGGGAGACCGCTCGGGGTGCCGCGTGAGCAGCCCGAGCCCGACGTGGTGGTGCTCGGCATTGTACCAAGGGAAGAAGTCGCCGCAGAAGCCCCGGGCATCCTCGATCCCACCGAAGCGCTGGGGGAACTCGGGCCGGTCCTTCAAGGTCTTGAAGTGCGATCCGAGAACCGATTGTCGTTGGAGCCGTGCGATCTCGCGCCCCCGTTCGACGAGCTTCTTGTCCCGGGGATCGATCGGCTTCGCCTGCGGACCTCGCGCACCCGGCGCCAACCCGGCCGGTTCGCCCCGCCGGCGCGCCTCACGCCAGGTCGAGAGGCGCGAGGAGTACAACCCCTCACGCTGCAGCAGGGCGCTCACCTCGCCGGACTTCGTGCAGCGGTCCGCTTCGCGCAGCACCCGCAGCTTCTCGGCGGCCGTGAATCGCCGCCGCTGGGCCTTCGCCAGCACCTCGGTCTCGTGCCCCACCCGGCCCCCTTCCATGGTCGTGGACATCCTCGAATCCCGTCCCGCCCTCTACACCAGGCTCCCCAGGGGGTCGGTGTCTCACCCACGTGGGCAGAGAGGGGCCGGGCCCGGGCGAGACTTCCGCCCGGAACCACGTGGCAGGGCACAGCGAAGATCAACCCACAACTCTGTTCTTGGCAGTGAATTTCGACGAATCCCGAGATTCCACATGAACGAACGGAGCGAACCCGCCCCCCGCCGCCTATCTCAGCCTCGACATGAGGGGCCGTCCGCCATTCGTTGGAACAAAAGGGACTTGCGCCGCCACTTCAGAGGTCACTCGAACCATCGTGGCCCGCGCCAGGGCTCTGGGCGCAGGCTCACGCGAGGCCAGGCTCCCCCGACCCATAGGCCGGCTCGCGCGCCCCCCCGCCCTCGGCGCCCGCCCCAAATTCCCCTCGTTGGCGCCGCGGGCGGCGCCCCGCCTTCCGCAGAGAGGCCCTGACCACGCCCGACTTTTCCTTCAAGAAGCCAATCCCATCTGCCGACAACGCCGGGAGAAGCCGAGAAGAGCGTGGCCAATTCCCCACCGTCCCGGCTTGCTCCTGTGCACCTGCGCTCTGGACAAGACGCTTTCACAAACTGCGTAACCCGTGGCCGCCACCGCGACAAAGCCGTCTGGCACTTCCATTGCTTGGACGGGGGGGGGCCCGGCTCGCAGACAGGTCGTGACCGAGAGGACTCTTGGTCCGAAGAACCATAGCCCGGGCCATCGCCGGTGAACCCGCGGATGGCGCTTCCAATCGCCCAACACGGAGGGTGTCATGAAGAGGTTCGTCCTGATCCTGCTGGTCGTTGTGGGCGCGGTGGCCGCGCTGGCCCCGCTCGCCCAGGCGCAGATGAACAACGCCACCACGACCGCCAACGCCGGCGTCACGATGATCACGGCGATCGGCATCGCGCGCACGTCGCACCTGAACTTCGGTTCGGTCGTCGCGGGCGCCCTGCTTGGCACCGTGGTGCAGACCGCCGCGGCCAGCCCGGTGCGGTCGGCCACCGGCGGAACCACGCTGGGTAGTGCCTCCGCGGTGACCCCGGCCACCTTCAACGTGACCGGTCAGGCCAACAACACCTACGCCATCACCTTGCCGTCCAGCGCGATCACCATTAGCGACGGCCCCGACAACATGGGCGTCGACACCTTCACCAGCAGCCCCAGCGGCACCGGCACGCTGGACGGCAGCGGCGCGCAGACGCTATACGTGGGCGCCACGCTGCACGTGGGCGCCAGCCAGGCGTCGGGCGTCTACAGCGGCTCGTTCTCGGTGACGGTTACTTACAACTAGCCGTTGAAGCACGCGCGGCCCAGGAGGGAACCCGCGCGAGTAAGGAAGGAAGCACCGATGCTGTCAGCCCGTGGCCCGAGACCAGGACGGCTCGGGCCCGCGACCCTAGCGGTGACGATGACGCTGGCCGGGGCGGCCTATCTCGCCCTCGGCTGGCACTGCGCGGCGGCGGGAGCCCCGGCCGAGGAGGCCAGCGCACCCGCCGCCGTCGCGTCGCTTGCGGCACCGCCCGTGCCGGACCCGTCCGGCGCAGGCGGGATCGGCGGCCTGCTGGTGGGCCCGACCCGGGTGGTCTTCGACGGCAGCCGGAGGACCGCGCAGCTCACCCTGGTCAACACCGGCTCGAAGACCGCGACCTATCGCATGAGCCTGGTGCGCTTTCGCATGACCGAGACCGGCGGCTTCCAGGAGGTCGCGGTTCCGGACAGCACCGAGCACTTCGCGGACACCCTGGTGCGCTTCTCTCCCCGCCGGGTGGAGCTGGTGCCGCACGTGCCGCAGACGGTGCGGCTGCAGCTGCGCCTTCCTGCCGACCTGCCCCCCGGCGAGTACCGCTCGCACCTGCTCTTCCGGGCCGTGCCCGACGCGGAGGCGGCGGGCGAGCCGGAGCGGGCATCCGCCGGGGAGATCCACCTCCGGCTGCGGCCGGTGTTCGGGGTCGCCGTACCGCTCATCGTGCGGCACGGGGCCACGTCCGCCACGGTGAGCCTCGCCGACCTTGAGCTGCGGCCCGCGCCGGGCGCCGATCCGCCGGCTCAGCTGCACGTGGTGCTACAGCGCGCCGGCAACCAGTCGGTGTACGGAGACCTGACCGCCTTCCTGGCTCGCGACGGGGAGCCGGAGGAAGTGGTTGGGGTGGCCCGGGGAGTCGCGGTGTACACCCCCAACACCCGCCGCGTTCTCGAGCTGCCGATTCGCCTGCCGCCCGGCCGCACCCGGCAGGCAGTGCTGCGTCTGACCTTCACGGACCCCACGGGAGCCCAGGATGGCTCGCTCGCCGAGGCCACCCTCCCCTTGCGATGAGCCGACGCAGGCCGGCGCCGGCCGTCGCGCCCCGGATCGCGGGGCGCCTCGTGCCTTCACCCCCCTGCGCGTGCTGCTGGCAGCGCTCCTCGCGCTGCTGACGCTGGCCCAACCCGCGCACCCCGCCCCGACCCCTCCCGAACCGACCTCCGAGGAAGACTCGGGGCCGGAGCTGTCGCTCGCGGCGGTGCGGCTGGGGGGGGCGGTGCTGACCGACGCCCTGGCCTGCTATCAGACCCCCGAGGGCCTGCTGGTGCCTCTCGGCGCGCTCTCCGGGCTGCTCGACCTGGCCATCGAAGTGGACACCGCGCGCGGGCGGGCCGACGGGTTCTTCATCCGCGAGGGGCGGCACTTCACGCTGGACATGCGGGCGCGCTCGGTCCGGGTGGAGGACCACGAAAGGCCCTACGACGCCTCGCGCGTCAGGCGAATGGGCGGGGACATCTACGTGGAGGCAGGCCTCTTGGCCAGCTGGCTGCCGCTGGACCTCACGTTCGACAGCTACGCGGCGGTGCTGTGGGTTCAGCCACGTGAGCCGCTGCCCATGCAGCTGCGCTGGGAGCGGCAGCGGCTGATCGCCCACAACCTGTCGCAACTGGGGGCGCATGCCGCGTCGGCACCTGTGATCCCCACTCCCTACGGACCATGGGACGTGCCGTTCATCGACCAGACCCTCAGCTTCTCGCTGGCCCCCAAGAGCGACGGGGGGCGGCGCGTGTGGCTGCAGCACACCGCCTACGTCACCATGGACCTGCTGTACACCGAAGCCGGTGCGCGCTTCACCGGCGAGACCCGCGACGGCAGCTCCGAGTTCCACGCCCACGCGGCGCGCAAGGACCCGGACGCCGGGCTGCTCGGCTGGCTGCACGCGCGCGAGATCGCCGGCGGGGAGGTGGCCTATCCGGGGCTGGACCTGGTGGCGCGCCCCGCCTCGGGCAACGGATTCGTGCTCAGCAGCTTCCCGCTCACGCAGCCGAGCCAGTTCGACCAACACACCTTTCGCGGCAATCTCCCGCCGGGCTGGGAGGTCGAGCTGTACCGCAACGGCGCCATCCTGGCCTACCAGCAGGCCAGCCCCGAAGGCACCTACACGTTCGAGAACGTGCCTCTGCTGTTCGGATGGAACTCCTTCCAGCGGGTGTTCTACGGGCCGCAGGGCCAGCGGCGGGTGGAGACCGACGTGTTCAACGTGGGGGCCGACCTCACCCCGCCGCGACAGTCCTACTATCAGGCCGTGGTCAGCGGCCTGGGAACCCGCGATGAGCGCTCGCTGCTGGAATGGAACTACGGGCTCACCCGGCGCGTCTCGACCACCGTGAGCCTGGCCTCGGCGCGGCTGGAGGACGCCACGCGCCGCTATGGCAACCTGGGCGTGCAGGTGCTGTGCGGCAACCTGCTGGGCAGCGCCGACGTCGCCAACGACCTGGGCCATGGCCTGGTGACCAAGGCGGGCGTGCAGACGCGCGTGGGACAGCTGGGAATCCTGCTGCGGCACGTCCAAGCCGACGGCTTCCGCAGTGAGGAACTCAACACGCAAACCCGGACCCGCGAGATCACCACCTTGCGCTTCGACGCCATGATCCGCCCCCCGGCCCTGCCGGCGTTCCCCATGGTGCTTGAGATGAGCCGGGACCGGATCGACGGGTCCCGGGTCGTGGAGCAGGTCGCCGGCCGGGTATCCTGCTCGCGCCACGGTCTGTCGATTTCCGACTTCACCACCTGGACCCGCACCACCGACCCGGGCTCCGCGCAGCAGAAGCGCACCGAGGGCACGTTGCTGTTGAGCCGGCAGCTGCGCCACTTCGCCCTGCGCGGCGAGCTGGACTACGAGTTCGAGGGTTCCCAGAGCCGGAACGCGATGTCCGTCACGGCGGAGGTGCCCACCGGGGAGGCCTCCCAGCTTGCCGCGGGGCTCAACCGCGAGATGGCATCCGGCCAGCTGCGCTACCTGCTGGGCTACCAGAAGACCGGCGGCGGGCTGGGCGTGGGACTGCAGACCAGCTACACGCCCGGCGTCGGGCTGGCCGGGAATCTGAGCTTCACCGTGGGTCTGAACCGGGACCCGCGCACCAGGACCTGGCAGATGCACGCGCGGTCGGTGGCCGGCGCGGGGGCGGCCTCGGCGCGGGTGTTCCTGGACAGCAACGGCAACGGAGTGATGGACCCGGGCGAGCCGCCCATCGGTGGCGTGAGCCTGCTCCTGGACGACTCGTTCAGCCCTGCCCAGACCGGCCGGGACGGGGTGGCCTTCATCAGCAACATGCCCAGCGACCGCGGCGTGGACCTGAGCGTGGTGCCGGCCACGCTGGAGGATCCGCAGTGGATCCTGGAGCGCCCGGCGGCGCAGTTGGTGCCAAGGGCCGGCAAAGTGTCGATGGTGGACTTCCCGGTGCTGCTGTCCGGCGAGGCAGCCGGCACCGTCCGGGTGCGCTCGGCCCAGGGCCGCAAGCCCGCCGAAGGCATCCAGCTGGAGCTGGTGGATCCGCCCACGGGCGAGGTGGTTCGCCACACGCGCAGCGACTACGACGGGTTCTACAACTTCGACGAACTGAAGCCGGGTCGTTACGTCGTGCGGCTGGTCGGGGTGCAGCTCGCCCGGCTGGGCCTGGCTCTGCCGCCGGAGCGCCAGGTGGACATCGGCCGCTCCGGCGACGTCCTGGACGGGCTGGACTTCCTGCTCGAACCGCAGTCCTCGGTGCGGACCATCGCCGCGACGGCAGGCGCGGCGCCGTCACCCGCCACCCCGGCCCCGCCGGCGCCGGCCGAATCCCTCGCCGAGATCCCCGGCCCGGTGGCGGCCGCCCTGTCGGCCCTCCCGGCTCCTCGGCTGGGCCGCGCACACGCGCGCGCTGCCTTGCTGGCGGGTCCGGCACTTCCAGCCCGGCCCTCGGACAGCGGAACGCGCATCGCGGTCCGCCGCCCGCAGCCCCAGCGCACCCTCGCGGGGATCCGGGTGCTCCCCTCGCCGCCGCCGCCCTCGGACACGCTCACCGTGCGCGCGCCGCGCGGCCGCCGGCCCTCCTGGATCGAGCCGCTCCGGGTGATCTGGAGAGCCATCCTCCGCGCGTTCGGCTTCCACAAGTAGGTACCTGCCGACCGCGGGACGGATCCGTGCTACATTGGGCTCGGCGACGCCGCTCTCCCACCCGCCCCAAGGAGCCCGCAATGACCCTGACCTCGCTGCTCGGCCTGGCCGCCGCCGCGTGCACCACCCTGGCGTTCGTCCCGCAGGCGGCGCGCAGCTGGCGCACCGGGTCCACCCGGGACATCTCGCTCGGGATGTTCGTGGTGATGACCACCGGGGTGCTGCTGTGGCTGGTCTA
This sequence comes from Saccharimonadales bacterium (SeqCode), assembly GCA_035542815.1. Classification (GTDB taxonomy): domain Bacteria; phylum Eisenbacteria; class RBG-16-71-46; order RBG-16-71-46; family JACRLI01; genus JACRLI01. The sequence continues at coordinate 4,965 of DATKKS010000263.1, read as the reverse complement.
CGGGCTGCTGATCCGGGACCTGCCGCTGGTGCTGGCCAACGGGGCCACCTTCCTCTTGTCCCTCAGCATCCTGGTCCTGAAGATCCGGAAGGGCTGAGCTAGCGGTACTTGAAGATCGCCGCGTACAGGATGAGCACGATCAGCGAGATGCCGATCCCCAGCGCGGTGAACCCGAAGACGCGCCACAGCCGCAGCGCGCGCGGCGAGGGCGGGTCCACCAGGTGCTCCTCGAGCCGGCCGCTCCGGACCAGCTCCTCGTACTCGCGCGGCCGGTCGGCCTTGAACTCCTCGAGCGGCACGCGGCCGGTGAAGATCACCGGGTCCATGGGGAACTTCTCGGGGCGGAAGTGGGTGTTGAAGAAGTGGATGGTGAAGATGAAGCCCACCGCCAGGAGGGCCTCGTCGCTGTGCACGATGGTGGCCACGTTGATCAGCCAGCCGGGCACGAACCGGGTGAAGAACTCCGGGAACCACAGCAGCAGGCCGGTGAGCCCGATCACCGCCACGCCCCAGAACACCGCGAAGTAGTCCACCTTCTCCCAGTAGGTCCAGCGCCCGTAGCGCGGCCGCGGGCCCAGCCCCACGAACCAGCGGAAGGACCCCCCGATCTCGCGCAGGTCGCGCCAGTTGGGCAGCATGCTGTTGGGGCCCAGCAGCAGCTTGCGGAACCCGCCGGCCTCGCGGCGCTTGCGCGTGAGCAGGTCCCACAGGTGCAGCCCGAAGTAGGTGAAGGTGATGATGGCCCCCGCCCGGTGCAGCACCCCGGCGGTCTCGAACCCCCCGAACAGCCGCGCCAGGAACCGCGCCCAGCCGGTGTACGAGAACTTGAGCGTCATGCCGGTCAGCGCCAGCGTGAAGAAGCTCACGATCACCAGCAAGTGCAGCCGGTTGTAGAACGGCGTGAACCGCCGCACGTACTGCCCGGAGGCCTCCTCCCCCGCCGCCCGCAGGGCGGCGCGCATCGCCCGGCGGTACTGCAGCGACCGCGGCAGCCACGCCAGGGTGTGCAGGCCGGCCACGGTGAAGGTGCCCAGCAGCAGCGCGGTCATGCCCCAGAAGGCGTAGAACAGGAACGGGTACTTCTTGGGGTCGTGGTGGGTCGCGTGGGTCAGATAGCCGGCGAAGCGCCGGTTGGAGCCGGGGTGGCACTGGGCGCAGGTCTTGACGATGTTGTTGCGGCTCAGGTGCGAGCGCGGGTCCCACACCGGCAGGATGTCGTGCGCCCCGTGGCAGTCGAAGCACTTGGCGGCCTTGGTGTAGCCCAGCTTGGACACCTTCCCGTGATAGGTGTCGAAGTAGCGCGCCGCGATCTCCCGGTGGCACTTGCCGCACTGGGTCATGATGGTGAGCTGGAAGTCGGCGCGGTCGGCCCGCTGGATGCCGTGGGCGGTGTGGCAGTCGTCGCACGTCGGCAGGCGGTCCCGGGTCCGGGTCACCGACGGGGAGTGCACGCTGTTCACGAACAGCTCGTAGATGCCGCGGTGGCACTGCGCGCAGGTGCGCGCCACGTTGGCCGGGTTGACGGTGGAGGTGGGGTCGCTGGCCGGCTTCTCGCCGTGCGCGGTGTGGCAGTTGGCGCAGGTGGCGGTCACGGTCAGGCCGCTCTCCAGGAGCCCCTTGCCGTGGATGGACTCGGTGTAGCTCTCCACCGCGGTGCGCTCCGGGCCGGTGTAGCGGACCGCGGCCTTCTGGCCGCGGCTGTGGCAGCGGCCGCACAGGCGCGGGATGTTGCGCGGGTAGGTAGGCGACTCCGACTGCAGCCGCCCCAGGATGCCGTGCGAGCCGTGGCAGTCGCGGCAGGTGGGGGCGTCGGGGCTCTGCAGCGCCGCCAGCTGCCCGTGCCGGCTGGTGCGGTACTGGTCCACCTCCTCCGCGTGGCAGATGGAGCAGTCCACCCGCGGGACCATGGTGGCGCACGGGCGCACCAGCGAGGGCGAGCCGTTGGTGTGGCACTGGACGCAGGCCACCTTGGCGTGGCGCGACCCGGCCAGCTCCGCCGAATGCACCTGGAGGTCGCGCGACGGAATGCCGGCCTTGGACCGGAGGTCCGCCCGGTTGTGGCAGCTCATGCAGTCGCGGTCCGCCATGCCCTGGGTGTAGAAGACCTTCCGGATCTTGTGCGGCGGGTGGCAGTCCACGCACGCGGGCACCAGGTGCGGCTGCTTCTCCCACAGCTCGCCGCGGATCACCTTGCGGTGCACCCGCTCGATCTGGGCGTGGCACTGCTCGCAAGTGCCGGCGATGCGGGCCCGGGAGATGCTGGACGCCGGGTCGGTGTGGGGCAGGATGTTGTGCGGCGTGTGGCAGCTGGTGCACACCGCGGTCACCACCAGGCCCTTCTTGAACAGGCCCTGCCCGTGGATGCTCTCGGAGTAGTTCTCCAGGATGCTGTCCTGGGGGATGACGTGGGTGAGCTGGACCGGCGAGCCTTCGTGGTGGCAGCTGCCGCACAGGCCCGGGATGTTCATCACCGCGGTGGGCGAGGCCGGGTCGGTGTGCCGCCGGATGCCGTGGGTGCCGTGGCAGCTGCGGCAGGTGGGCGCCTGGGCGTCGCCCCGCCGCGCCGCCCGGCCGTGCAGGCTCCGGTCGTACTGCGCCGCCGGCTCGGGGTGGCAGGTGGCGCACTTCACCGGGGCGAGCTTCTCGGGATGCGGGAACTCGCCCTTCTTGAGTTCGGCGTGGCAGTCCACGCAGGCCACCCCAGCGTGGGCCGAGCCGCGCAGGGCGGGGTCGATCCGCGGCGGGTTGCCGGGCTGGCGCGGCTGCGGGGCCCCCACCTCGTGGCAGTCCAGGCAGGCTTCCGCTCCGGTGAGCTTGGGCGCGGGAGGAGCGGCCCCCCAGGCGCCCAGGCACAGCCCGGCGCCCAGCAGCGCGGCCAGCGCTCTCCGGTTCACGCGTCTTCGAGCTCCGGCCGGATCGGGCAGCCGGCCCGGCGCGCGCACCCCGCGCAGCCCAGCTCCGGCGGCGGGAGCGCCTCCAGGCACCGGGGGCAGCGCTGCACCAGGGGACTGCTGACCGGCAGCGCGCACCGCGGGCAGCACCGCACCGGCCGCGCCGCAGCCCCGCGGCCCTCCGCCGGCGGCCCGCCGCCCGGGCGGCCCCCGCCCCCGCGACCCGCGCCCGGCTGCATCACCCCACCACCTGCGCCACCAGCCCGCCCACGGCGAAGGCGGCCACCCAGGTCCCGCCCCAGATGATCAGCCCCTCCCGCCAACCGCGCTCCTTCAGCATCACCATCAGCGAGGCGATGCACGGCACGAACAGGGTGATGGTGATCAGGGCCACGGTCACCTGCATCGGGCGCAGCGCCATGTGGTACAGGCCGGCCGCGCCGAAGTCGCGGCGCACCACCCCCATGACGAACGCGGTGGAGGCCTGGGGCGGCAGGCGCAGCCAGTGCACCGTGATCGGGCGCAGCGCGGCGGTGATCACCTGCAGCGCGCCGCTGAGCTGGGCCAGCCCCACCACGAGCGCCCCCACGAAGAACCAGCCGGAGGCCTCCTTCATGAAGTGGTAGGTGCGCAGCGCGGTCTTGCGGGCCACGTTGCGCGGGCGCGGGAGCCGCATCGGCGGCAGGTCCAGCAGCAGTGGCGTGGGCTCGCCCGGCATCAGCCGGTTCAGGATCGTGCCGGCCGCCACCAGCACCCCCAGGATCACCACGCTGTACACCAGCATCGGCCGGAAGCCGGCCGCGGCCAGCAGCGAGGAGATGACCGCGAGCTGCGCCGAGCACGGGATCGCGAACTGGAGGATGGCGGTGGCGATGGTCCGCTCGCGCCGGGTGGGCAGCAGCCGGGTGCTCACGGTGGCCGAAGTCACGCAGCCGAAGCCCAGCACCAGCGGGATCACCGCGCTGCCGTTGAGGCCCAGCGCGCTCAGGGTGCGGTCCACCATGGTCGCGAGGCGCGGCAGGTAGCCGCTGTCCTCCATCACCGACAGCGCCGCGTGGAAGGCCGCCACCAGCGGCAGGAGCAGGAACACCAGGTAGGTGGTGGTCATGGTGATCACCCCGAACTCCCCCACCAGGAGCGCCCCCAGCCACGAGGCCCGCGGCACCACCGGCTCCAGCACCCCGCGCACCCACGGCTCCCACAGGCCGTGGCCCAGGTAGCCTTCGGTGAAGCCCACCAGCTTCTGGGCCACCAGCACCCCGACGAACAGGTAGGTCAGGTAGAGCGCGCCGACGAACAGCGGCACGCCGGTCCAGGGGTTGAGGGTGCAGCGCGCCACCAGGTCCGGGAACCAGCGGCGCGCGAAGGGATCGTGGAGCACCTCCCCCACGATCCGGTTCACCCGGTTGCGCCGCTCGATGTACACCGCCTCCTGGTCCCGGCCCGGGGGCACGCCGTGCCGCTCCGCGATCACCGGATCGCCCTCCAGCACCAGCAGCGCCTCGGCCTGCGAGCCCACCCGGTCCAGCATCCCGTGCAGGGTGGCGTGCAGCTCGGGGGCCTGGGTCCCCTCGCGGGCGTCCCGGAGGGCCGCCTCCAGCCGCTCGAACCCCTGCCGCTTCACCGCCACCACCGGGAGCACCTCCACCCCCAGCAGCGCGGCCAGCCGGTCCACCGCGATCTCCATCCGGTGGCGCCGCACCTCGTCCATGAAGTTGAGCAGCACCACCACCTTCTTCCCCATGTCCAGGAGCTGCAGGGTCAGGAACAGGTCCCGCTCCAGGTGGGTGGCGTCCACCACGTCCAGGACCACGTCGGCGGCGAGCAGGATGTCGCGCGCCACCCGCTCTTCCTCGCTGAACGAGGCCACCCCGTAGATGCCCGGGGTGTCGCACAGCTCGTAGCCGAGGTAGCTGCCGCGGGTGATCTCGATGGTGGTGCCGGGGAAGTTGGACACGTCCGCGTACAGGCCGCTGAGCCCGTTGAAGACCATGGACTTGCCCACGTTGGGGTTGCCCGCCAAGACCACTCGGGGGCGGGCGGGGCCGCGCTGCAGGAAGGCTAGCTCAGGGTG
>DATKKS010000262.1:0-2804 GCA_035542815.1 Saccharimonadales bacterium (SeqCode) | reverse complement strand
GACGCCGGCGCCGCCGGCGCGGGGGCCGGTCCCTGGCGCAGCGGCGAGCCCGCCGCCCCGGTGCGCTGCAGCAGGCTGCGCGGCGCGCTGGAGGTGCCCCGCGAGATCAACGCCAGGACCAGCGAGGTCACGAAGAACGTCACCCCCAGCCACTGCGTCGCCCGGGTCAGGAACGTGGTGGCCCCGCGGCTGCCGAAGAGCGTCTGGCTGCCGCCGCCCACCCCGAAGGCTCCGGCCAGGCTGCCGCCCTTTCCGGACTGGAGCAGGATCGAGATCATCAGGCCGAAGCACACCAAGATGTGGATGAAGAGGATCAGTACGTACATCGAGTCTCCACTGAAGTCGTTGTGGATCAATGGGTTCCAGACCAGCTACGATAGCACTAGCGCGCCTCCCGGGTCAAGTGCGGCCCGCGCCGGCCCGGGGCCCGACCGGCCCGCCGCCGGGGCGCTCACTTCGGGGCGGCCGCCGCGGCGATGGCCAGGAGCGAGGCCGCCTCCAGGCTGGCCCCGCCCACCAGCGCACCGTCCACGTCGGCCTGGCCCAGCAGCACCCGGGCGTTCTCCGGCTTGACGCTGCCGCCGTACTGGATGCGGGTGGCGCCGGCGAAGGCGGCGTCGAACCGACCGCGCAGCCAGCCGCGAATGTGGGCGTGGGCCGCCTGCGCCTGCTCCGGTGTGGCGTTGCGCCCGGTGCCGATGGCCCACACCGGCTCGTAGGCGACCACCAGCCCGCCCAGCTCGCGCGCCTCCAGGCCCAGCAGCGCACCGTCGAGCTGCCGCTCCAGCACCGCCTCGGTCTGGCCCGCGTCCCGCTCCGCCAGCGTCTCCCCCACGCACAGGATGGGGCGCAGCCCGGCGCGGCGCACCGCCGCCAGGCGCCGCCGGGCGCTCTCGTCGGTCTCGCCGAACAGCTGCCGCCGCTCGCTGTGCGCCACCAGCACGTAGCTGCAGCCCGCCTCGGCCAGCATCTCCGGGGCGACCTCGCCGGTGTAGGCGCCCTTCACCTCCCAGTGGCACAGCTGCGCCCCGACCGCCACTGGCCGGCCGGCCAGCGCGCTGCGCAGCGCGGCGATGGCCGGGAACGGCGGGATGAGCAGCACCTCCACCCCCGCGGGCACCGCGTGGAAGCCCTCCATCAGGGCGCGCGCGAAGGCCTCCGCGGCCCGCGGGCCGTGGTGCATCTTCCAGTTCCCGGCGATCAGCGGCGCGCGCACGTCACTTCCGATCGGTGAGCGCGGCCACGCCCGGGAGGACCTTGCCCTCCAGGAACTCCAGCGACGCTCCCCCGCCGGTGGACACGTGGCTCATCCGGTCCTCCAGGCCGAGCTGGTTCACGGCGGCGGCGGAGTCCCCCCCGCCCACCACCGTGGTGGCCCCCTTGGCGGTGGCCTCGGCCATCGCCTGCGCCACCGCCAGCGTGCCCTTGGCGAAGGCGGGCACCTCGAACACCCCCATGGGGCCGTTCCACACCACGGTCTTGGCGCCCAGCACCCGCCGCGCGTAGTCCTGCGCCGTGGCGGTGCCGATGTCCACGCCCACGCCGTCCGCCGGGATCCGGTCCGCGGCCACCACCTTCTCCGAGCCGTCCGACTTCTCCGCCGACGAGGCCACCAGGCAGTCCGCCGGGAGCACCAGGTCCACGCCGCGGGACTTGGCCTGCTCCAGGATCCGGGCGGCCATGTCCAGGCGCTCCGGCTCCACCAGGCTCCGGCCGGTCTCCAGCCCGCGCGCCCGGTAGAACGTGAACATCATGGCCCCGCCCACCAGCAGCGCGTCCACCTTGCCCAGCAGGTTCTCGATCACGTCGATCTTGCCGGAGATCTTGGCCCCGCCCAGCACCGCCACGAACGGCCGCTTGGGCTCCGCCAGCGCCCGCCCCAGGTACGCCAGCTCCTTCTGCATCAGGAAGCCGGCCGCCGCCTGCGGCAAGAGCCGCGCCACCGCCTCGGTGGAGGCGTGGGCGCGGTGCGCGCTGCCGAACGCGTCGTTCACGTACACCTGGCCGAGTTCGGCCAGCTGGCGGGCGAAGACCGGGTCGTTGGCCTCCTCCTCCGCGTGGTAGCGGAGGTTCTCCAGGAGCAGCACCTGCCCGTCTCCCAGGCCGAGGGCCATCGCCCGGGTGGCGTCGCCCACGCAGTCGGGCGCCATCTGCACCGGGGCCTTGAGCAGGCGGGACAGCCGCTCCGCCACCGGCTTCAGGCTGTACTTGGGGTCGGGCTGGCCCTTGGGCCGGCCCAGGTGGGACATCAGGATGATCCGCGCGCCCTTCTCCATCAGGTAGCGAATGGTGGGCAGCGAGGCCACGATGCGGGTGTCGTCGGCCACCTGGCCGCCTTCCAGCGGCACGTTGAAGTCCACCCGCACCAGCACCCGCCGGCCCTTCACCTCCAGGTCGCGCACCGAGAGCTTGTCCACGGCTAGCCGCCCACCAGCTTGACGGCCTCCAGCATGCGCATGCTGAAACCCCACTCGTTGTCGTACCACGAGAACACCTTCACTAGGTTCCCGCCCATGACGTTGGTGAGCGGCGCGTCGAAGATGGAGGAGTGCGGGTTGCCGATGATGTCCACCGACACGATGGGATCCTCGGTGTACTGCAGCACGCCCTTCATCGGGCCCTGGGCGGCGGCCTTCATCGCCGCGTTGAGGGTGTCGCGGTCGGTGGGCCTGGCGGTCTCCACGGTGAGGTCCACCAGCGAGCCGTCGATCACCGGCACGCGCACCGCCACCCCGCTGAGCTTGCCTTCCAGCTCGGGCAGCACCAGGCCGATGGCCTTGGCCGCGCCGGTGGAGGTGGGGATC
>DATKKS010000261.1:0-2681 GCA_035542815.1 Saccharimonadales bacterium (SeqCode) | reverse complement strand
CTCCCTCAGGGGGAGCACGCAGTTGGCCGCGCGCGCCTGGTCCGCGGTGGCCTCCTTCGGCCGCAGCACCGTGACCATGCCCCGGGCGATGAAGTCTTCCACCTCGCCGCGCCAGTCGTCGCGGCAGCCGTGGTCCACCAGGTAGAAGTGCTCCACGCCCTCGCGGACGTGGGTCGCCATCCACTCGCGGATGATGTGCGCCTCGTCGCGCATCACCGCGTACAGCCCCAGGAAATGCCGCGCCAGCCCGAGCCGTCGGGTGGCTGCCACGCAGGCCAGCATCCGCGCGCCCGCTCGCGCCGCCAGGCGCAGGCGGGCCAGCGGGGCCGACCCCGCGTCGCGCGGCGTTCCCAGCCGGCCGGCGATTCCGCCGTCCGTCATGCCCACAGCCTCCACGGCCCAGCCGAGCGCCGGCTCCCGCCGGAGAGTGCCATCGCTGATCCCCTCCTCGCCATCCGCCGCGCGGGGCTACCCGGCAACGGCCTCCCGACGGGCGCCCGGACTCGCCGCGAGCCCTAGCGCGATCCCGCCGGTCGCCTTCTGCGCAGGCAGGGACTGCCCGGTCAGGAGTGTCGCGACCGTGGGCAGGGCCAGCAGGAACACGAACGGGTACACTTCGTAGTAAACGCGCAGTTCGTCACACTGGCCGAAGAGCATTAATCCGAGCGACAGCGGAGCCAGGGTCACGAGAAACCCCCGGCGAAGACAGGCCGGCTTGCGGCCCCACCCGGGCCCGACCAGGCACCAGGCCGCGAGCGCCGCAGCCAGTAGGCGCACCAGCCCGGGCAGATGCCGGAGCAGCGCCAAGTTGTGGTCCAGGAGCTGGAACTCCACCGGCGTGCCGGAGCAGCGGCGGGCATATGTACAGGGTGCGCACCAGCCGGCTCAGCGCGTAGGCAAATCCCATGAGGCAGCCCAGCCACAGCCCCAGCGCGATCGCATACTCCAGCAGATACCGACGCTCCCAGTGCATCCGCCGGACGAGCGGCTTGCCCTCCAGTTGCCGCGTGACGATCTCCCGGATCTGCCGCGGCATGGCGCGAGCCAGTCAGTGCACGCTCCACGGCACGAGCGGCCGAGTGACGAAGGGCTGGTGCGCCCGCCCGTAGACCATGTCGCCGAACATCGCTCGGTCATACCCGTTGACGCCCGGGTGTTGGACGAACACGAACAACACCAGCGCCGCGGTCCAGGCGTACACCAAACCCACGAGCAGCTTGCGCGCCGCTGCGCGCGGCCGCCGCTCCTCTGTCCCAGGACTCTCCGAGGACGGCATCCGACTTCTTTCGACGCCAGTGCACCTTCTGGGGCCTTCGCGGCTCGGACCCCAGGGAAGGCCTGGCGCGCGCCGGGTTCTCGGAACCGAATCTGCAGGGTCCGAATCAGATTCTATGTCCCTGCCCGCGGGTGTCAATGGCGCGCGATGCCGCGCCGGCGCCGCGGGCGCCGTCGCTCCCGGCCTGGAGGTGAGTCCCGTGGACCGCGCCAACCGTCTCATCCACGAACCCAGCCCCTACCTGCGCCAGCACGCGCACAACCCGGTGGACTGGTACCCGTGGGGCCCGGAGGCCCTGGACCGCGCGCGCCGCGAGGAGCGGCCCATCTTCCTCAGCGTCGGCTACTCCACCTGCCACTGGTGCCACGTCATGGAGCGGGAGTCGTTCGAGGACCCGGGGCTCGCGGAACTGATCAACGCGCACTTCGTGCCGGTCAAGGTGGACCGCGAGGAGCGGCCCGACCTGGACCACCTGTACATGACCGCGGTGCAGGCGGTCACCGGCCGCGGCGGCTGGCCCATGACCGTGGTGCTCACGCCGGCGCTGAAGCCGTTCTTCGCGGGCACCTACTTCCCGCCCGAGGACCGCGGCGGCCTGCCCGGCCTGCGCCGGGTGCTGACGGCGGTGCTGGAGGCGTGGCGCGAGCGCCGCGCCGAGGTGGAGGACTCGGCCGAGAGCGTGGCCCGCTTCCTGGCGGAGGTTGCCCGCCCCCCGGCCGCCGGGCCCGCGCCCGGGGCGGAGACGCTGCAGGCCGCCTTCGAGCAACTCGCCGCGAGGTTCGACCCGGCCCACGGCGGCTTCGGCGGGGCCCCCAAGTTCCCCACCCCGCACCAGCTGACCTTCCTCCTCCACCACCACGCCCGGACCGGCGACCCGCGGCCGCTGCAGATGGCGGTGGCCACGCTGGACGCCATGAACCGCGGCGGGATCCACGACCACCTGGGCGGCGGCTTCCACCGCTACTCCACCGACACCGAGTGGCTGGCCCCCCACTTCGAGAAGATGCTCTACGACCAGGCGCTGCTGCTGGAGGCCTACGTGGCCGCGTGGCAGGCCACCGGCGGCCCGGATTTCGCGGCCGCCGCGCGCGACATCTGCGAGTACCTGCTGCGCGACCTGCGCCATCCCGAGGGGGGCTTCTACAGCGCCGAGGACGCGGACAGCGAGGGCGAGGAGGGCCGCTTCTACGTCTGGAGCCTGGACCAGGTGCGCGCCGCGCTGGGCGCCGCCGCGGACACCTTCGCCCGGGTCTACGACGTGAGCGCCGCGGGCAACTGGGAGGGCCGCACCATCCTGCGCCGGCGGCGGCCGCTTGCGGAGGCCGCCGCCGAGCTGGGCACGCCGCCCGCGGAGCTGGAGGCCGAGCTGGCGCGCGGCCGGGCGGCGCTGCTCGCGGCGCGGGCC
>DATKKS010000260.1:0-3582 GCA_035542815.1 Saccharimonadales bacterium (SeqCode) | reverse complement strand
AGGTCCACCCGCGCCCCCTCGCCCACCCGCACCCCGGCCGGCAGCACCGCGTTCTTGCCGGCCACGGTGATGGCCGCCTCGCCCCCCACCTCGGCTCCCGCGCCCACCCGCACGTTCTTGTCCAGGATGGTCCGGGTGATGCGCGCGCCGGCCTCCACGCGCACGTTGGAGAACAGGATGGAGCGCTCCACCCGCGCCCCCGGCTCCACCCGCGCCCCGCCGAACAGCACGCTCTCCACCACCTCGCCCTCCACCACGCAGCCGTTGGCGACCAGGCTGCCGCTGACCCGCGACTCGGGCCCGAACAGCGCCGGGGCCAGCTCCTCGTTGAGCGTCAGCACCGGCCACTCGGGGTCGTACAGGTTGAGCGGCGGGCGGCGGGACAAGAGGTCCAGGTTGGCCCGGTAGTAAGCCTCCACCGTGCCCAGGTCCTCATGGAAGCCCTCGAACGGGTAGGCCCCCACCCGCTGGCCCGACTCCACCATCGGGATGATCAGGTGGTACACCAGGTCCGGCCCGGCGGCCGCGTCCAGGTACCGCAGCAGCGTCGGGGTGTTGAACAGGTAGACGCCCATGGACGCCCAGCGCGTGTCGGTGACCGCGGGCTTCTCCTCCAGGCGCGTCACGCGGGGCCCCTCCAGGGTCACCATCCCGTAGCGGCGGCTCTGCGCCGGCGCCACTTCCTTCACCGCCATGGTCATCGCCGCGCCGGAGGCCTCGTGGGCGCGGACCATGTCGCCGTAGTCCATCATGTACACCGCGTCGCCGGACAGCACCAGGATCAGCCGGGAACCCTGCAGGCGGTCCCGGTTCTGCGCCAGCGCGTCGGCCGTGCCGCGGTACCAGCTGGCCGCGTCGCGCCGCCCGTAGGGTTGCAGCAGCACCAGGCCCCCGCGGCGGTCCAGCCCCCACGGGCGCCCGATCCCGACGTGCCGGTTGAGCGAGCTGGGCGCGTACTGGGTGAGCAGCCCCACCCGGGAGAGTTCCGAGTGGGCGCAGTTGGAGAGCACGAAGTCGATGGCGCGGAACTTGCCGCCGAAGGGTAGCGCGGAGGCGGGGCGGTGCCGGGTCAGCACCCCCAGGGAGTCGCCTTTCCCCCCTGCCAGGATCATCACGTAGACGTCGCGCATGAGGGACCCGCCCCGGGGATCAGAATTCGAAGCTGCCGGATATGCGCTGTGTGTTGTCCAGCCCGACGTTGGAGTTGGAGATGAACGCGTAGTCCAGCGCAAACCGCCCGCGCCGGCCGCCGGCGCCGGCGGTGAAGCTGCCGTGGTTGTAACCGGTGCGCAGCGCCAGGGCGCGCTTGAACCAGTACTCCACGCCCAGGTGGTACTCGCCGCCCACCTGCCCGCTGGAGAACTGGCTGACGGTGCGCCGGCCGTCGAACGTGAAGTACAGGTCACCCGCGAGCGTCACCAGGTGGTCCCGGCCGAGGGCCCGGGTCAGGGAGCCGCCCAGGCGCGCCGAGGGCGAGATGCGCTCGTGGTGCCCGGTGTCCCAGGACAGGAACGTGCCGAACACGTCGTCCACCGCCAGCCCGATCGAGACGCTGGGGCTGGGCGAGTAGATGGCGCCCACGTCGGCGCCGATCCCGAAGCTGGAGTGGTCCGCCACGCTCTGCCGGATGAGCTTCGCGGTGGCCCCCAGGTTGAGCCGCGACGACACCGCCCGGCCGTAGCTCATGAGCAGCGCCAGCTCGGTGTCGCTGGTGTAGATCAGCCGGCCCTCGTCGTAGATCGGCTGGCCCAGGTTGTCCAGGCGCAGGCTGTCGGTGAGCGGGATGTTGTCCAGGGACAGCCGCACGATCCCGATGCCCAGGCTCTCCCGCGGCCCCAGCGGCTGCACGTAGGCGAGATAGTCGTAGTTGAGGATCTGCCCGAACTCCTCGGAGTGCGCGGGCATCAGCATGTGATGGTGCAGGAACGCCAGCCCGGCCGGATTCCAATAGAGGGCCGTGGCGTCGTCCGAGAGGCTCACGAACGCGCCCCCCATGCCCAGGGCGCGCGCCCCCACCCCCAGCTTCAGGAACTCGCCCGAGTACTTGTCGGCGGCCGCCGGCGCGGCCGCCAGCGCCACGCCCAGGAGCACCACCCCACCGCATTTCCAGAACCGCATGCCAGAGCCTTTCCGAGATACGGACGTCCTCGCGCGCCCGGCGCCGCCGGGCGCATAGCGAACCATAACAACCGGAGCCCGGCCGGTCAACGGCTCCGCGGCGGTAAGCTTCACGCTGCCACCCACATGAGAGAATCCCTCAGACCCGCCCGCGGTTCCCGCGATCCCGCCCGCCTGGCCGCCTGCAGATGGGCCGCCCAAGGCCCATTTGGGCCCTGAAACGCCTCGGAGGCGGCATCCGGGCTTGACGAATTATGTTTTCGTGATATTCTTAATCAGTGGTCGGGGCGGTCGTCCTCACGAGACTGGGATTGCCTTTGCCCCAACACCATGGGAGTGTGTGCCGCATGAAGCCAATGGTCCTCGTTCTCCTGCTCGCCCTCGTTTTGGCTCCCCCCGCCGGCGCCTTCGGCCTCACCATCGTGGCCACGGCCGACGACCAGCTCACGCTTTCGTTGAACGGCGGCGAGTACGTTGGCGGGGCCAACTGGGACAACTGGCGCAAGGCTGACACGTTCCACTACGACTTCGCCGACATGAGCGAGGTGAACCTGATTTTTCACGTGCGGGACTACCCGGCCCCGAACGGGGTCAGCAACCCGGGTGGCTTCATGGCGCAGCTGGACCTGGAGGGGGCCACCTGGGCGAGCGGCTCCACCCGGCTCCTGACCAACCTGGCCGACTGGCAGTACTCCCTGTCCGACCCGCTGGCCGGCTCGGCCGACTGGTATCCGCCGGCCTCCGGCTGGCGCAGCCCCTGGCCCAGCAGCAGCCACGCGCCCCAGACCAACGCGATGTCCGCCTGGACCGACGTGAACGGGGGGCCGGTGGACGGCATCGCGGCCAACGCAGTGTGGCTGTGGAGCCCGGAGAACTACTTCCCCACCGCCCCGGCCGAAATGTGGTTCCGGTGCTCGGTCTCGGGGAGCCCCGACCCGCCGCTGCCGCCGGAGCCCTCGGTGCCCGAGCCGCGCGGCGTGGCGCTGATGGCGGTGGGGCTGGTGATGGTGGTCGCGGCAGCCCGGCGGAGGGGCTAGCGCGGCGGACGCGCGGCGCGCCGGACGGCGAGAGGAGTCCGTACGAGGGGGGCGGCCCGGCGGGTCGCCCCCCGGTCATTGCGGCCGGCGAGGCTGCGGCGCGCGGGCCCGGCGCGGGCGGGCCTGACATGCGGCAGCGCAGTTGCCGGCGCAGCGCAGGCCGGCCCCGGGGGTGCAGCGACCCCGCGGCGCTCCGCGGCCCCGCGCCCCGGGCGTTTGACACCGCGGCGCGGCCGATGCGATTCTCGGTCCTGCCTCCGGTGCCGGAGTGGTGAAATTGGTAGACGCGCGGGACTCAAAATCCCGTGAGGGCAACCTCGTGAGGGTTCGATTCCCTCCTCCGGCACCATGTACGTCCAACGGGTCAGCGCTTTGGCTCTTTGACAGAGTCCCGGGCAGAGCTCCAGGGTGTGGTTGTTTCGTGCCT
>DATKKS010000259.1:0-5497 GCA_035542815.1 Saccharimonadales bacterium (SeqCode) | reverse complement strand
TCGCGGAAGGCGAAGGTCTTGGAGTAGTCCAGCTTGCTCTGCGCGTCCGGGTCGGCGGGGTCGCCGTCGTAGATGTCGGCGGCGATGTCCACGCCCTCGGTGGCCAGCGCGATGTCGTAGGTGTCGGTGGCCGAGCACATGCCGAACATGAACCCGCCGGCGGCCACGTAGGAGCGGATCTTCTCCACCACCGCGTGCTTGAGCTCGGTCACCTTGGCGAAGCCCAGCTTCTTGGCCATGGCCTCGTTGACCTCGACCTGCTCGTGGTACCACGGCGCATCGTGGAAGCCCGCCCAGAACTTGCCGTACTGGCCGGTGAAGTCCTCGTGGTGGAGGTGCAGCCAGTCGTACTTCGCGAGGTCCCCGCGCAGGACCTCCTCGTCCCACAGCGTGATGTAGGGGATCTGCGCGTAGGTGAGCGCCAGGGTCACCGCGTCGTCCCAGGGCACGGTGTTGGGCGGCAGGTACACCGCCACCCGCGGCGCCTTCTCGAGCTTCACTGACTCCATGTTGTTGTCGGCGATGGTGGCCTGGATCTGGGCCACGTCCGCCGCGCCGACGGTCTCCACCGCCACCCCCCGCAGGGCCGCCTCGCGCAGCGCCGGGGCGTAGTCGTCCAGCAGCAGGAAGGAGCCGCCACGGTAGTTGAGGAGCCAGTCCACCCGCTGCTCCTGCTGGAGCGCCCAGTAGGCCAGGCCGTAGGCCTTGAGGTGGTCGGTCTGCTTCTCGTCCATGGGCACCAGGATGGCCGCCCGGGCGGGCAGCGCGCCGAGGAGCGCCAGGGCGAGGAGCGCGGCGCCCACCGCCGCACCGGCCCCCGAGCCGGACCGCCGCGCGGCGGTCCCCCGCCGCCCGCCAGCCGGCTCCCGCACACTCTCGCGGCACCTCACGAGCCCACCTCCCGCCGCAGCACCTCCACCCACTTGCGCGCGTCCGGCGCCAGCCACGAGTCCGGGAAGCGGGTCGCCACGTCCGAGTACAAGTCCAGCGCGCGGCGGGCGTCCTTGAGTTCGGTCCGGCAGATCTCGGCGGCCAGGAACAGCGCGTCCTGGGCGCGGGGGCTGCGCAGGGTGGTGTCGGCGAAGACGAGGTACAGCCGCAGCGCCCCAGTGAGGTCGCCGCCGTGGCGCCGGATCTCGGCGCGCTGGTAGAGCGCCTCGAAGCTCGCCAGCGCCTTGGGGAAGCGCTCCTGGATCGCCTCGAACAGCGAGTCGGCGCGCGCCGGCGCGAGGCTGGCCTCGAACGAGGCCTTGGCGTAGGCGCGCAGCGCCGAGTCCGACTCCTCGGTGGCGTCGGCGATCAGCAGCATCCGGGCCAGCGCGCCGTCGGCGCGGGCGTCGCGCAGGAAGGCGGCCGCCACCGTCTTGTAGGCGGCGGTGGCCGAGTCCCACGCGCCTTCGTAGAAGAAGCTCTCGGCCCGGCTCCACAGGGCGCGCTTCACCGCCTCGGGGTCGCGCAGCGAGGCGGCCGCCTGGGCGAAGGTGGTGGCGGCTTCCTGGAAGCGGCGCTGGCGCTGGTAGCTCTCGCCCTCCACCCACAGCGCCTGTTCCCGCGCCTCGGGGTGCTCCGCCGCCAGCTGCCGCGCCCGGCCGCGGGCGGCCTCCGGGTCGCGGGCCAGCTCGGCTTCGGCCAGCAGCACCGCGGCGGACACCGCCGCCGCCCCGGCGGAGCGGTCCCGGGCCAGCTCCTCCAGGTCGCGCCGCGCCTCCTCCCAGCGCGGCGTGCCGCGCAGCGCGCCGGCGCGCAGCACCCGGGCCTCCAGCGCCTGCGGGGTGTTGGGGAACTCGTGGATCAGCATCTCCGCGGCGCGCACCGTCTCGGCCGGGTGGTCGTTCGCCGCGGCGCGGGCCAGGCCCAGCAGGGTGCGCCCCGCGCCGGCGGTCTCGCGGTCGTAGGCCAGCGCCTCGCGGCAGGCCTCCTCGCCCCGGCCGGCGCGGGCCAGGGATTCCACCAGCAGCTGCCGCAGCGGAGCGTGCCGCGGCGCCATGCGGGTCATGCGCTTCAGCACGTCCAGGGCGCGCGGGGAGTAGTTGTTCTCCAGCAGCAGGGTGTCCGCGAGGGCCCGCAGCCGGACCTCGCCCGGGGTGGTCACCCACGCCTGCAGGTCCTCCTCCAGCGCCTGCTCGTAGTGGCCCTGGCCGCGGCACGCGGCCACCATCTCGCGCCCGAAGATCATCACCGACTTGCGGCGCGCGCGCTCCTCGGTGATCACCTGCTCCAGCTCCACCCAGTGGTCCAGCGGCTCCAGGACGCGCACCAGGCCCTCGGTGACGCGGGAGTCCTCGGGGTACTTCTGGTGCAGTTGGTGGAACAGGAGGTAGGCGGACGGGTACTGCCGCACCATGAGCAGCGCCTCGGCGCGGAAGATCTCGTTGGGCGGCGCCGCACCCGAGCCCGAGCCCGGCGGGAACGGCGTCGGGTTCTGCGCCCGCGCCGGCCCGGCGGCCGTCGCGGCGGCCGCGGCCCACAGCACCGTTCCGATCAGGAGGCTCCGGATCCGCATGCTCACCGGGGCGTGGGGAGGTTGCGGAAGTACTGCTCGACCGCCGGCAGGAAGGCCCGCGGCACCGGGTCCTTGCGGTCGCGCAGCAGGTCCAGCCCGCCGCGCTGCGGCTTCTGCAGCAGCGCCTGGGGCAGCGCGCCGGGCGAGGGGCGGGCCACGTCCTCGCCGGGGCGCGACCAGCGCTGCGGGTCGCGGTCGCGCCGGTTGATGGAGCGCTGGGCGTCCAGCATCCGGGACAGGATCTTCTTCTCCATGTCCACGGTCTGCTCGTCGGCCCGGTTGTTGGCCAGGTCGTCGGAGATGCGCTTCATCTTGTCCGAGACGTCCGACAGGTCGCCCAGCAGCTTCCGCTGCTGCATCTCCTGCCGCACCAGGTCCTCCATGCCGCGGCGCACGGCCTCCTGCTCGGCCGCCAGGCGCGCGGCCATCTCCTCGGCGCTCTCGCCGGGCCGGCCGTCCGAGGACGGCTTGGGGCGGCCCATCTGGCTGCGCTTCAGCAACTGCTCGGTGCCCCGGTTGACCTCCTGCTGCTGCTGCGAGAGGCCCGCCATCTGCTGCTGCGTGCCGGGCTTCGGCTGCCCGCCGCTCTTGCCGCCGCTGCACATGGACTTGGCGGACTCCAGCATGATCAGCACCGTGCGGTTCACCGTGGACACCGCGTCGTGGCCCAGGGTGCGCCCCTGGAAGGTGTTGCCGTGCTCGAACAGGTCGCGCGAGCGGTTCATGTCGGAGAGCGCCTCGCCCAGCCCCTGCCCGATCGCCGGCGGCAGCGGGCCGAACTGTTCCTGGGCGCGGTGCAGCTGGTCGGCCACCTGGGCGGTGCCGTCCACCAGCGACTGCTGCTGGCGCGCCAGCTCGCCGGGCACCTCGGGCCCGGCGGTGACCTCCTCCTGCCGGCCGGAGATGCCCACCAGGTCGTGGGCCGCCTGGCGCACCCGCTGGGCCAGCTCCTCGTTGGTGTCCTGCTCCATCTGCTGCTGCGCCCCGTGCAGCTGGTTCGCCGCGCGCGCCATGGACTGGTGCGCCTCGCGCGACCGCCGCCGGGCGTTACTGCGGCTCTGCGAGCCCTGGTTGGGCGGCGACTGGCTGGACTGGTCCAGGTTCTGCTGCGACTGCTCCATCTGCGGCTCGGCGTTCTGCTGCATCTCCTGCTGGGCGCTGTCAATCTTGGCGGCCGCGGGCCGGGACTGCTCCGCCAGCTCCTTCTTCAGCTCCTCCAGGCTCTTGGCCAGCTGCTCCGCCTGCCGGTGCAGCTCGCTCTGCCGGGTGGCCAGGTCCTTGAGATCCTGGGCGGTCTGCTGCTGCGCCTCGCGGTTCTGGTTCGCCTGGTCCTTGGCGCGCTGGTCCACCTTGTCCACCTGGTCGGCCAGCTCCTTCTGCTTGCGCGCCAGGTCCTCCGCCAGCTTGGCCGCCGCGTTGAGCTTCTCCCCCTTCTGCAGCTGCTTCAGCGCCTGGATGGTGCGCTCCAGGGCGGCCAGCAGGTCCTGCTGGGTGAGCTTCATGTTCTCGAGGGCCCGCTGCACGTCCTCGGGGCTGGCCTTCTTGATCGCCTCCTGGAGCCGCTCCAGCATCTTGCGCATCTCGGGGCTGTCGAGCTGCCGCATGAGCTGGCGCAGCTCCTCCATCTTGCGGGCCACCTCCTCGCGCGCCAGGTTCTGCTCCTGCATCTTGTCCAGCGACTGCTGCACCTGCTCGCTGGCCTGGGCGATCTTGTCCAGCAGCTCGCGCTGGCGGGCCGCGGCCGCCTCCAGCTCCTGGCGCTTCTCCCAGGACATCCCGTCGGCCTGCTTGAGCGCCCGGGTGGCCTCGTCCAGCTTGGTCTTGAGGTCCTGCTGCTGCTTGGACAGGTCGGAGAGGTCCTCCAGGTGCTCGGAGTTCTCCTCCTCCGCCTGCTTGAACATCTCCGCCACGGTGGGCACGCGGAAGGCGCGGGTCTCGCTGCGGGTCACCTTGGGCCCGGACACGTCGTCGTTGTCGGCCACCTCCACCCACAGCGTCACGCCCTCGCCCGGGCCCAGGTTGAGGGGAGAGGCGTCCCAGTCCGCCAGCAGGTCGGCCTCCCGCGCGCCGGCCGCCAGGCGCAGCGGCACGCGCTGCCGCTGGCCTTCCTGGCCCTCCACCACCAGCTCGGCCCGCGACAGGCCGTAGTCGTCGGCCGCGTGCGCCGCGATCGGCAGGTGCAGCTGCGGGCCGAAGAAGCCGCTCTCGCGGGGCTCCTCCAGCGTCACGCGCGGGAACTCGTCCGGCACCACGTTGATCGCGAACGGCCCGGCCTCCACCGACGCGCCGGCCGGGTCCTCCAGGCGCACCCGGTAGTCGCCGGGCTCCAGCAGCGCGATCCGGGCGCGGAAGTGGTGGCCGTCCAGCCGCTCCAGCGGCACGCGCGCCGCGCCGCGGAGCAGCAGGGCCGTCGCGACTTCCCCGCTGGTCTCGAGGACCAGCGTGGCGCGGGTGCCCTTGAGGCCGTCCAGCTCGCCGGTGGCCGAGTTGAGGTCCTGCGACGGCAGGCCGCTGTAGGCGGGAAATTCCAGGTGCTTGCGGAAGCCCAGCACCGCCAGCGGCTCCTGCAGCCGCAGCGTGAACACCCGCGAGCGGTGGCCGTCCACCTCCACCCGGTAGCTCATGTTGCGCTGCACCGCGGTGAGGGTGGCGGCGAAGCGGGCCCAGCCGGAGTCGCCGGCGGCGGCCGGGCGCGCCTCCAGCGGCGCCTGCCGCCAGGCCTCGTAGTCGCCGCGCAGCACGAGCTGCGGCGCGCTACCGGCGCCGCGCACCTGCGCGGTGATGGTCACGTCCTCCCCCGGGTGCACGATCTGGTCGCCCGGGCTCACCCGCAGCCCGAACGGCGGGCGGCCCTGGCGCGGGTGCAGCAGGCGGCGCGCGGCGGCGCCGAACTGGTTGGGCGAGAGCGCCAGCAACGCGGCGCTGAGGGCGACCACCCCGGCCAGCGTCCCGGCCCAGCGGCCCAGGCCGCGCGGGGCCAGCGCCGGCCGCACG
>DATKKS010000258.1:0-13575 GCA_035542815.1 Saccharimonadales bacterium (SeqCode) | reverse complement strand
CCGGCTGCGCCGGAGCAGCCGCCCCACCCGGGTGACCCGCGGGTCGTCGCGCACCGCCCACACCGGCCCGGCGGCCTCGGCGTCCTGGCGCATGCTGCGGAACTTCACGATCCGGAACAGCCGCCCGGGGCCGGGCTCGGTGCGGCGGTCGGTCCGGCGGCGGTCGCGCGCCGCCGGACCGGCCTGCTCGCGCCGTTCGGAGCCCGGCAGGCTGCGCTGGCGGCGGCGCTCATGGCGGCGCCGGTTCTGCCCCACCCGCTCCTGCCGGTAGAACACCGGCCCGCGGCTGTCCAGCTTGATGGCCAGGGCGATCAGCAGCCACAGCGGCAGGGTGACCAGCAGCGCTCCGCCGGCCAGCAGGATGTCCAGGGCCCGCTTGGTGGGGCCGATCCCGTGGAACTCCGGGAGCGTCTCCTCCGGCGGGCGCTGCATGTGGACGTGGCGGATGACCAGCGGCGCCATGCGGGCGCAGCGGCCCGGGCGGGGCCCGGGCCGCCGCCTCTTCCTCTAGTTCCGGCTGCCCCGGGCCTGCGGGCGGGGGCGGTCGGCCGGCGGCCGGGCCGGGGCCTGGGACCAGGCCGGGGTGTGCACCAGCTGCGGGCTGCTGCCGGCGAACAGCCCGCCCTTGTTGTACACGTACACCCGGTAATAGTAGTCGGTGTTGGGCCGGAGCGAGTCCGCCCCGGCGATGTGCCCGAAGGTCTCGAAGAAGCTGGTGGAGAGCCGGTCGGTGACCGTGCCCGCCTGGACCGAACCGTTGCTCACGCTGGCGTCGCGGGCCCGGAAGATGCGGTAGGACTCGAAGTCCTTGATGTCGGTCTGGGTCCAGGTGAGGCCCACCCCGGGCCCGGTGTTGGTGGCCCCGGTGATGCTCACGGCCGGCGGCGGCAGGCTGTGCGTGGTGTAGGTCTGCTCGGTGCTCCCGGTGGCCAGGCCCTTGGTGTCGGTGACCCACGCCCGGTACCAGTACGAGGTGTTGCCCAGCAGGCCCACGCTGTCCACCGCGGTGAGCGTGGCGAGGTTCGCGGTGCGCAGCACCAGGGTGGCCACGGAGGTGTCGGCCCCCGCCCCCTGCGCCCGGTACACGCGGTAGGAGGCGAAGTCCTTGGCCGTGGACTGGGTCCAGCTGAGCGACACCCGGCCGTCCACCGCCTCGAACGGCGCGCCCAGCGTCACCGCCGGCGGCGGCGCGTTGAGGGTGCGGTACGCCTGGGCCTTGGACGGGTGGTGGACGCCGGAGCCGCCCAGCTCGTCCACCCGGTACCAGAAGTTGGTGTTCTCGCGGGGCGCCACGTCGGTGTAGGTGAGCGTGCCCTTCACGTTGATGGTGTTGACGATGGCGAAGGCGGCGTCGGCCGGCTGGGTCACCAGGTCGGCCCCTTCGGCCCGCTGCACCAGGTAGCTGGCGAAGCCGGGATCCAGGGTCTGGCTCCAGGTGAGCACCACGTTCAGCGAGTCGCTCCCCTGCCCCCGCGCCGGCGGGTCCAGCGTCACCGCGTTCAGCGAGCGGGCGGTGGCCAGCACCGGCGCGCCCTGGGCGGTGTAGCCCAGGGAGTCCACCACGTCCACCCGGTAGGCGTAGGACTGCCCTTCGCGCGGGGTGGCGTCGCTGTAGGTCACCGTGGCGCGCGCGGAGACGGTGGTGAGGCGGGCGTAGGCCGAGGCCGCCGGCAGCCCGGTCGGGGCGTCGGCCCGGTACACCTGGTAGGACGCGAAGCCGGCCTCGTTGTCCTCCGTCCAGGTGAGATCCAGGGTGGTGGAGGTGACGTCGGTGTTGGGGTTCACCGACAGCAGCGTCACCCGCGAGGGCGGCGTGTGCAGCGTGAACAGGCTGTCGGCGGTGAGGTCCGGCGCCCGGTTGCCGGCGGCGTCGGTGAAGTGGCCGACCACCGGCACCCGCAGCACGTCCGCGCCCCGGGGCAGCGTGTAGTCCAGCTCGTAGATGCCGTCGCCGGCGTGGGTGTCGCCGCTCACGCCCTGGTCCGACAGCGGCAGCCCCACCAGGCGCTGCCCGACGTCCACGGTGGCCGCGCCGCCGGTCTCGGACCCCCGCGGGCGGATCCGGAAGTGCACCACCGTGCCCGGGGCCAGCACGCCCCCGGCGGGCGACACCTCCATCGAGTCCAGGAACGCCTGGGTGTCCACGGTGATCTGGTCGGACACCGGCTCCGACTCGTTTCCGTCCCCGTCGCGGAAGCGCGCCCAGATGGTGCGCAGGCCGTCGCCCACCGGGATGATGAAGGTGCGCGCGGTGGTGTAGCTCTCCCAGGCCGCCCCGGCGAAGTTGGCCGCCTCGGACAGCTCCATGAAGCGGGTGTTGCTGGGGGCGCTCAGCTGCAGGCTCAGGGACAGCGAGCGGGTGCGCTCCTGCCCGCCGTTGATCAGCAGCGAGAACAGGTTGGCGCTGCCCGAGACCGCGGCGGAGGCCTGGCTCAGCCGCCCATCGGTGAGCCGGGACACCACCTGGTAGAAGTACACCACCCCGTCCTGGGCGGTGTTGTCGGCGTAGCTGCGCGAGCGGGCGGTGGCCAGGAACACGTAGCCGCCGGTCTGCTGCGGGCTGCGGAACACCCGGTACTCGGAGACGCGGGTGGTGTCGTCCACGGTCCAGGTCACGGTGATGACGTGGTCGGCCACCTGCAGGCGCACCAGCGGCGTGACCGCGGGGTCGGCCACCACGGTCTCCCCGACGTTGGGCGGGGTGACTTGCTTGGAGCAGCCCGGCAGCGCCGCCGCGGCCAGCGCCAGGCACGCGCCCAACGCCCGGCCGAGGCCGGAGCGGGGCCCCTGCGCGCGGCTGGAGAGTGTGCGGATCACGTCAGAACCCCCTGCGGAAACCGAGCCGCATCGAGCCCGGGTCGAACTGCGCATACAGCCCCTGGCGCGGCTCGGCGGCCGCCAGGCGGCCGCCCTCGCCGGGGATGTCCATGAGCGCGGCGTCCAGCACGTTCAGCCCCCACACCAGCGCCGCGGTGGTCCACATCAGGTTGCGGGTGCGGCGCGCGTTGGAAGCCTCGGCGTAGCGCCGCTCGAGGTCGTCGCGCGCCTGGTTCAGGCGGTCCTGGCTGGCGCCCGCGGCGCCCAGGGCGTCGTAGCGGACCTGCGCCTCGGCCTGCTCGCTCAGGGTGCGGTCCAGGTGCTGCTCGCCGCTCAGCGCGAGGCTCAGCGCGGCGGTCCCCAGCAGCGTGAACCACCCGCCGCGCCCGTGGTGTCCGGCGTAGGCCTGCCCCGAGCCCGGGATGACCGCCGAGCGCAGCACCGCCTCCGACCGGGACACGTAGCGCATCCGGATGTGCAGCGTGTCCAGGCCCGCCGGCTGTACGTCCAGGCTGCCCCGGAGCACCAGCTGGTCCAGCACCGAGTAGCCCCACGCCGCGCCGGCCACCAAGAACCAGCGCTTGCGCGCGGCGCGCGCGTCGTCCACCCGGTCCTGGGCCTGCTGCACGTCCACCTGCAGCTGGGCCTGGGCCTCCGGGTCCAGGATCGTGCCCCCGCTGGCCGCCTGCCGCGCGTCCGCCTGCTCCAGCGCGCTCAGCCCGGCCCGGTAGTCGCTCTCGCTCTTGATCACCCAGCCCAGCGCCCACGCCTCGCTGGCCAGCAGCATCAGCCCGTGGCCGCGCTCCCCCGAAGCCCACTGGGCCGCGCCCGGGAGCAGCAGCGTGCGCACCACGCCGCCCACGCCGCTGACGGTGCTCCCGCCGGCCGGCCGGGCCGAGCCGCCGCCCTCCGGGAAGTAGATCCGGGCCCGCTGGGTGGCGAAGCCGGGCTTGGTGGCGGTCAGCAGGTAGTCGCCCCGCAGCGGCTCCTCGATGAGCAGCGGCGAGGTGCCGGTGACCTTCACCGGGCCGTCCAGGTGCAGCTCGGCCCGCGGCGGGTAGCTCAACAGCGTCTGGGTGTTGGACTGGGCCAGGGCCGGGCCGGCCCCCAGAAGCCCCAGCACCCACAGCCAGCTTGCACGGGGGAGCAGCGGTCGCGTCATGGGCTCGTTCCGTTCGTCTTGAGGTGATCGCTCCGGACCCGGCGCGCCGGGTCCGCATGCCGCCCCGCCGCGGCGTTCCGCTGCGGCGGGCGTCGAAGTCTGGGTGCTTCCGGGCCGGCTGCGCCGGGTGCCGGGCCGGGTGCGCCTAGGTGCCCCCGGCGATCGCGCCGGCCACCGGCAGCTCCAGCTCCACGGTGGTGCCCCGGCCGGCCTCGCTGGTCACCCGCAGCGTGCCGCCGTGGGCCTCCACCAGCTGTTTGGACTGGAACAGGTCGATGCCCATGCCGTGGTCCTTGGTGGTGACGAACGGCTGGAACAGCTCCCGTTCCTGAAAGTCGCGGGTCATGCCGGCGCCGGCGTCCGAGACGGCCAGCACCACCGCCGCCGCCCCGCCCCGCGCCGGGCGCTGCTCCTCGGGCCGGGTGCTGACCTTGAGCAGCCCGCCGCGGGGCATGGCCTCCACGGCGTTGTCCAGGAGGATCCGGATCACCCCGCGCAGCCGCGGGGCGTCCACCTCCACCGGCGGCAGGTCCTCGCCCAGCTCCACCTGCACCTGCAGCTCGGCCGCCGTCCCGTTGCGCGGCAGCTCCGCCAGGGCCTGCTCCACCAGGTCGTTCAGGCAGCAGCGCACCCGCGGCTCGGCCGCCCGCGGCTCCAGCCGCGACCAGCGGTCCGCCAGCGCCGCCACCGCCGAGCCAGCCTGCGCCGCCCCCGCCTGGAGCCGCGCGGCGGCCTCGGCGGGGCTCTCCCCCGGCGGGCCGGACAGCAGCGCGCTCAGCCGCGCCCGCAGCGCCTCCAGGTCGTGCGCCGCGAAGGCCGACATCCGCTGGATGGACTCCTGCTCCCCGGCGGCGGCCCACGCCTCGGCCAGCCGGGCGCCCCACAGCGCGTTGGCCAGGTGGGTGGCCAGGGCGTCCAGGAAATCCAGGTCCTCGTAGGTGAAGCGCAGGTCGTTGAGCTTGGGGCCCAGGCCCACCATGCCCACCATCTCGCCGCCCACGAACAGCGGGGTCCACGCGCGCGCCCCGGTGCGCGCCAGGATCGCGTGGTTCTCCACCCAGATGGGCACGCTCTCGAAGTCGTCCGCGCGCCGGCTCAACAGCAGCGACTGCCCGGTGCGCACCAGGTGGCGGGCCAGCGGCTCGTCCGGGAGCACCGAGAGCGGGCCCCCCGGGGCGGTGCAGTGCACCAGATCCAGCACCTGCGAGCCCGGGCGCCGCAGGAACACCGCCACGTCGCGCACGCTGAACAGGTCCTGCATCAGCTCGGCCAGCGCGCCCAGCAGCTCGCGCACCTTGAGCCCGGCCCGGAACCGCCCGTTCGCCTCCATCCAGTGCCGCCGGTAGTCGTAATGGCTCAGGAAGAAGTTGCGGTCCACGAAGCTCTGCACCCGCCGCCGCACCCGGTTCGAGGCGAAGAACACCAGCACGCCCGAGAACGCCAGGAAACCCAGCGCGATGACTGCCACGCTCGAGAACGGCAGCCCGCTGAGCTTGACCACCTCCCCCACCAGCCCCAGGGTGAGCACGTACAGTCCGGCCAGGAATACCGACACCGAGCTGTACACCACCGAGCGGCCCACCGGGATGCGCGCCTCGGACAGCCGGCGGTTGAGCGCGCCGGCGATCCCCAGCACCGCGGCCACCGCCACCGGGGCGGGCGAGGCCAGCCACAGGGGCTCGTAGAAGCGGTTGAACAGCAGCGACACGCTGATGCACAGAAGGAAGTAGCCCAGCCCCAGGAAGAAGCCCAGGAACATCGGCTTGAGCGCCCGCCGCTCCTCCGGGCCGGCCGCCCGCAGGGTGGTCTCGAGCAGCACCGACATACCCAGCAGCGCCACCAGGTGGCCCACCAGGGACCAGGTGGCCGGCGCGCCCAGGATCAGCGCGTAGGCGCCGGTGGAGCCCACCAGCACGCCCACGAAGTCGGGCCGGCCGGCGGCCCACAGCGCCGCCGCAGCGCCCGCGGCCCAGGCCAGCCACAGTCCCCCGCGGCTCACCAGCTGGCGCGCCGGGCGGGCGCGCCCGAAGGTCATGGCCGCGGCCAGCCCCACGCCCGAGAGCGGCACCGCGAAGCGCGCCAGGAGGCGCAGCCCGTCCTCCTGCAGGCCTCCCCGCAGCACCTGCTCCAGGACCCACAGGAAGCTCGCCAGCAGGCCGTAGCCGGCCGCCAGCAGCAGGCTCGAGAGGCGCGGCGCGCGGAACAGCCACACCACGGCCGCCAGCACGGCGAGCGCGGCGCCCGCGAGCATCAGTCCGTGGTAACCGGGCATGGATCAGCCTCCGAGGCGCCGGATCTCCGCTTGGGCCCGCGCCCGGACGTCGCCCTGGGGAAACCGGGCGAGGATCTTGCGGAAGTCCTCCAGGGCCGCGCGGCGGTTCTGGAGCTTGACCTCGTGCACGCGGGCCATCTGGAACAGCGCCCACAGCCCCATCTGGGTGTCGGGCTGGCGTTCCGCGATCTGGCTCAGGGCGTCCACGGTGGACTTCCAGTCCCCCTGCTGTGCGCACACGCTCACCAGCCGGCGGCGCACCTCCATGCTGGCGGGCACGTCCGGGTAGCGGCCCAGCGTGCCCTCGTAGGAGCGGCGGGCCTCGGCCAGCGCGGCGCGCTCGCCGGCGGCGTCCTTGAGGGCGTGGAAGTGCGCCACCGTGTACATCGGGGCGTCCAGGCCCTCCCGGGTGAGCGGGAAGTTGGTGGCCGCCTCGCGATAGCAGCGCTGGGCCTCGTCCCACTGGTTCTGGAGGTCGGCCAGGCGGCCCAGCTCCAGCCAGGCCATGGCCCGCGGCTGGTCGGTCAGGGAGGCGTCCTCGGCCACCGCGCGGAAGGTGCGCTGGCCTTCCTCGTTCCGCTTCTGGCGCACGAACAGGCGCCCGCGCATCAGCTGGGCCGAGCCGCGCAGCGCCGACTTGGGGTAGTCGCGGGCCAAGAGGTCCAGGTAGGCGTGGGCCCGGCCCGGGTCCCCCACCTGGTCCGCCGAGAGCGCCGCCAGGCGCAACAGCAGGTTCTGGCGCTGGACCGCCTGGTCCGGGATCTGGCGGCACTCCAGCTGCAGCGAGTCCAGCACCGGGATCGCCTGCGCCGGGTTGCCGAGGAGCGTGTACAGGTCGCCCACGTACGCGTGCGCGGCGAGCGCCTCGGGGCTGCGCGGCAGCGACGCCACCACTCCGTAGTAGTAGTGCAGCGCCAGCTGGGCTTCCTCGGCCGCCCGCAGCCGCCCCTCGCGGCGCAGCCGGAACTGCACCATCTGGAACGGGAAGCCCATCACCTGCGCCCGCACCCCGGAACTCTGCAACAGCGGGCGCACCTGGCGCACCACCATCCGGAAGTCCTCCATCGCGCCCGCGGTGTCGGTGGCTCCCATGCGCTGGAGGCCGCGGCGCCACAGCGCCTCCCCGGCCACCAGGCTGTCGCCGGCGTACTCCTTGAGGATGCGCTCCAGGACCACGCTGGCCTCGGAGCCGCGCCGGAGGCTCAGCAGCAGGTCGTAGTCCCGCAGCAGGCTCGCGCCCATCACCTCGCGCACCGCCGGGTCGGTCGCCCCCTGCCCGATGTCCAGCACCTTGAGAAACCCCTGCCGGATCTTGTCCACTTCCTCGGCGGAGGCCCCGCCGCGGCGCACTTCCAGATTCTGCATGGCGCGGCCGGCGCGCCAGAACTCGCGCTCCACGCGGTAGCGGAGCCCGACCTGGCCCACCTGGACGCACCCGGCGGCGGCCAGGAGCAGGCACGCCGCGGCGGCGACGGAACGGGTCTTCATGTCAGGCCCCCTGCGGCACGGCCGGCCGGTCCTGCCGGGTCCGGTAGAGGAAGAAGCGCACTGCCGCGCCCGTCATCAGGAGGTTCACCACGCCGGCGATCCCGAGGTTCAAGGCGCACAGAGTGAACAGCAGCTCCGGGCGGAACTTGGTGGCGATCAGCACCGGGCGGTTGACCGCCACGCTCACCGGCACCAGCAGCAGGAACGGCAGCACCACCACCGCCAGGCTCATCACCCGGTGCTGCCAGAAGAAGCCCAGCCCGTCGCTGAACGCGCCGCGGAAGCCGCGGCCCGACAGCAGCAGCGCCAGCGGCACGTACAGCAGCGCCGCCTGCACCAGCACGTTGAGCAGGAACTGCGCGGCGAACTGGCGCAGCGGCGCGCCCCCCAGCAGCGAGGCCAGGACGTTGGTCCCGAGCCAGCTCAGGAGGTTCCCCAGCAGCACCGTGGCGGCTCCGGCCACCACCCCGATCCCGATCAGCGGGAGCGCCCGCGCCCATGCCCGCCGCAGCCCTTCCCCCGCCGCCCCGCGCCCCTCCACGAACGACCCTCGGAAGAGCAGGATGCCCCAGCCGAAGGCGATCGAGCCGATCAGCGAGCCCAGCACCAGGTCCAACCGGGAGGTGAGCGCCGGCAGCGCCAGGAAGTAGCCCGGGTAGTGGGTGGCCGCCGGGCCCGGGTAGCCGTCGAGCAGCGGGATCCACAGCCAGCCCCAGGGGCGCTGATAGAAGTGGGCCGAAGTCCAGAGCGCCAGCAGCTCCAGCACTGCGAACAGCAGGAAAGGCACCACCACCGCGGCGCGCCGGAGGCCCCGGAAGGTCTCCAGCCACACCCACAGATAGGTGTTGAGGGCCTGAATCAGATTCAAAGCTACCTCCAGTGCGGGCAGGGCGGGCAGCCCGCCCGCGACGGCCGGTGGGCGGGTGTAACTTCGTCGGGCTCCGTAAGATGCCAACAGATACCCGGGGGAGAATCTACGCACCGGGGGCCCCCTTGTCAAAGGGAGAACCCCGGACCGGGACCCGGCCCCCCGCAAGTCCTCTCTATCGGCACCGGGGCGCGGAATCGTTAGATGGCCAAAGGTGCGTCCGGGAACTCATTCCGGGGGTGTTGGGATGAGGGCGGCCGGGCCCGGCTGGGCTGGAGGCGCGGACGCGAGGCGGCCGGCTCGGAGGCCCGGGCGGCCGGGGCGGCGGTGAGGGTTCTACGGGGCCGGCCGGGGCAGGCCCAGGCCGATGCGCAAGCTGAAGCGGTGCACCACTCCCTGGCCCTGGTCCTGGCTCAGGGCGTAGTCCGCGTTCCAGCGGCCGGCGCCCACTCCCAGGCCGGCGGAGAAGCCGGCCAGCGGCGTGTCGCCGCCCAGTTCGCGGCGGTAGCCGGCGCGCAGCGCCAGCGCCGGGGTCGGGCGGCACTCCAGGCCGGCGGCGCCCAGGGGCTGGTACGTTCCGGTGCGCGACACTTCCGCCAGCAGGTCCAGGCCGGGCCGCGCGCGGGCGCGCACGCCCAGGCGCACGGTGCGCGGCGCCGGCGCGCTGCTGCCGTCGGCCTTCAGGTCCGGGCCCAGGTGGTCGGCGGCGGCCGAGAAGTCGGCCGCCGGGGTGTGCACCAGGACGCCCAGCCCCACCGCGAAGGTGGAGCCGCCCACGCCGTCGATCCCCTGGTACAGGTACTCCAGCGCCAGCCCCGCGGAGACCGCCGCGGCCAGGCGCCGGGCGTAGCCCAGGCGCACCAGGCTGGCGCCGTAGCCCACCGAGGTCCCGGTGGGGTCGCCGTTCTCGTCGCGCCCCTCCATGGACGCCAGGTGCGCGAAGCTCATCCCCAGCGACACGGTGCCGCCGCTGCGCCCCGCCGGCAGCGCCACCGCGGCCGACTCCAGGCGCAGGCCCTGCGCCAGCTCGGCGTGGCTCAGCAGGCCCTCGGCGGCCAGCCCGGTGGTCCCCGCCGGGTTGGAGAACAGCGCCGCCACGTCGCCATCGCGCGCGCACTGCATGCCCCCCAGGGCGGAGCGTGCGGCGTCCGGCGGCTCCAGGAAGAACGGCAGCGCGCTGGTGCCGCCGCTGCCCTGCGCACCCGCCCCGCGGACCCACGGGCCCGCCAGCAGCCCCGCGGCCGCCACCACCAGCACCAGGCGCAGGCGCGCGCTCACGGCGCCCACCTCCGCGCCACCCACTCGGAGGCCACCTGGGTGCCGTTGATCTCGCACTGCACCCGGTACACCCCCGGCGCCACCGCCGTCCCCTCCCCGTTGCGGGTGTCCCACTCCACCACGTAGCGCCCCGGAGCGCGGGTCTCGTCCAGCAGCACCGCCACCGTGTGGCCGGCGGCGTCGAACACCGTGAGCTTCACCCGCGCCGCCCCGGCCGCCGCAGGCACGTCCACCCGGACCCGGAGGTGCGGGCCAAACGGGTTGGGGTAGGCGCGCGCCCCCGCCACCTGCGGGGTCGAGCTGGTGGACGCCGGCTTGGCCGCCAGGCTCGCCTCCAGGCAGCCCTGGGTCTCCAGGCCGGAGTCGTCCAGCGGGTCCACCCGGAAGCTCCAGCTGCGGGTGGTGTCCAGGCCGGCGCGGCTGAAGTGCAGCACCTGCACCGCCACCTCGCCCAGCTGCGTCCACCCCTCACCCTCCGGCTTGGAGTAGATGCGGTAGCGGGTCACGCGCAGGTCGGCCGAGGGGCTCCAGTCCAGCACCGCCGCCGGGCCGGACCAGGCAGCCTGCAGCGCGGACGGGCACAGCAGCGGGCTGACCTCGGAGCGGGTGAGGTTCAGCACCACCGGCACGTGCAGCCAGCGCGCGGGGTCGGTGCCCCAGCGCACCTCGAGGGTGTCGAAGTAGAGGCCCGAGCCCAGCGCCCCCGCGTGGAGGGCCACGTTCACGGTGAACCAGTGCGCGGGCGTGACCGAGCCGGTGTCGGGCGAGAGCGCCAGCCAGGGGGCGGTGTGGCGCGCGGTGAAGGAGGTCGAGCTGCCGCCCTGGTTGTACAGGCCCAGCCGCCGCCCGGCGGTGTTGAGGTCCAGCAGCGAGATGTGGAAGGCGGTGGAATCCGAGACCAGATACGGGGCCTGCGGCGGCTGCTCGTCCACCTGCAGGGTGAGCGCCACCACCGCCGGCGCCTGGCTGGAATCGTCCCCGGTCACGCTCAGGTTGCCGTGGTAGATGCCCTGGGACAGGCCCACCGCGCTCCAGGCCACGGTGAGATCCAGCCCCGCGCCCGGGTCCACCGTGCCCGCCGCCGGGCTCACCGACGCCCAGGCCACGTCCCCGGCGGCGTGGAAGTGGAGCGGCGCGTCGCCGGCGTTGGTGATTCCCAGCAGCGTGCCGGCGGGCGAGGCGCTGCCGGCCAGCAGCCGGGCGGACAGCGCGGTGCCGCCCACCCGCATGCGCGGCTCGAGCACCTGCAGCGTCTCGGGCACGCTCATCGCCGAGATCGAGGTGTCCCCCGCGAGGATCGCCAAGGTGGCCGGGTAGCCGCCCTGGCTGCGCCCCACGGCGCTCAGCCGCAGCGACACCGTCTGCGCGCCGTGCGCGCCCAGCACCGCGGTGTCCGGGCTGGCGGTGAGCCACGGGGCGGAGCTGTGGAAGCCCAGGGCCACCGGGCAGCCGCTGGTGTTGACCACCCGGAGCGAGTCCTGGGCCGCCGCCCCGCGGGCCACCGCGCGGCGCGCGCGCGCCCCGGACGCCGTGAAGCCCGGGCGCTCCACCTGGAAGCCGCCCGGGGCGGACAGCGACTGACCCCCCCCGTCCTGCACCCCCACGTCCCACGCGCCCGCCGCGGCGCCCGCGAGCGCCACCTGCGCGGAGCTGCGCCAGTGGCCGGCGGTGGTGTCCACGACCAGGCCGGTGCCGTAGCGGCGGTCCGCCCCGCTGGCGATCCACAGGGCCGCCGGGGCGAACGGGCCGTCGGAGAGAACCGTGAGCGTGACCGTGGCGCCGGCGCAGCCGGCGGGCGGGGTGACCGAGAGAATCCCGGCGTGGCCGGGGTCGGCCACGATCAGCGGCTGCGGCGCGGCGGAGCTGTCCCCGCCGGAGTTGGCCGCCACCACCGTCCAGGCCCCCGGGGCGGTGCCGCGCAGGTCGAAGTGGGCGGTGGCCACCGAGTCGCCGTCGTGGTCCACCCGCGCCGCCGTGCGCCGCGCGGCGCCCAGCGCCACGTACACCGTGTCCGCATCGTCCAGCGCCTGGCCGTGCAGCACCAGCGGCAGCTCGGCGGCGGTGTCGATCGCGGCGGTGGCGCCCAGCCAGCGCAGCACCGGCCGCCGCTGGCGGACCTCGAAGCCGGAGCGCAGCGTGTCGGCCTGGCCGTCGGCGTTGGTCACCAGCAGGTCGTAGTGGCCCAGCGACGCGCCGGCGAGCGCCACCGTGGCGTCGATCTCCGTGGCGCTGGGGGTGCTGACGCTGACCGCCCCCAGCTGCTCGCTGCCGTGCTCCAGGCGCACCGCGTCGGGCCCGACGAACGCCTGCCCGTGGATCACCAGGTCCACGGTGGTGTTGCGCGCGCCCCAGGCGGGGGTGACGCTGAGCGCCGCCGGGGGCGCCTGCACCACCGTGAACGCACCGTTCAGGGTGGCGTCCATGCCGTTGGGGTTGCGCACGTAGGCATCCCACAGCCCGGGGGTGGCGCCGGTCAGGTCGAACACCCCCTGGACCTCGGAGTCGGAGATCATGTTGGTGGTGGTGGGCTGCAGCGTGAACCGGCCCGCCCGGGTCAGCCGCACCAGCGGCGGGGAGACGAAGTTCGCCCCGTGGAAGGTGATGGTGCTGGGGCCGTCGTTGCCGCCCGAGGGCGGGGACACCGACACCAGGATGGGCCCGTTGCCCTGGGGCAGGTCCTCGACCCCGAAGGCCGACGTGAGCACGCCGGTTCCGCCGTCGGGGTTCTTCACCATCAGGTCGTAGGCCCCGGTGGCCGCGTCGGCGAAGTTGAAGCTGCAGCGCAGCTGGTTGGCCGAGACGTGCTCGACCGAGGCGGCCGGCACGCGCGTCGGACCCTGGGTCAGGAACACGCTCTCCGGGGCGGCGAAGTTGGTCCCCCCCACCAGGACGCCGCTGACCGACTGGCCGTGGTAGGCCCAGGTGGGGTTGATGCTGACCACCGTGGGCGGCGGGAGCGCCGCGGTGATCAGGAAGTCGCTGTTGAGGGTCGCGGTCTGGCCGTCGTAGTTCCTGACCGTGAGGGTGTAGCCGCCCCCGGCCAGGGACGCGAGGCTCAGAGTGCAGGTGATCTGGGTGGACGACTGCGTGACCACCGCGGTGGCGTAGCGCCGGATGCCCGCGCCGCTCAGGTAGACGCTGTCCGGCGGGATGAAGCCGGTGCCGGCCAGGGTGAGCGGGGAGATGGTCTGGCCCAAGTAGCCGGAGGACGGGCTCACCGAGCTGAGCGTCGGGACCGGGCTGCTACCGGTGACGGTGAAGCCCCCGGCCAGGGTGGCGGTCTGGCCGTCGGGGTTGCGCACGCTGACGTCCCACGCCCCCGGCAGCAGGCCGGTCAGGTCGAACACGCAGGTGAGGTGCGAGGTGCTGACCGTGACCACCGAGGTGGCGGTCACCGAGGACTGCCCGGAGCGGGTGAGCTGCACCACTGTCGGCACGGCGAAGCCGGTGCCGGCCAGGTCGGTGATGGCCACGGGGCCGGTGTTGGGGGCGCTGGACGGGGTGATGCTGGCGAGGGTCGGCCCCGGGGGGCGGACGTACACGCCGTTGAGCAGCGTGTCCGCCAGCCCGCCGGGGTTCTTGAGCACCACGCTCCAGTAGCCGGTGTCCGCGGCCGCCGGGGTGACCGTGCCGGTCACCTGGGTGGCGGCCGGGGTGCTCACGCCGGTGGCCACCAGGCGCGGCCGGCCG
>DATKKS010000257.1:0-5458 GCA_035542815.1 Saccharimonadales bacterium (SeqCode) | reverse complement strand
ACCATCTGCGTGCCGACCAGCACGTCCAGCTCGCCGCGCCGGAAGGCCTCCATCACCGCGTGCCGTTCCGCCGCCGGGAGGCGGCCGTGGGCCAGCCCGATGCGCAGCCGGCCCAGGCGCGGGTGGCGCCGCAGCTCCTCGCACATCCGGGTGGCGGCCTTGCGGGCGGAGCGGTCGCTCTCCTCCACCGCCGGGTACACCACGTAGGCCTGGCGGCCCTCGCGCACCCGCTCCTCGAGGTAGCCGTAGATCACCTCGCGCTTGGCGCCGGTGGACAGGCGGGTGCGCACCGGCTGCCGCCCGGGCGGCTTGCCGCGCATGGCGGTCACGTCCAGGTCGCCGTACAAGGCCAGGGCCAGGGTGCGCGGGATGGGGGTCGCGGTGAGGATGAGCTGGTGCACCCCGCGGGCCTTCTCGGCCAGCCGGGCCCGCTGCTCCACCCCGAAGCGGTGCTGCTCGTCGATCACCGCCAGGCCCAGCGAGCGGAAGCGCACCCGGCTCTCGAGCAGCGCGTGGGTGCCCACCGCCAGGTGGATCTCGCCGGCCTGCAGCGCCGCCAGCGTCTCGCGGCGCTCCTTGGTGCCCAGGGCCGCAGTCACCAGCGCCGCGCGCATCCGCGACGGGCCCAGGAAGCGCTGGGCGGAGTCGAAGTGCTGGCGCGCCAGGATCTCGGTGGGCGCGAGCAGCACCGTCTGGCGGCCGGCCGCATGCGCCACCGCCGCCGCCCACAGGGCCACGACGGTCTTGCCCGAGCCCACCTCCCCCTGCAGCAGCCGCTGCATCGCCCGGCCGGAGGCGAGGTCGGCGCCGATGTCGCGCAGCGCGGCCTCCTGCGGCTCGGTCAGGTGGAACGGCAGCGCCGCCAGAAACTCGCGCGCCGCCGGGGCCTCCGGGTCCAGCCGGGGCGCGGGGACCGCGCGCACCCGGGCGCGGCGGGTGAGCAGCGTCCACTGGAGGGCCAGGAACTCCTCGAACACGAACCGGGCGCGGGCCTGCTCCAGGGTCTCCCACGAGCCCGGGTAGTGGATCTCGCGCAGCGCCTCGGCCGCCCCCATCAGGCCGCGCTCACGCACCAGCTCAGGCGGCAGGGGCTCCGGCGGGGGTGGCAGCCCCTCGAGCACCTGGCGCACCCAGCCGCGCAGCGCCCGCTGCGACAGCCCCGCGGTGCCCGGGTACAGCGGCACGATCCGCCCCAGGTGCAGCAGCTCGCGGTCCTCCTGGCTGACCACCTCGAACTCGGGCCCGCGGAAGGTGCGCTCGTAGCCGGTCTCCGCGACTCCCCAGAGCATCACCTCGGTGCCCGGCGTGAGCAGCCGCGAGAGGTAGGGCTGGTGGTAGAAGATGGCGGTGAGCGCGCCGCTCTCGTCGGCCACCCGCGCCAGGTAGTCGGTGCGCCCGCCGCGGGCGCGGCGCACCGAGCCGCGCACCACGCGCCCCAGGACGCCGGCGCGCTGCCCGCCCCGGAGGCTCCCGATGGGCAGGAGCGTGGTGCGGTCCACGTGCCGCCGCGGGAAGTGGCGGGCCAGGTCGGCCACCGTGGCCACCCCGAGGCGCGCCAGCAGCCGCGCCCGCTCGGGCCCCACGCCCTTGAGGTACTGCACCGGCTGATCGGGTCGGAAGGTCAAGAAAGTAGTCCTTGAAACCGGGTTTCGGGTGGTGTAGATTGGTTTAGTTTGCCGCGCCACGCGCGGCGCGGGC
Source organism: Saccharimonadales bacterium (SeqCode) (assembly GCA_035542815.1). Lineage (GTDB taxonomy): Bacteria > Eisenbacteria > RBG-16-71-46 > RBG-16-71-46 > JACRLI01 > JACRLI01. The sequence continues at coordinate 3,760 of DATKKS010000257.1, read as the reverse complement.
ATCGGCAGGCCCCGGCGCGCCCGCCGGCCTCGGCCGGCGAATCCAGCGGCAACCTTGAACAGGCAGAAGGAGGACGTCAAGTCATGGCCCGGAAGTGCGAGATCTGCGGCAAGGCCATCCAGGGCGGGAACCGGGTGAGCCATGCCCATAACATCACCAAGCGGCGCTGGCTCCCCAACCTGCAGCGCGTGCGCGTGGTCCAGGGCGGCCGCACCCTCCAGATCCGGGTGTGCACCCGCTGCCTGCGCAGCGACAAGGTCCGCAAGCACGCCTCGAAGGGCAAGGCCGCTTCCACCGCCTAGCCGCCGCGGCCGGGCCGCCGACGGCGCCCACGGCCGTTCTCCGGCGGCCCTCTGAGATCGAAATCCACGGGCGCAGCCCTCACCGGCTGCGCCCTTCTCATCCCCCCGTCCCGCCCGGCCGGAGTGCGCGTTCGGGCTGTGGCTGCACGGGGGCGTCTCGGCCGAGCACCGCGCCTCCCCCCACTTCGCCAAGGTGCGCGCTGCAATCCACGATCCACCAGGAAGCCGCGAAGGTGCTGGCCCTGGCGCTGGCGGGCAAGGCGGAGGCGGCCCGCCGCGCCACCGCGGTCGGGGCGCCCTTCAACGCGAGCTCGAACAACCTCACCCAGGCGCTGCCGGAGTGGAAGGCCCAGCTCAAGGCGGCCGTGCAGGGGGCCGGGGGCGCGAGCGGCGCCGGCGGTCCACACCGCGAAGCCCCGGAGGCCAGGCCTCCGGGGCACGTCGTTTGAGGTGGGGTCCCGATCCTGAGATTCGGAGGGCGCCGGATCCGCTCCCCGGCCGCTAGGCGGCGGGCTCGCGCTGCGGAACCGCGAACACCCGCGGGTCGGCCACGCCATCCGTCCCGCCCGCCAGCTGGCTGCGGGCGATGGGGTTCCCGGGCTCCAGCTCCAGCGCCCGGGCGAACTCCGCCTGGGCGTCGGCGTCCCGCTCGGTCCGCCGGTACAGCCAGCCCAGCTCCAGGTGCGCCTTCACGTAGTTGGGGTTGATCCGCAGCGCCTCGCGCAGCTCCCGCTCCGCCCCCTCGAAGTCGTTCAGCCGCCCCAGGCAGCGCCCGAGGTGCTTGTGGGTGTCCGCGAACGTCGGGTTCAGGCGCACCGCCTGCTCCAGGTGCCCGCGCGCCGCGGCGTCGTCCCCGCGCCGCTCCGCCAGCCGCCCCATGGCCAGGTGGGCCAGCCCGTACTGCGGGTTGATGGCCAGGGCCGCGCGCAGCTGTTCCTCCGCCTGGTCCAGCTGCCCGTCCTCGAAGTACGCGCTGGCCAGGTTGAAGCGCAGGTCGGCGTAGTCGGGGCACACCTCGATGGCCCGCCGGAAGGCCTGGATGGCGCCGTGGTGCTCGCCGCGGGCCAGCCGCAGGTGGCCCAGATCCGCCGCGCCCTCGGCCAGCCCCGGGTCCTGGTCCACCGCCCGCGCCAGCTCGCGCACCGCGCCCTCGACGTCGCCCAGGGCGTACATCGCCAGCGCCAGGTAGCTGCGGGCCCGAGCCAGGTGCGGGTTCTTCTCCAGCACCTGCTCCAGGATGCCCCGGGCGTCCTCCAGCCGGCCCTGCAGGTAGCGCGCCACCCCCAGGCTCAGCCGCAGGTCGGGGTAGTCGGGGTGGTATTCCAGCGCCTGGTCGAACACCTGCCCCGCCCGCGACGGCTCGCCCCGCAGGAACCAGGTCTGGCCCAGCTGCAGCTGGGCCTCGGCGTACTTGGGGTTGAGCCGCAGGGCCGCCACCAGCTGCTCGGTGGCCTCCTCCAGCTGGCCGCTGTCCTTGAGCGCCACGCCCAGGCGGCAGTGCAGGTCGGCGTAGCCGGGGGTCTCGGCCAGGGCCTTGCGGAGCTGCGGGATGGCCTCCTCCACCAGGCCCCGGTTGTAGAGATCGATGGCGGCGTTCAGGAACTCCGAGCTGCGCGTCTGGTGGTCCACGGTCTCGCGCATCTCGGACAGCACCTCGTCGGTGAGCGCGGTGTAGGCCTGCAGGCGCGCGCCCGAGCGCAGCTTGAAGCCGTCGTGGGTCAGCCGCTCCAGGCCCGCCTGCACCGCGGCGGCGTCGCCCACCTCGTGGGCCACCAGCACCCGGTAGCAGCGGGCCGCGTCGTACGCCGGGTTGAGCGCCAGCGCCCGGTCCAGGCTGGCCGCCGCCTCCGCCGGCCGGCGCATGCGCCAGTAGGTCACGCCCAGATAGTGGTGCAGGTCCGCGTAGTCGGGGTTCTCGTTGACCGCCTTCTGGAACTCCTCGGCGGCGCGCGGCAGGTCGCCCTGCTGCAGGCACGCCAGGCCCAGGTTGGCGCGGGTCTCGGCGGCGTAGAAGAGCCCCAGGCTGTAGTAGGGGTTGCCCGGGTCCCGCCCCTCCAGGATCACCTGCTCGAATTCGAGGATGGCCTTGTCGTACTCGCGCTGGTTGAAGAGGCGGATGCCGCGGTTGTAGTGCTCGTTGTTGCCCCAGCGGAACAGGCGAGTGAATAGAGACATGACTCCTCCAGCCCCGGGCCGGCAGCCCTATGCGGGGGCCCCGCCCGGGGCCCCCTGCAAGCACTCGTTATCGGCCGGCCGGGCCCTGCCCTGAAGCCGGACCGCCGGGGACCGCGGGAGCCCCCGGCCTAGCGCACCCTCTGGCGCAGGAAGGTCGGCACCTCGAGGTTGTCGCGCGAGAACATCTGCGACAGCCGCTTCATGGCGCCCGGCCGCTCGGTGCGCAGGAACGCCGGCTGCGCCAGCTCGGCGGCGTCGTACCCGCCGTCGTCCTCGCGTGGCGCCACCAGGGTCATGCGCGGCGCGGACACCTTGCCGAAGCCGGTGGCGATGACGGTGATGGACAGCTCGCCCTCGAAGGTCGGGTCCACCACCGCCCCGAAGTACACCGCCGCGTCCGGCCCGGCCTCCTCCACCACCAGGTTCACCGCCTCGCGCACCTCGTGCAGGCTCAGGTCCAGCCCGCCGGTGACGTTCACCAGCAGCGCCTCGGCGCCCTTGATGGAGACGTCCTCCAGCAGCGGGTTCTGCACCGCCTGGCGGGCGGCCTCGTACGAGCGGTTGGTGCCGCTGGCCCGGCCGCTGCCCATCAGCGCGTGGCCGCGGTCGGCCATCACCGCGCGGGCGTCGGCGAAGTCCAGGTTCACCAGGCCGGGCACCGCGATGATGTCGGTGATGCTCTTGGTGGCCTTCAGCAGCACGTCGTCGGCCACCCGGAATGCCTCGTTGATCGGGGTGGTGTCATCCACCACCGAGAGCAGCCGCTCGTTGGGGATCACGATCAGGGTGTCCACGTGCTCCTTGAGGGCCTCGATCCCCCGCTCCGCCTGCTCCCCCCGCCGCCGGCCCTCGAACACGAACGGCTTGGTCACCACCGCCGCGGTGAGCGCGCCCCGCTGCCGGGCCACCGAGGCGATCACGCTGGCCGCGCCGGTGCCGGTGCCGCCGCCCATGCCGGCGGTCACGAACACCATGTCCGCGCCCTCCAGTGCCTCGGCGATCACCGGCTCGTCCTCCTCGGCCGCCTGGCGGCCGATCTCCGGGTTGCCGCCCGAGCCGAGGCCCTTGGTGAGGCGCGCGCCGAGCTGGAGCTTGTGCCCGGCGGAGGAGCGGTTGAGCGCCTGCAGGTCGGTGTTGGCCACGATGAAGTCCACCCCGTTCATGCCGGAGTCGATCATCCGCTGCACGGCGTTGCCCCCGGCCCCGCCGGCGCCGATGACCTTCACGCAGGCCAGACGGTGCTGCTCCACCGGTTCGATCTCGAAAAGCATTGCGGGTCCTCC
>DATKKS010000256.1:0-4152 GCA_035542815.1 Saccharimonadales bacterium (SeqCode) | reverse complement strand
GGCCTGGCCGGGCATGGAGAGGAAGGTGATGGCGCTGGCCTGGGTGGCCATGATGGACAGGGCCACCGTGGGCCAGCGCATGCGCCGGCCGGCCAGCAGGTAGCCCCCCAGGTCGCGGCTGCCGCGCCCGCGCCACAGCCCGTACAGCACCATGGCCGCCAGCGCGGCGCACAGCACCCACCAGTCCAGGGTCCTCATGAAAAGACCCGGGTGAAGATCAGGAACAGGCCGATGAGGACGGCCAGGAAGCCCAGCACCGCGGCGTACAGCGGGCCCCAGGAGCGGCCGAAGGGCGGCGCCTCGGTCTCGTCGGACGAGGGCGGCGCCAGCGGCCCGGGCGAGCGCTCGTCGTGCATCGGCTGGCTCTCCCCGGAACCGGCCTCAGCTCCCGGCGCGCCCGGCCGAGACCTGGTTCACGAAGAGCTTGAGCGCCCCGGGCACCCCCGCCGGCAGCTGCCGGAACCAGGCGTAGGCGGAGTACAGGAACACCCCCTTGCCGTACCGGGCGTACAGGAGGCCGCCCGGCCGGTCCGGCTCGCCGGGGTCGTGACAGGCCAGCGGGGTCTCGTACTTCGGGTCCCACGGGTTGGCGAAGTACAGCCCGCGCTCCTGCACCCAGCCGTCGAAGTCCGAGGCCTCGATCCGGTTCGGCTGGGTGAGCAGGGGATGCCCGGGCAGCAGGAAGCTGACCGGCGCCTCCTCCACCGTCACCCGGTCGTGGGTGATCCGGAACGGGTAGGGCCCGAGGCGGTCGTCCAGAGCGGAGTCGGCGGTGTCGTACTGCACCAGGAGCGTGCCGCCGGCCTTCACGTACGCCAGCAGGCGCGGCTGCAGCAGGCGCAGGCGCGGCCGGGTGTTGTACGCCCGCACCCCGGCCACGATGGCGTCGAAGCGGGAGAGATCCGACTCCTCCACCTCCTCGTCGGAGAGCAGGCTCACCCGGTAGCCGAGCTGGCCCAGCACCTCCGGGATTTCGTCCCCCGAACCCATGAGGTAGCCCACGGTCTCGCCGGCCTTGCGCAGCTCCAGCCGCACGAACGGAGACTCCGCCGGCGGGAACAGCACCTCGACCGGGATGTGCGGGTAGTCCACCACCACCCGGGAGCGGTCCACGGCCCCGACGCTGTCCTCCAGCACCGCGCCGAGCGTGCCGCTGGCCGGCCCGGGGCCCGGGGTCACCAGGAAGCGGCACTCCTGCTCCGGGCTGGCCTTGGACAGGCGGACCTCCACGAATGCCGGCTCGGCCTGCCAGCCGGCCGGCAGCCGGAGGCTCACCCGGCCCGCGGCGCCGGCGCCCCCGTCGCGCGCGACCACGCTCACCGGGCGCGGCCGGGGGTCGGGGAAGACGTACACGCCGCGGTCCAGCCGCAGCGTGGCCCGCGGCACCACCTCGAGTGGGCGGTAGCGCTCGCCGGCCACCGGGTGGGTCCAGCGGTACACCACCGGCAGCTCGTAGCGCAGCGTGTCGCCCGCCGCGGACAGCACCGCGCGCAGCGCCACCGCCGGGGGATTCTCGGGGCGGCCGATGAGCCGCGGGTCGGCCACGTGGAAGAGGCCGATGCCGGGCGGCAGGCGCAGCCAGTAGGGCTGGGAGTCGTCGGCGGACGCCGGCACGCGCACTGCGCCGGCCACCTGCACCGGCTGGTTGAAGGCCAGCGCGGCCCCCGCGGCCCCGCGCTCCGGGCCGCCCGGCGGCGGGCCGAACGCGGCGCCGGTGGCGGCGTTCTCCACCCGCTCCAGGCGCAGCGGGAAGTCCGACCGGTTGAGCGCGGTCACGGTCACCTTCAGCTCCCGGCCCGGGGGCACCTCGGGCTCGGCGGCGATGGCCTCCAGCCACATCCCGGCGCACGAGCGGATCAGCTCCAGCAGCTCGCGCCGCTTGGTCTCCACCAGCGCATCGGCCGGCAGCCGCTCCAGCGCCGCATGGGCCCGCAGCAGCAGCGGCAGGATGCCCGCCGGACGGGCCGGGTCGAGGCTCCGCTGGGCCTCGGCCAGCAGCGCGTCCACCGCCGCGCCGCCCGGCTCGCGCGCCCAGGTGAGGTCCAGGCCCCCGAGGATGTCCCGCACGCCGGCGGTGTCCCCGGCCAGCGGGTAGAAATAGTTGGGGATCCGCCCGCGCCGCTCGGCCGAGCCGAAGCCCTGGCTCTTGTGCTGGCTGCGGCTGTCGGCGGCGATCTCGGAATAGGACTTGCCCAGGAGCGAGTTGTAGGCCCCCAGGTCCAGGGTGAGGAAGCGCGCCTCGCGCGGGTCCGGCCGCTCGGCGGGACCCATGCGGAAGGCGTTCCAGAACAGGCGCCGCGCCCGCCACGGCGAGGTGAAGCGCAGCTGCTCGGGGAAGCGGGCCGGGTCGGCCGCGGCCTCGAACGCCTCCCCCGCCAGGATGGCCGAGGCGGTGTGGTGCCCGTGCCCACCCTCGCCGGTGGTGGGGAAGCGGGTGATGATCACGTCCGGCCGGAAGGTGCGGATGACCCACACCATGTCCGAGAGCACGCTGTCGTGGCCCCAGAGCCGCAGCGTCTCCTCGGGGTTCTTGGAGAAGCCGAAGTCCAGCGCGCGGGTGAAGAACTGCTCCGCGCCGTCGATGCGGCGGGCGGCCAGCAGCTCCTGGGTGCGGATGACCCCCAGCAGCGAGCCGGTCTCGGTGCCCAGCAGGTTCTGCCCGCCGTCGCCCCGGGTGGCCGCCAGGTAGCCGGTGCGCACCTTCCGCTCCCGCGACAGGTAGGCCAAGAGCGCGGTGTTCTCGTCATCCGGGTGGGCCGCCACGTACAGCACGCTGCCCACCACCCGCAGCTTGGCCAGGGCCAGCTGGATCTCGGCGGCGTTCATCACCTCGGGGGGGCGGGCCTGGGCGTGCGCCGGGCCCGCGGGTGCGGCCGCGAGGACCGCCAGCAGGGCCAGCGGCAAGCAGGAGCGGGACAGAGTCCGTGACATGAATCGGCGAGCCTCCGGTTGGGATGGAACGGGCGGCGCAGGGCCAGGTGGCGCCACGGGGTGGAAGTCCCGGCATGGTACCACAACTCCGGCCGTCGTCCCGCCGGCCTCGTGGCGGCCTGTGGTATAGTGCGCGCCATGCGTGGAGCCGGAAACCCGCGAAGCCTCCCGCGCGCCGCGGCGCGGGCCGCCGGGGCGCATGCCTAGGGCCGCGGCCTCGCGCCCGCGAGGCGCCCCCCGCCCGCCGCCCCGCGCCGCCGCCGGCCCGGCATGGGTGGCGCCCGCCGCGTGCGTGGCGGCGGCGCTGGCGCTGCGGCTGTGGGCGCTTCGATTCCAGCCGTTCCCCAGCTTCGACACCATCAGCTACCTCCAGTTCGCCGAGGCCATCCGGAAGGGCCAGGCGTACGTCTCGCTGTTCCCGCCGGGCTACCCGGCGCTGGTCGCGCTGTTCCAGCTCGGCGTGCACCCGGGACTGCGCGCCGCGGGCCTGGCCGCGGTGGTGTGCGGCGCACTCCTCCCGTGGCCGGTGTGGGCCCTGGCGCGCCGCGCGCTGGGCGCCGGGTGGGCCTGGGTTCCGGCGCTCGCGGTGGCCCTGCACCCGGACCTGGCGCGCCTGTCGGCCCAGGCGGTCTCGGAGCCGCTGTTCTTCCTCGCGCTCTACGCCGGCGTGGCCCTGGCCGCCGCGCCGCTGTCAGCCGGGCTGCTGCTGGGGCTGGCCTACGCCACCCGCCCGGAGGGTCTCGTCCCGATGGCCGCGCTGGGGCTGCGCCAGGCCTGGCGGGGCCTGCGCCGCGCCTCGCGCTGGGGCGGCCTGGTGCTCCTCTCGGCGGGCTTCCTCCTGCTGGCGGTGCCGTGCTGGATCTACTTCCATGCCACGCTGGGGCACTGGACGCTCTCGCCCAAGGCGGCCATCCTGCGGGATCCCGCCCTGAGCTGGCGGGCCTACGAGCCGCGCGCCTCGCAGGCGCCCGCGGCCGCCTTCGGGAGCGGGGGAGTGCGGAGCCTGCCGGCGGCCGCGGGCGAGGCGCTGCGGTTCCTCCCGGCGAACGCCCTCCGGCACGGCCGCTCGCTCGTGGGCCTGTGGCCGCTGCCGCTGCTGCTGCTGGCGCTGGTGGGGCTGGGCCTGCGCCGGGGGCTGGAGGCCGTCCCGCTGCTCCAGTTCCTCGTGGTGTGCCTGGTGGGGGTGGCGGGCGCCGAGCCGCGCTACGTGATGGCGGCGGT
>DATKKS010000255.1:0-6999 GCA_035542815.1 Saccharimonadales bacterium (SeqCode) | reverse complement strand
CCTTCATCGGGCCCTGGGCCGCGGCCTTCATCGCCGCGTTGATGGTGTCCTTGTCGGTGGGCCGGGCGGTCTCCACGCACAGGTCCACCAGCGAGCCGTCGATCACGGGCACGCGCACCGCCACCCCCCCGAGCTTGCCCTCCAGCTCCGGCAGCACCAGGCCGATGGCCTTGGCCGCGCCGGTGGAAGTGGGCAGCATGTTCGCCGCGGCGGCCCGGGCCCGGCGCAGGTCCTTGTGCGGGCCGTCGTGGGTCACCTGGTCGTTGGTGTAGGCGTGCACCGTGGTCATGAAGCCCCGCACGATGCCGCAGGTGTCGTTCAGCACCTTGGCGACCGGCGCCAGGCAGTTGGTGGTGCACGAGCCGATGGACACGATCTGGTGCTGGTTCCGGTCGAACTGCCGGTCGTTGACGCCGAACACGAAGGTCACGTCCGCGCCTTTCGACGGGGCGGACACCAGCACCTTGCGCGCCCCGGCCGCCAGGTGCACCACCGCCTTGTCCCGGTCGGTGAACCGGCCGGTGCTCTCCACCGTCACGTCCACCCCCAGGTCCTTCCACGGCAGCTTGGTGGGGTCCTTCTCGGTGAGGGTGCGGATGCGCCGCCCGGCCACCACGATGTCGGCCCCCTCGACCTTGACCTCGGCGCCCAGCGGGCCGTGGACCGAGTCGTACTTGAGCAGGTGGGCCATGGTCTTGGTGTCCACCAGATCGTTCACCGCCAGGAACTCGACAGACTTGTCCTGCAGACCGGCGCGGAGCAGCAGCCGGCCGATGCGGCCGAAGCCGTTGATGGCGACCTTCACGGGCATGGAAGACTCCTTGGGTTGAGGGGCCGGCGGAGCGCGCCGCCACCCGGGGCCGCGGGTACGCTCCGGGGCGTGCCCCCGGAGCGCCCGCCGCCGGCCGGCGAGCAGTCCCGGGCATCCGTGCGCGGGCCCGGACATAGAAAACGCGGTCCAGACCCGGACGCTACGCTTGGGGGCCCAACCGCGGGACTGAATCGGAGAGTCTGCGACAATGTATAGCCGCCGGGAACCGGCGTGTCAAGGCGAGTGCCGCTCCGGCGGCTGCTCGAGCCGCTCAGCAAGGCCATTGCTGCGAACAAGATAGCAGTGGCCCCGCCACCGGATCCGGGGCCACAGCAGGGCCGCCCACCAGAAGCCCGGTTCCAGCCAGTCCACCACCGGCTGCAGCCACACGTAGCGGAGGTCCAGGCCCGGCGGCCCGCACCGCGCTCCGACCCACGCCGCGGCCAGCCCGTGCAGCAGGGCCAGCCCCGGCCCCGCGGCCACCGTCCACGCGTCCAGCCGGCCCGCCCACCCCCGCGCGGCGAACAGCGCCGTCCCGTAGGCCGGCCCCATCAGCGCCAGGCTGAGCGCGAAGCGCCCCGGCGCGGACACCCGGGCCATCAACCACCAGCGGTGCCCGCCCGAGAGGAACTCCCTCCAGGTGGCCCGCGGCAGGTGGATCGCCACCGGCCCGCCGCCGGCCCGCACCCGGTAGCCGCGGCGGGCCAGGCGCATCCCGAGCGCCCCGTCGTCGCAGATGTGCGGGCCCAGCGCCGGGTACCCGCCGACGGCGTCCAGGGCGTCCCGGCGGACCACGTACATGCCGCCGATCAAGGTATCGGTCCGGCCCACCGCCTCCTGAACCGCCAGGACCCCGGCCAGATCGGAGTTGGAGAATGCCTGGAAGGCGCGCGCGGCCAGGTTGGCCGCCCCGGTGTGGTAGACCGGCGCGCACACCGCGGCCACCGCACCGCGGGGCGGCGGCGCCGCAGGCGCGGCGACCGGGCCGGCGCCCGCCAGCAGCTCCGACACCAGGACGCGCAGGCTGTCCGGGCGGGGCCGCACGTCACTGTCCGAGACGCACAGCACCGGGTGCGCCGCCTGCGGCGCGCCCCGGGCCAGGTTGTGGAGCTTCTGCGAGCCGGCCAGCGCCCGGCCGGCCACCACCAGCGACACCCGCGGGTCGCGCGCCTGCAGCTCGCGCAGCACCCCGACCGCCGGGTCCGCCTCCGCCTCCACCACGAACAGGAACTGCAGCGGGGCCGGGTAGTCCAGGGCCAGGAACGCCTCGAAGTTCTCGCGGGCGCCCGGGTCCAGCCCCTTCACCGGCTTGAGGCAGGTCACCGCGGGCCACGCCGCCGGCTCCGGTCCGCGCGGGCGGCCGGCGGCCCGCACCGCGAGCGCCGCGCCGGCCAGGATGCAGGCGGCGGCGGCGCCGGCGGACAGCAGCGCCAGGAAGCTCAGCAGGGAAAGCATCGCGACATCCGGAGGCGGCGCGCTCAGCGGATCAGCACGAACCGGCCCACCTTCTGGCCCCGGTCGGACTCGATCGAGTAGAGGTAGATGCCGGCCTTCACGTCCTGCCCGTTGCGCGACACCAGGCTCCACTCCACCGTGCCCCCGCCGCGGGCGTCGGCGTCGCTGAAGGTGCGGACCAGGTCCCCGGCCGCGGTGAAGATCCGCAGCGTGAAGCGCCCGCACGGCAGGTGGTTGAAGTTGACGTGGGTGCCGGTGGGATCGGTGGAGCTGCCGCGCAGGTCCCAGGCCGCCTTGAACCGGTACGGGTTGGGCACCACCTTGACGTGCTGCACGTCCCCGGCGCAGTCGGTGCGCGGCACCACCACGTTGGCCTCGGTCGCCGACCGCCCGGTCTCCTGGCTGACCGCCGTGTCCAGCGGCGTGGTGCGGGTGGACAGGGGCTTGGGGTTCTGGTCGTAGGCGGTGACCGCGTAGAAGTAGCGGAACCCGTCGATCACGTTGCGGTCCACGAAGTGGTAGTAGCCGATCCGGTGCACGTGGCAGGGCGACCCCAGGCGCTCGGGGCAGGAGACGCCTGTGTCGTAGCCCGCCGGCCCCTCGGGGAAGGCCGGGTTGCGGATCTGGTCGAGCGTCCCGGCGTTGACCGCCCCGCCGGGGCGGGCCCAGTCCCCCACCAGCTCCCACAGGTCGTCGTTGGGCCCGTTGGGGCCGGTGGCCGGGTCGCGCTTCCAGTTGGCGGCCCGGTACAGGCGGTAGCCCTTGAAGTCCAGCGCCCCGGTGCCGGGGTCCGGGATGTGCTCGGACTGGTCGTCCCACAGCACTTCCAGCTGCCGGTCCCCCGGCTGCACCCGCATCCGCGGCGGCACCGGCGGCGCCTCCCCCAGCCAGCGCTCCCGCTCCACCAGCGGGACGCCGGCGATGTCGCAGACGCCGGTGGTGGTGTCGCAGTCCAGATCGAACCAGGTGCAGTTGACCTCGCTCAGGTCGCGGAACTCGCCTTCGGGGTCGCGGCAGTCCCGGTAGGACAGGGTCCGTCCGGGCGGGGCCAGGATGCAGGTCTCGCGCCCCGAGTCGCCCGGGTGGCGGGGACTCCCGGCCGGGCTGCACGAGTGCGCCCCGGCCAGCGGCGGGTCGGTGTCGGCCCGGTAGCGGGGGTTCGGCCGGAACGTCCCGCCCCAGGTGTGCCAGGCCTCCTGGCAGGACTTGAGCAGGCTCTGCGCCATCCCGCCCCCGAACTTGCGCTGAAAGGTGGGCAGGTCGTCCAGGGTGGTCGGAACCTGGTTCTTGGCGGGGCCCTCGTAGTCGGCCCGCCCCACGCAGAAGGCCACGTCCAGGGTGGCGGTGCTGTCCGCCGGCAGGGTCACGTACGGGCCCACCGAGAACAGCACCCGGTACGATCCGCTGTTGTCCAGGTCCGGGAACTCCACGCGCTTCTTGGAGTCGTTGGACATGGCGTCGAAGCGCTCCTGGTCGGTCACCGGCCGGCCGCCCTGCGAGTACGGGACGCCCGCCTGGAACAGGCGGTAGGTGTGCACCGCCAGGTGGCGGGGGGCATTGCCGAAGTCGTCGGCGGCCATGTCGTCGGAGGTCAACTGGGCCTTGAAGCCCAGCCGCGGGAAGCGGCTGGCCTCCAGCAGCAGCACCGCGGCGGCCCCGCGGACCATGCCCTCGTCGCCGTCGTTGTCGCAGTTCCAGAAGATGCGCAGGATGGAGTCCTCGTGCGAGGCCCGGTCCGGATGGAGCGGGTCGGCCAGGACGGTGGCCGGCGCGGTCTGGCCGTCGGCGGCGACCTCCATCCAGCCGGCCAGGTCGTCCTGGGTGAACCCCGGCTGCAGGCGCTGGCCGACCGCCGGCCGCCAGTACATGCCCACGTACACCGAGTCGATCGCGTGGCCCAGGCCGTCCACCCGGCGCGAGTCGTTGGTGATGTCGTAGTGCACCCCCACGAAGTCGCTGCCGCCCGGGGTGCTCCAGGCGAACGAGCTGCGCCGGACCTTGAGGCCCAGCGGCACGTGCGGCTCGTCGTAGGTGGGATCGGTCACCGCCTCGGCGGTGTAGTCCAGCATCTCGCAGGCCCACATGTCCGGGGAGATCGCGCCGAAGTCCTCGTCCACCCGGCCGTCCCCGTCGTCGTCCTTGCCGTTGAGGAAGTCCTCGTCCACCCGGCCGTCGGAGTCGTCGTCCTGCCCGCGCAGCCCGCCGGCCATGCCCTCGTAGGCGTGCCGGGTCCGGGCGAAGTCCAGGTTCTCGCCGCGGATCTCGTCGAACTCGCTGACCCGCCGCACCCCCTGCTTGTCCTTCCCGGCCACCCACAGCGAACTCCACAGCAGGTATTCCACGCCGGAGTTCCCCGGCCACTGCTCGCCCGGGTCGGCGTTCAGGCCGGACAGCCACCACGGGTTGCCCGGGGAGTAGTTGGTGTTGTCCATGTGCATCCACACCGCGCCGATGGTGTGGAGCCCGCCCTGGCCGATCTCCACCTCGTAGACGCCGGGGCGCGCGGCCCCCCGGCCCGCGGCCGGGACCGCCGGCCCCCCGCCCGTCGCGCGCGCCCACCGCGGCCCGTCGGGATCACCGCCCGGCCGGGTGCCGTGGGCCGGCCGGGGCAGCCCCGCGAGCAGCGCCAGCCCGCCCGCCACCAGGCAGGCGAGCCGCGCGCGGGCGCGCCGGGCGCCCGGGCTCTTGGGAGTTGCGGGGGTCGCTGCGGAGGTCGGCGGGGTTCTCACTCGGAGCTGTACTTCAGGACGTAGTCGCCCACGCCGGTGGCGTCCACGAAGATGAAGCGCATGTGGCTGCCGTGGCGGGCCTGCCGCGCGAGGGTGCCGAAGATCATCCGGCCGTGCAGGTCGTAGTCCCAGATCTCGTAGGAGCGCGTGTCGCCCACCATGCGACCGCCGGGCTGCTCCAGGGTGCGGCCCTTGATCTCGTCGCCCTGCAGCGTGAGGTCGGTGCCGATGTCGGTGAGCGTCTCCCCGCCCACCGGCATCACCCGCTGCTGGATCTCGTCCGGCTCGCCGTAGCGCACGTAGATGCGCCCGCGGTCGGTCTGGATGCCCTTCTGGCTGCCGCCGAAGGTCTGGTTGGCCACCTGGATGCGGTACTGGAACTCGGCCAGCGGGTCGCCCATGGCGGCCTCCGGCCCGTTGCGCCGGCGGGCCCAGTACTGCTGCCAGTAGCTCTCCTGCTCCCCGGGCGACATGTCCTCGAACTTGTCCAGCTCCTCGTCGTTGAACAGCAGCTCCGCCTGGTCGGTCAGGGCCGCGAAGGAGCCCTCCAGGGCGGCTTCCGAGGACCACGCCATGTCGAAGGCGGACTCCACCGCGCGCGGGGGGCCGGCCGGGGGGTTCACCGTGAGCCGCAGCCGGTAGCGGCCCGCGGCCAGCGCCCCCAGGCGCAGCACCTGCCCGCGGTCGAACCAGCCCGGGGCCTGGAGCGTGTCGGACCACAGCCGGGCGCGCTGCCCGCCGCGGTCGAACACCTCCCACACCAGGCGCACCTCCTGCGGCGGCGCGCCCGCCGGCAGGTGGCCCGCCACGAACACCCGGAGGTCGTTCCCGGGGTTGCCGTAGCGGCGCCCCGGGTTGGGGTAGACCGTGACCCGCGGCTTGCGGAACACGCTGGAGTCGGGCGGGGCGAAGCTCTCGGCGAACTCCAGGTCGGAAAGCTCCAGCGAGTCCGGCGCGAACCGGCGCACCTTGAGCATCGCCCGCAGCTGCCCCTGGCGGTGGTCGCCGCGGATCATGCCCAGGATGGTCTTCTTGGGAGCCTGCATGTCGCTGAGGGACAGCTCCGCCACGTAGTCGCCCGGCTCCAGCGCCTGGCTCCACTGGAGCACCTGGCGCTCGCGGGCGCTGGCGGCGGTCTCCGAGTCGGCCGCCGCCAGGCGGGAGGGCCGCGACCAGCGCAGCACGGTGCCGCCGCGGAGCGGGTACAGGCTGAGGTCCACCTGGACCTGCGCCCCCAGCCGGCCCAGCGAATCGGGCCGGAAGCGCAGCTGGTCGTTGCCCACGCGCACGTAAAACTCCACCCGGGACAGGGAGTCGGCCCTGGGGAAGGTCGCGGCGTCGGCCACGTACAGGAGATCACCTTCGGAGAAGCGCGGCAGCGGCGGGGGCGGCAGCTCCTGCTCGCGTGCGTCGGCGGCGGCCCCGGCGGCCGTGGATTCCGCCGGGGAGCCGGTGCCGGCCGCGGCCCGCGCCGGCCGGACGCACAGCCCCGCCAGCGCCAGGACGGCCGCCCATGCGCAGAGGGGCAGTGCTGCGCACCGCCCCCCTGGAAGCCTTCTCGCCGTTCGGGTCAACACCGCCTGCCACCCCCGGCCCGCGGGGCCGGAAGCCTCTCCGGTCCGCCCCCGGCGCGCCTAGAAGTCGAACTTCACCGAGACCCGGTGCGCCGCCCCCAGGGTCTGCATGTTGGAGTAGGCGTAGTCCACCTGGGCCTTGGTCTTGGAACTCACCGGGAACCGGATCCCCAGCCCGCCGGCCCAGTTCTCCGAGTCGTAGCCGATCTTGTAGCCGCCGCGCACGAACAGGTAGCTGTTGAACTGGTACTCCGCGCCCAGGTTCAGGTGCTCCCGGTTGTCGGGCGGGTGCGAGAACTCCATCGCCGTCAGCAGCTTGTTGTTGCCCTCGCCCAGGGGCGTGGCTGACACCCCCACCCGGAACACCGTGGGCATCTTGCTGGTGCGCACGTCGGTGTCGGCGACATCGGCGTCGTGGCTGTACTTCACG
>DATKKS010000254.1:0-4621 GCA_035542815.1 Saccharimonadales bacterium (SeqCode) | reverse complement strand
ACCAGGTTGAGCGCCAGGCCGGTGCCGCGGCCGTAACCGGCCGCGTTGAGGCGCCGCAGCGCCAGCAGGCTCTTGCCGAACACGCCCGCGCCCCGCTGGGCGTCGGTGCCGGCGGCGCGGAAGGAGGGCAGCGAGGCGATCACTTCCACCTGGTGCCCGGCCAGGAAGTCCACCAGGTCCGCCTGCGGGGCGAGCAGCAGCACGGTGAGGTTGCAGCGGTCGATCACGTGGCGCCCGAGGCCGCGCGCCTGCTCCACCATCCAGCGGAAGCTGGGGTTCAGCTCGGGGGCCCCGCCGGTGATGTCGAGGGTGGGAATGGGGTGCCGGCGCAGCAGCTCCAGCACCTGCTCCGCGGTCTCCCGGCTCATGCTCTCGCGGCGGTCGGGGCCGGCGTCCACGTGGCAGTGCGCGCAGGTCTGGTTGCACAGCTTGCCCACGTTCACCTGCAGCACCTGGATGGCCTCGGCCGCCAGCTCTGGCAGGCGGTGCCGGCGCAGGGTGTCGTCGAAGCCGGCCACCCCGCTCTGGTCGAGCACCTCCAGCTGCCGCCCCGGGTCGGCCAGCGGGTGGCCGCCGCCGGCGAGGCTGCTCATCGGAGCGTCTCCACCGCCTACATCGCCAGCTTGCCGGCCACCGTGCGCATCTGCACGCCGTGGGCCAGGCTGGAGCCGCCGCGGATGGCGTTGGCCACGTGCGCCGCCTCGGTCATCTGGTCCAGGTCGGCGCCCTTCTCCAGGCACGCCTGGGTGTACGCGTCAATGCAGTAGGGGCACTGCACGGCGTGGGCCACGCCCAGCGCGATGAGACTCTTCTCGCGCTCGGTGAGCGCGCCGTCGGCGAACACCGCTCCGTAGTAGTCCATGAACTTGGCCCACAGCTCGGGCCGGTTCCGGCCCATCTCGGAGAAACGGGCCAGGTCGTGGGGGTCGTAGTAGGTCTCCAAGGGTCCTCCCGGGAAGATGCGTGGCGCTCCCGGCCCGGCGGCCCGCCGGGGCGTCCGGCTCCCGGACCGGCGCGGGGCGCTGGCTCCTGGCGCCAGTATACCAGCAGCCGCGGAACGGGCGTGCTACTCTTCCGCCCATGGATCCGAGTCGATCGCCGCGCATCAAGATCTGCTGCATCGCCTCGGTGGAGGAGGCGTGGATGGCGGTCCGGGCGGGCGCCTCGGCGGTGGGGCTCGTCTCGCGCATGCCCAGCGGGCCGGGGGTGATCTCCGAGGAGGCCATCCGCGGGATCGCCGCGGCGGTGCCGCCGCCGGTGGCCACCTTCCTGCTGACCTCCCTCACCGACCCCGCCGAGATCGCCGCCCAGCAGCGCCGGTGCGGCGCCAACACTCTGCAGCTGTGCGACCGCCTGGCGCCGGGGGCGCACCAGCGGCTGCGCAGCGCGCTGCCGGGCATCCGCCTGGTGCAGGTGGTGCACGTCGCCGGCCCGCGCTCGGTGATCGAGGCGGCCGAGGTGGCCCCGCACGTGGACGCGGTGCTGCTGGACTCCGGCGACCCCGCCGCCACGGTGCGGCAGCTGGGGGGCACCGGGCGGACGCACGACTGGGCGGTGAGCCGCGAGATCCGCGAGCGGCTCCGGGTGCCGGTGTTCCTGGCCGGCGGCCTCACCCCGGCGAACGTGGCCGAAGCCAGCCGCCAGGTCGGGCCGTTCGGGCTGGACGTGTGCACCGGCGTGCGCACCGACGGCCGCCTGGACGAGGCGAAACTGCGGGCTTTTTTCGAGGCCGCGGCCTCCCCAACCGCTCCCTGAGCCCCGCTGGCGCATCCCAATCTGGAAGCGGAGCGCCGGCCGCCTCGGGGCCCGGGCTCCCGCCCACACCATCACTCGCCCAGGAGGCCCCATGAGCGCGTCCCCCACGGATCTGTGCGTGGACTACTTCGAGTTCCCGGCCACCGACATCCCCGCCGCGAAGCGGTTCTATGCGGGGGTGTTCGGCTGGAAGTTCACCGATTACGGCCCGGACTACACCAGCTTCAACGACGGGCGCCTTTCGGGCGGGTTCACCCGGGACCGGCGGCCGGCCGCGGGCGGCCCGCTGGTGGTGATCTACGCGGTGGACATCGCGGACATCGAGGAGCGGGTGAAGGCCGCCGGCGGCACCATCGTGAAGCCCATGTTCGGGTTCCCCGGGGGCCGGCGCTTCCACTTCACCGACCCCAGCGGCAACGAGCTGGCGGTGTGGTCGGAGTAGGGGGGTGACGCGCCGTTGACCCCGCCGCAGCCGGGTGGTTGAATGGCCCGATGCGCGAGCCCTACCCCTTCTACGCCTCCCACCAGACCGGCATGCTCCCGGTCGGCGACGGCCACGAGGTCTACTTCGAAGTGTCCGGGAACCCCGCCGGCAGGCCCGTCGTGGACCTGCACGGCGGACCGGGCGGTGGCATATCGCCCAACCGCAGGCGCCTGTTCGACCCCGCGGTCTGGCGGCTGATCCAGTTCGACCAGCGCGGCTGCGGCCGCAGCACGCCCCACGCGGGCGGCGCCGCGACCGACCTCTCCACCAACACGACGCACCACCTGATCGCGGACATCGAGCGGCTGCGCGCCCACCTGGGCGTGGAGCGCTGGGCGGTGTGGGGTGGCTCGTGGGGGGTCACGCTGGGCCTAGCCTACGCCGAGCGCCACCCCGAGCGCGTGACCGGGATGATCCTCGTCTCGATTGCGCTCACGCGCCGCTCCGACGTGCGCTGGTTCGGCCACGAGGCGGGGCGGTTCTTCCCGGAGGAGTGGGAGCGCTTCCGCCGCGGCGTGCCGGAGGCGGAGCGCGGCGACCTGGTCGCGGCCTACGACCGGCTGCTCAACCACCAGCCCGACCCCGCGGTGCGCGAGCCGGCCGCCGCCGACTGGGCGGCGTGGGAGGACGCGATCTACTCGCTCGACCCGGCCTACGTGGTCCCCAATCCCAAGTGGGAGGACCGCCGCTACCGGATGGCCTTCGCCCGGCTGGTCACGCACTACTTCAGCCACGCCGCGTGGCTCGAGGAGGAGGAACTCCTCGGGAATGCCGCCCGTCTCGCGGGGATCCCCGCGGTCCTGGTGCACGGCCGCATGGACATCTCCTGTCCCGCCGATGCCCCCTGGCAGCTCGCGCGGGCCTGGCCGGGGGCCGAGCTGCACTTCGTCCGCGAGGGGCACACCGGCGGCGAGCAGATGGCCGATGCCCTGCTCGAGGCGGTTCACACCCTGGCCCGCGACTAGCCGTCCGCGGGCCGTCCCATGTCGTCGCGACCGTCCCAGGTCACGTTGCCCGGGCCGGCCGGCGCTCGCCCGGAGAGCAGCGTGCGCACCCGGGCGCCCGAAACGTCGAAGATCGCCAGCGAGACCTCCGCCTCCGCGGGCAGGCGGTAGCGGATCGTCGTCTCGCGGTGCATCGGGTTGGGCGCCGCCGGGCCGAGCCACAGCGCGGCGGCCCCGCCGCCCGGCACCGAGCCGGTCTGCTGCGGGGTCAGCAGGGCGAAGGGGCTCTCGTTGCCGTGCACGTCCACCGCCGAGAGCTTGAAGTAGAAACTCCCCGGCGTGGGATCGGTGTAGGCGGTGTCGGACGTGGAGGCGATGCGGTTGGCGGGGCCGGGCACGAAGCCCGCCGAGGTGCCGCGGTAGAGGTTGTAGTGGCTGAGGTCGCGCTCCACGTTCTCCCGCCAGTGCATCGCGGTGGAGCTGCCGGTGGAGTAGCCCAGGAAGGGCGCGGGCTCGGCCGGGGGCAGGTTGTCCACGGAGTAGCCGGAGTCGGGGGCGGAGTTCCAGAACGAGCTGCCGTCGGTGTGCTTGGCCACCACCAACACCTGGAGCAGCGGGTTGGAGCCGGCCACCGGGTCGGAGCTGGTGGAGAGATCGTAGCTGTAGTCGGCGAAGCGGTGGGCCTGCTGGTTCCCCACGAACTCCCAGTAGGTCGTCTGGGCCCCCTGGCGGACGGCGCGCAGCGAACGGCCGGGCACGAGCCCGTCCGCCTGGCGCGCGGAGACGAGCCTGGCCCCGGCGTGCAGCCGGGAGGCCGCCGCCTGCGGCGGGATGGAGCGCCAGATGGCGTAGGTGGAGATCTCGTTGTACGGCGGGGCGTCGAGGTAGCTGGTGGCCCACGAGACCTTCACTTGGCCGCCCCGGTCGTTGGGGACGTCCTTCAGGCTCACGATCACCGGTTCGGGGTTGCCCAGGCGCCCGAAGGCCTCCACCCGCTGGGCGTAGATGTCTCCGCTGTCGCCGCTGCGGTTGTCGCTCCAGGTGATGATCGCGCCGCCCGCCCCGTCGCTCACCATCGCCGGCGAGACCTGGCCTCCCGTGGCGGTGCACACGGGGACGTTGGTCGCGGGCTGGTTGGGCCAGGCGGCCAGGGCGGGCCGGGCGATGCACGGAAGCAGAGCAAGGGCAGGCCGCAGCCTGTGGAGCGAGCGCATGGCGGTCCTCTCGGCGCGCGCACACTGAGGTCCTGGGGCTGGCCGCCGGGGCGCGCAGACCGCCGGATCGCCAAGGGGTTCCTGGTGGCGGCCGTCCCGGGAGTATTTGATACAGGTTTGTCCGTAGCGTTCGGGGGATGCTGCGAAGGGGCCGGCTCTTCTGTGAGAACTCTATCTCATCACCGGCGAGGTAGCCGCGCGCGGGCGGATGCAGCCGGGGCCGC
>DATKKS010000253.1:0-3906 GCA_035542815.1 Saccharimonadales bacterium (SeqCode) | reverse complement strand
GCCTGGGCCAGTCGCTGCGGGGCCGGTGGCGCGAGACCGCCGCGGCGATGGCCCGCACGTGCTCGGGCGTGGTCCCGCAGCAGCCCCCCACCAGGTTGAGCCAGCCGTGCTCGGCGAACTTCCCGAGCACCTCGGCGATCTGCCCCGGGCTCTCGTTGTAGCGGCCGTTCTCGTCCGGCAGCCCGGCGTTGGGCATGCACAGCGTGGGCGCCCGGGCAATGCCCGCCAGGGTGCGCAGGTGGTCGGTCATGAAGCGCGGCCCGGTGGAGCAGTTGAGCCCCACGAACAAGAGGTCGCGGTGCTCCAGCGAGGTGTAGAAGGCGTCCACGCTCTGGCCGGCGAGCATCGTGCCCATGGGCTCGATGGTGCACGAGACCCCCACCGGGATGGCCCGCCCCAGCTCCTCGAACGCCGCGTCGATGCCCAACAGCGCGGCCTTGGCGTTGAGGGTATCCTGGATGGTCTCGAGCGAGAGGAAGTCGGCGCCGCCCTCGGTCAGCCCCAGGGCCTGCACCCGGTAGTGCTCCAGCAGCTCCTCGAAGGTGACGCCGCCGGTGACCGAGATGGACTTGGTGGTGGGCCCCATGGAGCCGGCCACGAAGCGCGGGCGCCCGGGGGTGGCGAACTCGGCGCACGCCTGACGGGCCAGGCGGGCCGCCGTGGCGTTGATTTCGCGCGCCCGCTCGGCCAGCCCGTACTCCGCCAGCACCAGCGGGGTGCCCCCGAAGGTGTTGGTCTCCACGATGTCCGCGCCGGCATCCAGGTAGGCCCGGTGCATCCCCAGCACCGCGTCCTGGCGGGTGAACACCAGGTGCTCGTTGCAGCCCTCGTACTGCGGCCCTCCAAAATCGGAGGCCGACAGCTCCAGCCCCTGCAGGTAGGTGCCGGTGGCCCCGTCCAGCACCAGGATCCGCTCGCGCAGCAGGCGGCGGACCGGGTGCGATTCGAGGTCGAGGGGCGGGGGCTGGTCGGTCATGGGGGTTCCTCTCTGGGGACCGCCGGCAGGTTCCGGGGCTGCCGGCGCCGCCGGGGCTTCCGGCACAACCTGCAATTTGAAACTAGGTTGGCGCCGCCGTTGCAAGTCCTGGCCGAAGCTCTGCCCGGCAGTCTACCATAGAACGCGGGGTCCTTCCCCCCCGCCAGGAGGTCCGATGTTGTACATGGTGCTGGAGCGATTCCGCGGCGGCGACGCCGTGCCGGTCTACCGCCGTCTCCGGGATCAGGGCCGGCTGGCGCCCGAGGGCGTCCGCTACGTGACGAGCTGGGTCACCCGGGATCTGCGGGGCTGTTTCCAGGTGATGGAGTGCGAGGATCCCGCGCTCCTCTCGGAGTGGACCTCCCGCTGGGAGGACCTGGTCGAGTTCGAGGTCGTCCCGGTGGTGACGTCGGCGGAGGCTGCGGCCGCGGTCGCTCCCCGGCTCTGATCCGCGCGCCCGGCCGCCCCCGGCGGAAACCTGCAGCCGCGCCATCCCCGCGCCGTCAGCCTCACCGCCCCGGCTCCGCCAGCTGTCCCCCGATGGCGTCCAGCCGCCTGCGGTTGTACGCGCTCATGAGATCGTGCCGGGAGACCAGCCCGACGATCCGGCGCCGGTCGTCGCTCGCCACCACCAGCAGCTCGTCCACGTCCAGGCTCACGAAATGCTGCAGTGCCACCTCCAGGCTGTCCTGCGGAGTCAGGGTCGCGCGCGGCCGGGCCGCCAGGTCCCCGGCGATCAACAGGTTCCTCAGGCCGCGCTCCTCCAGCAGCTGGCGCACGTCCGCGGCGTACAGCGTGCCGACCAGGAGGCCCTCGCGATCCACCACCGGGAAGAGGTCCTGGGTGGACTCGACCAGCGTCCCGATGATCCGGGCCAGCGTGGCGTCCTCCGGGATCACCCGGGCCGCGGCGCGCGGCGGCAGGTCCCCCACGCGGATGCCCCGCAGCAGGTCCACGAACATGTTGCCCCGGTGCGCGGGCGAGTCGAAACGCGTGGGCAGCTGGTTGCGGTACAGCCGCCAGTGCCGGGACAGCAGGTAGGCCAGCGCGCACACCCACAGCGCCGGCAGCAGCAGCATGTAGTTGCCGGTCATCTCCGAGGCCATCACCAGCGTCGAGATGGGCGTCTTCGCGGCCGCCGCGAAAAACCCGGCCATGCCCACCACGACGTACGCGCCGGGCGAGGTGACCACCGTCGGCATCGCCTCCCGGGCCAGGATGCCGACCACGCCCCCGAGGCTCCCGCCGATCACCATCGAGGGGCCGAACACGCCGCCCGACCCGCCCGAGCCGATGGACAGGGACGTGGTGAGCATCTTGCCCAGCGCCAGCGCCAGCAGCACCCCGACGGTGAGCTGCCCGTACAGCGCCTGCTGGATGGACCCGTAGCCGAAGGAGAGGACGTCCAGGACCGCCGGCCGGCCGAGCGCCAGGTACAGCCCCACGGCCACCAGCCCGGTCGCCGCGCCGCCGATCGCGGGACGCGCTTGGCGCGGCACCGGCAGCGCCTCGAACAGCCGGTGGGCGCCGTAGAACAGCTCCACGAACAGGCCCGAGCCCAGGGCCACCACCACCGCCAGGACGGTGTAGGGCAGCAGCTCGACCGCGGAGTGGAAGGCGAACGCCGGCGTGCTGAACAGGCTCCCGAATCCGAACCGGAAGGAGAACACGCAGTACGCGACGATGGTGGAGATGGCCGCGGGGATGATCACGTCGGACTCGAAGTCCGGCTCCGAGTACAGGACCTCCGCGGCGAACAGCGCCCCGGCGAGGGGCGCGCGGAAGATGCTCCCCACCCCGGCCCCCACGCCGGCGAGCATGAGCACCCGGCGGTCCCGGTCCGACAGCTTCAGCCACCCGGCCAGCGCCGAACCGAAGCCGGCTCCGATCTGGGCGATCGGGCCTTCCCGTCCGCCCGAGCCGCCGGAGCCGAGGGTCAGGGCCGAGGCCAGCCCCTTGACCAGCGGTACACGGCCGCGGACCCGGCCCTGCCGGCGGTGGAACGAGTCGATCGCCGCGTCGGTGCCGTGGCCCGCGGCCTCGGGCGCGAAAGTGAACACCAGGATGCCCGACAGCAGCCCGCCGAGGGCCACCACCAGGGGCAGGAGCCACGGCCGGAACGGACATCGGGTGGCGGCGAAGAGCGGGCTCTCCCCCGCCGGCCCCGCGGGCCGGAACCCTGCCAGGCGGTCGAGGAAGAAGTGGCTGCCCGCCTGGCACAGCAGCTGGAAGACGATGGCCCCGGTCCCCGCCACGAGGCCGATCAGAACCCCGTAGACCACCCAGCGGCCCGCAGCGCGCAGGTTGAACCGGGCGACCAACGAGGTCACGGGCGTGGGTGGCGGCATGGATCCCTTCCCTCAGCAGGGGCGCCGCCGGCCGCACCGAAACGGGCCTCCCGAGCGGGCCGGCCCGCGGTGCGCCGGCGGGTGTCCCCCCGGCGCAGGCCCCTAGGCACCCCGGACCAGTTTCTCCAGCTGCCCCCGCCACGCGGCGGGCGAGGTGTGGATGGCGCGCCCGGCCAGCCGCCCGCGCAGCTCGCGCAGGCCCGGCAGCCGGCGCAGCGCGGCGCGGTAGAGCCCCTCGCGCGCGGCCAGCAGCTGATCTTCGGACAGGTACAGCGGCTCCTTCATGAAGTCCAGCGCCAGCAGCGTGTGGGAGGCCAGCGCCGCCAGCCACGCGCCGGCGGCCTCGCGGGAGAGCCCCGGGGGCGCGGGGGCCACGCGGTAGACGTAGGTGGCGTGATCGTGCTCGGAGAGCACCTCGAGGGCCAGCGCGTCCTGGTCCGGGGCGGCCCCGGGGAGCAGGGCCGCGGCGTACACCACCGGCAGGCCGGAGTCGGGCGGGGCCGCCGCGGCGGAGTCGTCCGGCGGAGCGGAATCGGCGGGGGCAGCGTCGGGCGCGGCGCCGGGCGCACTGCCGTGCGCCCC
>DATKKS010000252.1:0-18023 GCA_035542815.1 Saccharimonadales bacterium (SeqCode) | reverse complement strand
GGCCGAGATCTCCACGTAGTCGTCCACCCGGGGCACCCGGCGGCCAACCAGGGTCCCCAAGTAACGCAGGGTCTGCACCCCATGGAAGCCCAGCCCGAACTCGCGCACCTCGTCACTGAAGGGCGACGGCTCGCCCGCCAGGGAGTCGGGGCCGCCCAGCCCATCCTCGGCGAGGATCCCCGTCTGACCGTAGTCCAGCTGGGTCTTGCCGAGAGCCGAGAACGGCCGCCCGTCGAAGCTCAACCCCACGCCCGCGGCACCCAGCGTGAAGTAGTTGGCGCGCACCCCCACGTCTTCCGACTCCCCCGGGAGCAGGCTGGTCCACGAGTGGCCCCACGTCAGGCCTTCAGCGTCCGCCAGGTGCGCCGGGTTGAGAAACGAGGCGAAGGGATCCTCGCCGGGCAGCGCCACCCCGGCCCCGCCGAGCGCCTGGGAGCGCGGGGAGACGTCGAACCAGCTGGGCAGCAGGTCTTCTTGGGATTGAGCCTGCGCGGCAGCGGGGAGGAAGGCCGCGACGAGCAGCGCGACGAGCCCGGGCAACCAGGGCACCGCGGAACGCCGAGCGCGCATCATCGCCTCCGTAGCAGGTTGATCCGGGGCCGCCGGCTCCCGGGGGGCAGCGGTGAACGTCTCCAGTCCGGTCTCAAGCCGGGCCTGGAACCTACTGCCATTCAACAGACTAGCCGCGCCTCCGATGGGCCGGTCAGCGCACCCCGCCGGCCTCCGGAGGAGCCACCTTGAACACGATCTTGCCGCACTGGCCGGAGCCGATCAGGTCGAACGCCTTCTCGAATTCCTCCAGCGGCAGCTTGTGGGTGATGATGGGCGAGAGGTCCAGGCCGCCGTCCAGGAGCGCCCGGGTGGAGTACCAGGTCTCGAACATCTCGCGCCCGGAGATGCCGATGACGGTGGCGCCCTTGAAGATGATCTGGTCGGTGAAGTCGAACGGGAAGGGCTTGCTGGGGAGCCCGATGAGCGAGGCCCGCCCGGCGTACTTCAGGCACTTGAAGCCGGTCTCGATGGCGGTGGGGGCCCCGGCGGTCTCCAGGAGCACGTCCACGCCCTCGCCGTGCGTCAGCCGGCGCACTTCCGCGGCCACGTCGTCCTTGAGCGGGTCGAACACCGCGGTGGCGCCCACCTTCTTGGCCAGCTCCCGCCGCAGCTGGGTCACCTCGGCGGCGAACACGTGGGAGGCGCCCGCGAACTTGGACAGCGCCACGCAGAAGAGGCCCAGCGGCCCGCAGCCGGTGACCAGCACGCTCTTGGCGGTGATCCGCCCGGTCAGCGCGGTGTGCACCGCGTTGCCGAAGGGCTCCTGCAGGGTGGCGATCTCGGGCGGGAAGCGGCGGTCGGTCTTCCAGGCGTTCTCCCCGGGGATCACCGCGTAGTCGGCGAAGATCCCCGGCCGGTCGATGCCCAGGATGGACACGTTCTCGCACACGTGCCCCTGGCCGGTCCGGCACTGGTAGCAGGTGTGGCAGATGACGTGGGTCTCGGCGGTGACGTAGTCGCCCACCTGGACGTTGTCCACCTCGTCCCCGCACGCCACCACCTCGCCGCAGAACTCGTGGCCGAAGGTCATGGGCGCCTTGAACCGCCCGGCGGCCCACTCGTCCCACTTGTAGATGTGCAGGTCGGTGCCGCACACCGAGGCCGCCAGCACCCGGACCAGCACGTCGCGCAGCCCGGGCTTGGGCACCTCCACGGTGCGCAGCTCCGCGCCGGGGCGCGGCCCGGGCTTGACCAGGGCGCGCATGGTGCTGGGGATGGCGGCCTTGCCTGCGGATCGGATGGTAGATTGCGTGCTCATGGGACTCCCACGGCCAGGATCACTCAGCACGCCCGGCCAGTGACGGGTGGACGTTGCGCGAGGGGACAACGGATTATAGGGACGCCCCGCGCGCAGGGTCAAGGCGAGCCGGACCGCCCGCTCCTTGACACGCCCGCGGGCCGGCCCTAGATTTCCGGGTGGAATTTCCCACGTTCCTCTGGCGTCCCCACTACCGGAAGGCTCGACGTGCCTCACACCACTCCCTTCATCGACCAACACCGCCAGGCGGGCGCGAAGCTCGTGGAGTTCGCCGGCTGGCTCATGCCCATCCAGTACCAGGGTATCCTCCAGGAGCACGAGCGGGTGCGGCAGGCGGTGGGGATGTTCGACGTCTCCCACATGGGCGAGATCGCGGTCACCGGCCCGGAGGCGGAGGACTTCCTGGACCGGCTGCTGCCGTGCGACATCCGCGGCATGGACGTGGGCAAGGTGGTGTACACCCCCATGTGCCTGCCCACCGGCGGCATCGTGGACGACCTCCTGGTGTACAAGCGCGACCACGGCTACCTCCTGGTGGTGAACGCGGCCAACACCGAGAAGGACGTGCGCTGGGTGCAGAGCCAGGCGCGCGGCCAGGTGAAGGTGGCCGACGAGAGCCCGGGATGGGCCCAGCTGGCGGTGCAGGGGCCCCGGGCCGAGGAAGTGTTCCGCGGCCACCTCCCGGGGGAGGCCCTGGCGCTGCCGTTCTACCGCTTCACCGAGCTGGACCTGTGGGCGGTGCCGTGCATCTTCTCGCGCACCGGCTACACCGGCGAGGACGGCTTCGAGATCTACTTCCACCCCCAGCACGCGCGGTGGATGTGGGAGAAGATCCTGACCGTGGGCCAGGCCCAGGGCATCGGCCCGGTGGGCCTGGGGGCGCGCGACACGCTGCGCCTGGAGATGAACTACTGCCTGTACGGGAACGACATCGACGAGACCACCACGCCGCTCGAGGCCGGGCTGCAGTGGACGGTGCGGCTGGACAAGGGGGAGTTCCTGGGGCGCGAGCCGATGCTGCGGCAGCGCGAGGCCGGGGTCCCGCGCAAGCTGGTGGCCTTCGAGATGCTGGACCGCTCCATCCCGCGCCACGGCTCGGAGCTGGCCGGGGACGGGGCGCCGCTGGGGCCGGTGACCAGCGGCACGTTCAGCCCGAGCCTCAAGAAGGGGATCGGCATGGGCTACGTGCCGGCCGCGCGCAGCGCCGTCGGCACCGCGGTCCAGCTGCGCCAGCGCGGGGCGCTGGCCCCCGGGCGCATCGTGAAGAAGCCCTTCTACACCCAGGCGTCGCACAAGTAGGGGCGCACGGCAATGCGCCCGAACGAGATGAATCCGCTAGGGGCGCACGGCCGTGAGCCCGAACCAACATAGCGACGGGGGGAACCCGGTGAGCACGATCCTGAAAGACCTGAAATACACCAAGGAACACGAGTGGGCCCGCCAGGACGGCAGCGAGTGGACGGTGGGCCTGACCGACTACGCCCAGGGCGAGCTGGGCGACGTGGTGTTCGTGGAGCTGCCCGAGGTGGGCGCCACCGTCGAGACCGGCAAGTCCTTCGGCACGGTCGAGGCGGTCAAGACCGTGAGCGACATGTACGCGCCGGTCTCCGGCACCGTGACCGCGGTCAACGAGCAGCTCAAGACCGACCCCGGCGTGGTCAACCGGGACGCCTACGGCGAGGGCTGGTTCGTCCGCATCCGCCCCTCCGGGCCCGGCGCGGGCAAGGACCTCCTGGACGCCGCGGCCTACGGGGCGATCATCGGACAGCAGCCGTGAACTACTTCAGCGCCAGCCCGGCCGACGAGCGGGCGATGCTGGCCGACATCGGCGTGGGCAGCCTGCAGGAGCTGGTGGACGCGGCCATCCCGCGGGAGCTGCAGCTGGGCCGCGAGTTGGCGCTGCCGCCGGGCTCCTCCGAGCTGGAGCTGCGCCGCGAGTTCGGAGCGCTGGCCGCCGCCAACGCCCACGCCGGCACCCACGTCTCCTTCCTGGGCGGCGGCATCTACGACCGCTACATCCCGGCGGCCCTGCCGCACCTGCTGTTCCGCTCCGAGTTCTACACGGCCTACACCCCGTACCAGGCCGAGGTGTCCCAGGGCACGCTGATGGCCATCTTCGAGTTCCAGACGGTGGTGTGCGAGCTGACCGGCCTGGAGGCGGCCAACGCCTCGCTGTACGACGGTGGCACCGCGGCGGCCGAGGCGGTGCTGCTGGCGCGCGGGGTGAACCGGCGCGACGTGGTGCTGGCCTCGCCCGGCATCCACCCCCACACCCGCGAGATCATCGACACCTACGGCCGCTCCGCCGGGCTGCGCGTGGAGCTGCTGCCGGAGCGCGACGGGGTGACCGACCTGGCCGGGCTGACCCCGGAGCGGCTGTCCCGGGCGTGCTGCGTGCTGCTGCCGCAGCTCAACGTGTACGGGCTCCTGGAGCCGCTGGCCGAGGCGTTCGCCCGGACCGAGGGCAGCGGCGCGCTGCGGGTGGCGGTGGTGGACCCGGTGGCGGCCGCGGTGCTCAGGCCCGCCGGCGAGTGCGGTGCGGACCTGGCGGTGGGCGAGGCCCAGGCGCTGGGGGTGGGCCAGAACCTGGGCGGCCCGGTGGTGGGCTTCATGAGCTGCCGCATGGAACATGTCCGCCGGCTGCCGGGGCGCATCGCCGGGATCACCCGCGACGCGCGCGGCCGCCGCGGCTTCGTGCTGACGCTGCAGACGCGCGAGCAGCACATCCGTCGCGCCAAGGCCACCTCCAACATCTGCACCAACGAGACCCTGGTGGCCACCGCGGCCACCATCTACTGCTGCCTGCTGGGCCGCACCGGCCTGCGCGAGGTGGCCGAGCAGTCGGCGCACAAGGCCCACTACGCGGCGGAGCGCGCGGCGGCGGTGGGCGGCGCGCAGCTCCGCTACCCGGGGCCCTTCGTGCACGAGTTCGTGCTCCGCACCGCGGCCCCGGCTCAGGCGCTGGTGCAGGACGCACTCAAGGACGGCTTCCTGGCCGGCGTGCCGCTCTCCCGGTGGGACCCGGCGCGCGCCCACGAGCTGCTGGTGGCGGTCACCGAGAAGCGCACCCGCGAGGAGATCGACCGCTGGGCCGCGGGCCTGGCGCACTGGGGGAGGGGCCGCTCGTGAGCCAGACTCGAACCCCGGCCCCGGGAACCGCCCCGGCGCCCGCGCCGGAGGCCCGCGCCGCGCACGCCGCGGAGCCCGGGTGGGGCCCCGACCCGCGCCTGTTCCACGACGAGCCGCTGATCTTCGAGTTCCACTCCGAGGGCAGCCGCGGCGTGCCGCTGCCGCCCCTGGACGTGCCGGCGGCGCCGCTCTCCAGCTACCTGCCGCCGGCGGCGCTGCGGGCCACCCCGCCGGGCATTCCGGACGTGGGCGAGGCCACCGTGGTCCGGCACTTCACCCGGATCTCGGCGATGAACCACAACATCGACCAGGGCTTCTACCCGCTGGGCTCGTGCACCATGAAGTACAACCCCAAGATCAACGACGAACTGGCGGCCCTCCCGGGCTTCCAGCACCTGCACCCGCTGACCCCGCCGGAGGGGCTGCAGGGGGCGCTGCGCCTGATGCACGAGATCTCGGAGAGCCTCAAAGAGATCACCGGGCTGGACGCGGTGTCGCTACAGCCGGCCGCCGGCGCCCACGGCGAGCTGCTGGGCCTGCTGCTGACCCGCGCCTACCACGAGTCCAAGGGCCGGCCACGCCGCAAGGTGCTGGTGCCGGACTCGGCCCACGGGACCAACCCGGCCAGCGTGGCGCTGGTGGGCTACGAGGTGGTGGAACTCAAGTCGTGCGCCCGCGGCGAGGTGGACCTGGAAGCGCTGAAGGCCGCGCTGGACGAGGACGTGGCCGCGCTCATGATCACCAACCCCAACACCCTGGGCCTGTTCGAGCGGCAGATCCGGGAGGTGGCCGAGCTGGTCCACCGGGCCGGCGCGCTGCTGTACATGGACGGCGCCAACCTGAACGCCCTGGTGGGGCTGGCCCGCCCCGGGGACCTGGGCTTCGACATCTGCCACATCAACCTCCACAAGACCTTCACCCAGCCCCACGGCGGAGGCGGGCCGGGCGCCGGCCCGATCGCGGTGCGGGCAATGCTGGAGCCGTTCCTGCCGGTGCCCTGGGTGGCCCAGCAGGGCGACCGCTACCAGGTGGTGGGCGCGGCGGACGCGCCCCGGTCCATCGGCCGCATCCACGGGGCGTTCGGCCAGTTCGGGGTGTTCGTGCGGGCCTACGCCTACATGCGGATGCTGGGCCGCGAGGGCCTGGCGGCCATGTCCCGGCGGGCCATCCTCAACGCCAACTACCTGCGCGCGCACCTGCAGCGCACCTACCGGCTGGCGTACCCCTTCCCCTGCACCCACGAGTTCGTGCTCAGCGGGGTGGAGCAGAAGAAGAAGGGGGTGCGCGTGCTGGACATCGCCAAGCGCCTGCTCGACTTCGGGGTCCACGCGCCGACCGTGTACTTCCCGCTGATCGTCGAAGAGGCGATCATGATCGAGCCCACCGAGACCGAGGAGAAGCGCACCCTGGACCACTTCATCGCGGCCATGGAGCAGATCGCCGCGGAGGTGGAGCGCTCCCCGGACACAGTGCACGGCGCCCCCTACACCACCCCGGTGGGGCGGCTGGACGAGGGCCGCGCCGCCCGCGAACTGGTGTTGCGCTGGGCCGGGCCGGCCCCCCCGGAGACTGCCCGCGGCTAACCTTCCGTCTCCCCCGCGCCGATACAGGGATGACCGGGCGTAGCGGCACGCCTGCCATGCATCCCGGCAATTAGGCGCTGCCCGTCCAATTCCGGGCGGCCGGGGAGCCAGATGCCCCGCATCGATGAGATCTTCAAGCTGATCAAGGAGCAAGGCGCGTCCGACCTGCACGTGGCGGCCGGCGCCCCGCCCATGATCCGCCTCAACGGCGAGCTGCAGCCGGTGGAGCCGGAGCCGTTGACCGCGGACCTGGTGGAGGACCTGCTGCTGGAGATCATGCGCGAGGAGGTGCGCGCGGAGTTCCAGCGCGAGAACTCGGTGGACTTCTCGTACGAGGTCCCCGGCGTGGTGCGGATGCGGGCCAACATCTACCGCCACCGCGACGGCCTGGCGGCGGCCTTCCGGATGCTGCCCACGCAGATCCTCACCGTGGAGCAGCTGGGGCTGCCCCCGCAGGTGCTGCAGCTCACCGAGCGCACCAAGGGGC
Organism: Saccharimonadales bacterium (SeqCode); assembly: GCA_035542815.1. GTDB lineage: Bacteria > Eisenbacteria > RBG-16-71-46 > RBG-16-71-46 > JACRLI01 > JACRLI01. Next base: position 11,014 of record DATKKS010000252.1, on the reverse strand, counting down.
TGGTGGTGGTGACCGGGCCCCCGGGCACCGGCAAGAGCACCACCCTGGCGGCCATGATCGACCACATCAACGCCACCCGGCACCACCACATCATCACCGTGGAGGACCCCATCGAGTTCGTGCACCGCAACAAGGCCTGCCTGGTGAACCAGCGCGAGGTGGGGCGGCACACCCCCAGCTTCGCGTCGGCCTTGCGGGCCGCGCTGCGCGAGGACCCCAACGTGATCCTGGTGGGGGAGATGCGCGACCTGGAGACCATGGAGCTGGCGGTGACCGCGGCCCAGACCGGCACGCTGGTGTTCGGCACGCTGCACACCCCCAGCGCGGCGCAGACCGTGGACCGCATCATCGACTCCTTCCCGGTGGAGCAGCAGCAGCAGATCCGCTCCATGCTGGGGGACTCGCTCCAGGGAGTGGTGGCGCAGCGGCTGGTCAAGCGCGCCGACGGGCGCGGCCGGGTGGCGGCGCTGGAGATTTTGATCTGCACCCCGGCCATCGCCTCGCACATCCGCGACCGCAAGACCTTCCAGATCCCGTCGGTGATGCAGACCAGCAAGCGCGAGGGCATGCAGCTGCTGGACGACGCGCTGGGCGCCCTGGTGCGCGAGCGGGTGGTGGCGCTGGAGGACGCGCTGGCCTTCGCCAGCAGCCGCGAGGCGGTGGAGCACGCCGCCGGGCTCGCCGGCGCGGGCGCCGCCGCGCCCGCCGCTGCGCTGCGGAAGGCGGCCTGACATGTCCACCCGTCCCGCGGGCCACGAACTGAGCGGCGACCTGGGCCTGTTGAGCCTGTTCGATCTGTGCCAGACCCTCAGCATGAACTCGGTCACCGGCACGCTGCGCCTGGAGGGCCCGCTGGGCCGCGGCTACATCCACTTCGAGAACGGGCGCATCATCAACGGCCTGGACGAGCGCCAGCGGGAGGGCGAGCGCGCGGTGCGGGGCCTGTTCCGGTGGCTCGAGGCGAACTTCCAGTTCCAGTCCGGCCCCATCTCCGCCAACCGGGTGATCGAGGAGTCCACCCAGAGCTTCCTCCTGGACGTGGCGCGCGAGCAGGACGAGGCCGGCGCGGGGGACTCCGCCGCGGACTCCCGGGTGGAGAAGCTCAAGTCGCACGACGCCCTGCGGCAGGCCTTCGCGCGCATCGCGCACGAGGCCCGGCACGGCGCGGGGGGCAGCCGCCAGGAGCAGGCCACCGCGCTGCTGGAGCGGCTGGGCTCGGTGCCCGGCGCGGAGATGCTGCTGCGGCCGGGGCGCCCGTCGCTGGTGCGGCAGGCCTCGGGCTGGGTGCGGCTGGGAGCGGAGGCGCTGGGCGAGGCCCAGTTCGACGAGCTGCTGCGCCTGCTGTCGCCGCCCGGCGCGGTGCTGGTGAGCGGGCAGAGCGCGCTGCCGCGCTCGCCGGCGGGCACCCCCTTCCGAGTGGTGTACGGCGAGGACGTCTCCGGGGCGTTCCTGATGGTGCGCTCGCTGCACACCGCCGCGCCCGAGCCGGATCGGGTGGACCTCCCGCAGGGCGTCGACTGGCCGACGCTGCTGTCCACGCCCCAGGTCGAGGTCGGCGGGCCGCGGGCCGCGGGCAAGTCGCTGTTCCTGGCGGTGGCCGCCCGGGTGGCGTGCGAGCGGGGCCTGACCGTGGCCTGGGGCAGCGCCGAGCCGGTGGCCCGCCTGTTCAACCTGGACCTGCCGCTGCAGTACCTCCCAGGCAGCCCGATCACCCCGGAGCAGTTCGCCCAGCTGGCCATCTGCCTGCGGGCCGACGTGGTGGTGTGGGACTCGCCGGCCCAGAACCTGCCCGGCGTGGGCCAGCTGGCCCGCTGGGGCATCTGCACCCTGGCCGCCGCGCCGGGGATGGGCCCCGAGGCGCTCCGCGTCAACGCGCGGTCCGAGCCCGAGGGCCGGGTGCGGCTGGAGCTGGCCGGCCCGACCCGGATGGCCGCCTAGCCCAAGCCCGCCTCACTGGATCCCAACCGATACCCTCTGCCAGCCGAGCCTCGCGCGCCCGTCGCGGGCGGTGGCCCCGGGCTGCCCGCGCGCCTCGCCCGCCTTGCCGATCGCCTCCGGGTTGGCGGCATCGCCGGGCCGCCCCCGCCGCCCGGGACGGGCTTTTTGACACCTGCCAGGGGCGTTCCTATACTGGCCGGGGCGGCGCCGGCGGACCGGCGGCCGACTCCGGGAGGGGAGAGCCTGGCGTGAAGCAAGGCAGGGGCACAGTCGAGTGGCGTCACGTGGCGGGCGGGCTGGCCGCGGCGCTGGGCGCGACGGCGCTGGTGCTGGCCGCCCTGGGCCGGCCGGCTTCGGGACAGCCCCGGACCTCGGGGCCTCCGGATCCCAAGCGCGTCGAGTGCACTGCGGGCCGCTATGGCGGCCGGCTGGTGCTGGGCACGCGCAACGCGCCCAAGACCTTCAACGGGATCACCGCCAACGAGACCTCCAGCACCGACGTCACCAACCGCCTGTTCGACCAGCTGGTGTACTTCGACAACCAGACCCAGCGCACCGAGCCGGGGCTGGCACGATCCTGGGAACGCTCCCCCGACGGCCGCACCTGGACCTTCCACCTGCGGCACGCGTTCTTCTCGGACGGCACCCCCATCACCTCGGCCGACGTGCTGTTCACCTTCGAGGTGGTGTACGACCCGAAGGTGCACCCGGCCACCGCCGAGCTGGTCAAGGTGCACGGCCAGCGCTTCCAGCTGAGCGCGCCCGACGACTCCACGGTGGTGGTCCGGCTGCCCGAGAGCTACGGGATCTTCCTGGAGGTGATCGGGGCGGTGAACATCGTGCCCCGGGCGCGGCTGGAGGCCGCCCTGCACGAGGGGCGCTTCGAGAGCAGCTACGGCCTCAACACCCGCCCCGAGGACCTGGTGGGCAGCGGGCCGTGGCGCCTCAAGCAGTTCGTGCCGGGCGAGCGGGTGGTCCTGGAGCGCAACCCGTACTGGTACGAGGTGGACCCCCGCGGCCGCCGCCTGCCCTACCTGGACGAGCTGGTGTGGCTGGTGGAGCCCGACCAGAACACCGAGCTGCTCAGGTTCGAGCACGGGGAGACGGACGCCATGGACATGCCGCGCTCCGCCGACTACCCCCGGCTCAAGGCGGGGGAGGCCGCTTCCGGCTACAAAGTGTTCGACCTGGGGGTGGACCTGCGCACCACCTTCTTCTGGTTCAACCTGAACCTCAGGGCCGACCAGCGGACGCCGTACGTGGACCCGGTGAAGTACCGCTGGTTCAGCGACCTCAACTTCCGCCGGGCGGTGGCGCTGGCGGTGGACCGCGGCCGGATGATCCGGCTGGCCTACCAGGGCCAGGCCGCGCCCAACTGGGGCCCCAGCACCCGCGGCAACCGCCGCTGGTACGACCCGGAGGTCAAGGAGTACACCCACGACCTGGCCCGCGCCCGCGAGCTGCTGCGGCGCGAGGGGTTCGCCGACCGCAATCGCGACGGCTGGCTGGAGGACCCCGCCGGCAACAAGGTGCAGTTCAGCATCATCACCAACGCCGACAACAACACCCGGGTGTCCCTGTGCAACCTGCTGCGCAGCGACCTCAAGGAGCTGGGGATGGACCTGACCGTGGCCCCGGTGGAGTTCAACCAGCTGATCAGCCGCATCCGCGAGTCGCGCGACTACGACGCCGCGCTGCTGGGCCTGGGCGGGGGGGTGCCGCCCGACCCGTCGCTGAGCCAGAACGTGTGGATGAGCCGCGGCAAGCAGCACTTCTGGTACATCGACCAGCCCCGGCCGGCCACCCCGTGGGAGGCCGAGGTGGACTCGCTGATGGAGGAGCTGTCCCGGGACGACGACTACCCGCGGCGCAAGCGGCTGTGGGACCGGGTTCAGGAGATCGTGACCGACCAGGCGGTGGTCATCTACCTGCCCTCCGAGAAGGCCTACGTGGTGGCCAGCCGGAAGCTGGGCAACCTGCGGCCCACGCTCATCCCGCACCGGGTGCTGTGGAACTCCCCGCAGATCTACCTCAAGTAGGCGCCGGCGGGCACCGCGCATGCGCACCGTCATCCTGAAGCGTCTGCTGCACCTGGTGCCCCTGCTGCTGGGCGTCTCCCTGCTCACCTTCCTGGTGATGCACGCAGCCCCGGGGGACTACCTGGACACCATGCGCGCCGACCCGGCGGTGAGCCCCGAGGCGATCGAGGCCATGCGCACCCGCTTCGGCCTGGACCAGCCGCTGCCGCTGCAGTACCTGAGCTACCTCAAGAACGTGTTCCTGCGCCTGGATTTCGGCTACTCCTTCGCCTACCACCGCCCGGTGTTCGAGGTGCTGGCCCAGGGGCTGCTCAACACCTTCGTGCTGGCGCTGGCCGGCTCGTGCGTGGCCTGGGGGCTGAGCATTCCCTTGGGGATCCTGTCCGCGGTGCGCCACAACACCTGGGTGGACCGGGCCTGCTCCTTCGTGGCGTTCGTGGGTCTCTCCGTGCCGGAGGTGTTCCTGGCGCTGCTGCTGCTGCTGTTCGCGGCGCGCACCGGGTGGTTTCCCATCGGCGGCATGCGCAGCCTGGACTCCGACAGCCTGGGCTGGGGCCGCCGCGCGCTAGACCTGCTGCACCACCTGGTGCTCCCGGCGCTGGCAGTGGGGCTGGCCCCGATGGCCTCCCGGATGCGCCAGATGCGCGCCAACCTGCTGGACGTGCTGCACGCGGAGTACGTCACCACCGCCCGCGCCAAGGGCCTCCCGGAGTCCGCGGTGGTGCTGCGCCACGCGGTGCGCAACGCCCTCAACCCGCTCATCACCCTGTTCGGCTACAGCCTGGGGTTCCTGCTCACCGGCTCGTTCCTGGTGGAGGTGGTGATGGGCTGGCCGGGGCTGGGGCGCCTCACGTTGACGGCGCTGCTGCAGCGCGACCTGTACGTGGTGATGGGCTCGGTGCTGCTGACCTCCGGGGTGCTGGTGCTCGGGAACCTGGCGGCGGACCTGCTGCTGGTGCTGGCCGACCCGCGGATCCGCGCGGAGTCCGCGTGAGCGCGCCGGGAGGGGAGCGGGCGGCCGGGCGCGGCCTGCGCCTGAGCCTGGTGGCCCGGGTGTGCGCCGGGGTGCTGGCGGTGCTGTACCTGGGCGCGGCCGGGGCCGACTTCCTGGCGCCCTACCCGTACGACGCCCTGGACGCGGACCACCCGTTCCACCCGCCCACGCCGATCCACCTGCGCGACGCCGCCGGCCGCCTGCGCGGGCCGTTCGTGTACGCCACCGACACCGGCCGGCTCTCCGGGGGCCGCCTGGAGTACCGCCCGCGCCCGGCGGGCCGCTGCCCGGTGCGGCTGCTGGTGCGGGGCGAGCCCTACCGCTGGCTGGGGTGCGTGCCCTCGCGGCTGCACCTGTTCGGCGCGGAGCCGCCCGGACGGGTGTACCTGCTGGGCACCGACCAGTTCGGGCGGGACCAGTTCAGCCGCCTGGTCTTCGGGGCCCGGGTGTCGCTGTCGGTGGGGCTGGTGGGGGTGCTCATCAGCTTCCTCCTGGGGATGCTGGTGGGCGGGGCGGCCGGCTACTTCGGCGGCTGGGTGGACACCCTGGCCATGCGCTCCACGGAGGTCATCATGTCGGTGCCGGCGCTGTACCTGATCCTGGCGCTGCGCGCGGTGTTCCCCATCACCCTGCCCTCGCCCCAGGTGTACCTGCTCACGGTGGTGATCCTGGCGTGCGTCTACTGGGCCAGCCTGGCGCGGGTGGTGCGGGGCATGGTGCTCTCGCTGCGCACCCGGGAGTACGTGCTGGCGGCCCGCGCGGTGGGGGCCGGGCCGCTGCGGATCCTGGCCCGGCACGTGCTGCCCAACACCTTCTCCTTCCTGGTGGTGGCGGCCACGGTCTCGGTGCCCGGCTACATCCTGGGCGAGGTGGCGCTGTCCTACCTGGGGGTGGGCATCCAGGAGCCGTACGCCTCGTGGGGCAACATGCTGCGCCAGGCGCAGAACGTCTCGTACCTGCAGAGCTACCCGTGGGTGCTGGCGCCGGGGGTGGCGATCTTCGTGGCGGTGATGGCCTTCAATTTCCTGGGCGACGGGCTGCGCGACGCGCTGGACCCCCGCCGCGTCGCGGAGGCCCGCCGGTGAGCGCCGCCCGGACTCCCGCGGGGCCGCCCGGCCCGCTGCTGGCGATCCAGGACCTGCGCACCTGGTTCCACACCGAGGAGGGGGTGGTGCGCGCGGTGGACGGGGTGTCGCTGGAGCTGGAGGAAGGGGCCACGCTGGGCCTGGTGGGCGAGTCCGGCTGCGGCAAGAGCGTGACCGCGCTGTCCATCCTGCGCCTGGTGGCCTCGCCCCCCGGGCGCATCGAGGGGGGCCGGATCCTGTTTCGCGGGCGCGACCTGCTGGCGCTGTCCGGCTCGGAGCTGCGCCGGGTGCGCGGCGAGCAGATCGCGATGGTGTTCCAGGAGCCCATGACCTCGCTCAACCCGGTGCTGTCGTGCGGCGAGCAGGTGGCCGAGGTTCTGCGGGTCCACCGGCGCGCCGGCCGCCGCGAGGCCCGCGCCCGCGCGGTGGAGCTGTTCCGGCTGGTGGGCATCCCGGCTCCCGAGCACCGGGTGGATGAGTACCCGCACCAGCTCTCGGGCGGCCTGCGGCAGCGGGTCATGCTCGCCATGGCGCTGGCCTGCCGTCCGGCGCTGCTCATCGCCGACGAGCCCACGACCGCGCTCGATGTCACCATCCAGGCGCAGATCCTGGAGCTCCTGGCCCGGCTGCAACGCGAGCTGGGCATGGCGGTGCTCATCATCACCCACGACCTGGGGGTGGTGGCCGAGGTGGCCCGCGAGGTGGCCGTGATGTATGCCGGGCAGGTGGTGGAGCGGTGCGCCACCGCCGACGCGTTCCGCGACCCGCGGCACCCGTACACCCTGGGCCTGCTCGGCTGCCTCCCGGACGTGCACCGCCCGCGCCAGCGGCTGCAGGCCATCCCGGGCAGCGTGCCCGATCCCGCGCGCTTCCCCTCCGGGTGCCGCTTCCACCCCCGCTGCGCCTTCGCCACCGAGCGCTGCCGCACCGCCGAACCGCCGCTCGAGGGGCCCGCCGGAGGGCATTGGGTGCGCTGCTGGCACGCGGACCAGGTGGCCGCCTCGGAGCAGCGCGTCGAACTGCTGCGCCGCATGGCGGCTTCCGCGGAGGACGCGTGAGCCGGCCCCCGGAGGTGGCCCCGCTGCTCTCGGTGCGCGGCCTGCGCAAGCTGTTCCCGGTGCGGCGCGGGCTGATGGGGCGCACCGCGGGCTGGGTCCGGGCGGTGGACGGGGTGAGCTTCGAGGTGCGCCGCGGCGAGACGCTGGGGCTGGTGGGGGAGTCGGGCTGCGGCAAGACCACCACCGGACGGCTCATCCTGCGGCTGCTGCCGGCCACCGCCGGGGAGGTGTGGTTCGACGGCGTGGACGTGCTGCGCCTGGCGCCGGGCCCGCTGCGCCGGCTGCGGCGCCGCATGCAGATCATCTTCCAGGACCCGTACGGCTCGCTCAACCCGCGCATGACCGTGGGGGCGGCCCTGGGCGAGGCGCTGGCCATCCACCACCTGGCCTCCGGGCGCGCCGCGCGCGAGCGCATCGCGGAGCTGCTGGCGCTGGTGGGCCTCTCGCCGGACCACGCGCGGCGCTACCCGCACGAGTTCTCCGGGGGCCAGCGCCAGCGCATCGGGGTGGCCCGGGCGCTCGCGGTGGGCCCGGAGCTGATCCTGTGCGACGAGCCGGTGTCGGCCCTCGACGTGTCCATCCAGGCGCAGATCCTGAACCTGCTGCAGGACCTCCAGGCCCGGCTGGGCCTGACCTACATCTTCGTGGCCCACGACCTGGGAGTGGTCCGCCACGTCAGCGACCGGGTGGCGGTGATGTACCTGGGCCGGCTGGTCGAGGTGGCTCCCAGCGCCGAGCTCTACCGGGCCCCGCTGCACCCGTACACCCAGGCGCTGCTGGCCGCGGTGCCGGTGCCCGACCCGGAGCGCCCCGCCCGCCGCGCTCCACTGGGCGGCGAGCCGCCCAATCCGGCCGACCCGCCGCCGGGCTGCCCGTTCCACCCGCGCTGCCCCGCGGCCGTGGAGCGCTGCCGCCGCGAGGTGCCGGAGCTGACCGAAATCCGCCCGGGCCGGTGGGCCAGTTGCCTCCTGCTCGCCCCGGGCGCCACCACCGCGCCGCCGGCGCGGGCCGCCGGCGACCCCGCACCTGGGGCCGCCTCCCCGGCGCCGCCGAACTCCCCCGGGAGCACGTCGGCGTGAGGCTCGCCGCTTCCACCGTGTTGCGCGAAGACTGGCTGGCGGCGGTGCGCGCCGGGCTGGGCCGGTTCGCGGCGTTCGAGCTGGCCAGCCCCGGGCCGCGGCTGCCCGGCAGCCCATCGGAATTGCGCGCCCTGGCGCGCCTCAAGGCCCGCCGCGGCCTGGCGTACTCGGTGCACGCGCCGTTCCGGGAGCTGGACATCGCCTCCGCCGACCCGGAGCTGCAGGCCCGGACCGAGCGGCTGTACGCGGCTGCGCTGGAGGCGGCCGGCGCAGTCGAGGCGGAGGTGGTGGTGATGCACCCGGCGATGGTGAGCCTGGCCGGCTGGGCGGCCCTCGGCGGGGCCGCCCGGCGGGCCCTGCGCCGCCGCGAGGCCGACGCCTTCGCCCGCCTGGCGCGGCGGGCCGCGCGGCTCGGGATGCGGGTGGCGGTCGAGAACATGCCGGCGTTCCGGGCCGCCCGCACCGCCAGCTGGCAGCTGGGGGTGGCCGCGGCGGTGGGCTCCCGGTGGCTGGGCTGCGCCGCGGACGTGGGCCACGCCCACACCGCGGGCCTCCCCGCGCGGCTGCTGTTCGAGGCGCTGGGCGGGAAGCTGTGGCACGTGCACGTGCACGACAACTCAGGCTGGGGCGACCAGCACCGGGCGGTGGGGGAGGGATCGGTGGACTGGCGCTCGGTGGCCGAAACGCTGGTGGAGCGCGACTACCGCGGGCTGGTGGTGAACGAGTCGCTGGATCTGGCGGCCCAGGTCCGGGGCAGCGCCCGCCTCAGCCGGCTGGCGGAGCAGGCGGCGCGGCTGGGCCGCCCTCGCCGGCCAATTGCAGCCGGCCGAGGCGCAGCGAGTTCCCCACCACCAGCACCGAGGACAGCGCCATGAACGCCGAGGCCCACACCGGCGAGAGCCGGCCGGCCATGGCCAGCGGGATTCCCACCAGGTTGTAGCCGAAGGCCCACGCCAGGTTCTGGCGGATCACCGCCAGCGTGGCCCGCGACAGCTCCATCACCCGGAGGATCTGCCGGGCGTCCCCGCCCAGCAGCGTCACGTCCGCCGCCGCGGCGGCGATGTCGGCCGAAGCGAACGCCAGGCCCAGATCGGCCTCGCTCAGCGCGGGGGCGTCGTTCACCCCGTCGCCCACCATCGCCACCACCCGCCCGGGCGCCTTCTGCTCGCGCACCCGGCGGGACTTGTCCAGGGGCGAGAGGCCCCCCTCGTGCGGCACGCCTCCCAGCTGCTCCGCCGCCCGGTCCACCGCGGCCGGGCGGTCGCCGGAGAGGATCCGCAGCTCCACCCCCCGCGCCCGCAGCGCCGCCACCACCCCGGGGGACTGCGGCCGCATGGCGTCCTCCAGGTCCAGTGCGGCCGCCAGCCGCCCATTCACCGAAACGTGCAGCTCGGTCGCGCCGGGGGCCGGCTGGCCCGGCAGCGCCTCCAGGCTCAGCAGCGCACCGCGGGCGGCGAACCCGGGCGAGCCCACCCGCACCGTGACTCCCCCCACCTCGGCCTCCACGCCGCCTCCCGGGTGGGCCCGGAAGCGCGCCGGGCGGGCCGGCTCCGCGCCCTGCTCCCGGGCCCAGGCCACCACCGCGCGGCCCAGCGGATGCTCCGAGGGCAGCTCGGCCGAGCCGGCCAGCCGGGCCACCTGCGCCAGGTGCTCCGGCCGGCAGCGCGCGGCGCGCACCCGCGGCCGGCCCTCGGTCAGGGTGCCGGTCTTGTCCAGGTTCACGTGGGTCACGCGGTGCGCCAGCTCCAGGCTGGTGCCGTCCCGGAACAGGATCCCGGAGCGCGCCGCCCGGCCCATGGCCACCGCCAGCGCCGCCGGCGTGGCCAGCCCCAGCGCGCACGGGCAGGCCACCACCAGGACCGCCACCGCCCGCACCACCGCGTGCGGCACGTCCAGGCCGAATACCATCAGCCCCAGCGCCAGCGTCACCACCGCCAGGCCCACGATGAGCGGCGCGAAGACCCCCGAGACCCGGTCCGCCACCCCCTGGATGGGGGCCTTGGAGGCCTGCGCCGCGGCCACCCACGCCGCCACCTGCGCCAGCATGCCCTGCTGCTGCGGGCGCAGCACCTCCACGTCCAGCGCCCCCAGCTGGTTGAGCGTGCCCCCGGTCACCGGGTCCCCCGGGCCCTTGGGCACCGGCAGGCTCTCCCCGGAGAGAATGGACTCGTCCACGCTGCTTTCCCCGGCCGCCACCCGCCCGTCCACCGGCACCCGCTCCCCGGGCCGCACCCGGACCACCTCGCCCGCCGCCAGCTCGGCGGCCCGCACTTCCTCCTCCCGGCCCGCGCGCACCCGCACCGCCCGGTCCCGCTGCAGCCGCACCAGGCCCTCCAGGGCCGCGCCGGTGCGATGCCGGGCGCGGGCCTCCAGATACCGGCCCAGGAGGCTGATGGCCACGATTCCGGCGGCCGCGTCCCAATAGCCCATGCGGCCCTGCAGGGTCAGCACGGAGCTGAGCCCGACCGCCGCCAGCGAGCCCAGCGAGATCAGCGTGTCCATGCCGGCGCGCCCGCGGAGCGCCTGGCGCAGCGCGGAGCGGTGAATGTGCCGGCCCAGGCCCAGCGACACCGCCAGTGCGGCGGCCCCCGCGACCCAGTCGCCCCACGGGTGCGCGGCGGCTCCGGCGAGGGGCGCCGCCACGCTCACTGCCGCGAGTCCCAGGCCCGCCGCCACCGGAGCCAGCGCGGGCGGGCGCGGGCGGGCGGGGGCCGGCCCCTGCGCCGCCTCCAGCCGGTAGCCGGCCCGGGCGACGGCCTGCTGCAGCTCCGCCAGGCCCGCCTGCGCCGGCCGGAAGACCACCCGGGCGGACTCGGCGGGC
>DATKKS010000251.1:0-13410 GCA_035542815.1 Saccharimonadales bacterium (SeqCode) | reverse complement strand
CCAACACGGTCTCGCCTCCGCCCGAGCTGGGTGCCCTCGCGGACATCGCCTCCGACATGTTGCGGCGCGCCTTGGACACACTGGGCCAGGGGGACGCCGAGGGCGCGCGGCACGTGTGCGCGGACGACGGCCAGGCGGATCAGCTCGAGGACCGGGTGCTGGAGAAGCTGCAGGAGCGGATGATCGCGGAGCCCGCCAGCGTGCCGGCGCGGGTGCAGTTCATCCTGGTGGCGCGCAACCTGGAGCGCGTCGCCGACCTTGCCACCAACGTGGCCGAAGAGGCCATCTTCGTGGCCCAGGCCCGGGTCATCAAGCACCACCGCGAGGACCCGGTCTAGCGGGCCGGCCTAGGCGGCGGGCGTGAGCACTCCCTCGATCCGCTGCATGACCTCGTCGGTGAGCCGCGGCACCACCTCCAGCGCCCGCATGTTCTCGCGCACCTGCTCCACCCGCGTCGCGCCGGTGATCACGCTGCTGACGTTGGGGTTCTTGAGGCACCAGGCCAGCGCCAGCTGGGCCATGGTGCAGCCCAGCCCCTTGGCCACGAACGAGAGCTGGGTGACCTTCTCCACGCGGTCGGCGGTGAGCACCGACTGCTTGAGCCAGTCCAGGCTGGGCGTGGCGAGGCGCGAGCCCGACGGCACGCCGGCGTTGTACTTGCCGCTCAGCAGCCCCGAGGCCAGCGGGCTCCAGGTGGTCAGGCCCATGCCGTAGTGGCGGTACAGCGGCTGGTACTCCTGCTCCACCCGCTCGCGGCAGAACATGTTGTACTGCGGCTGCTCGGTCACCGGCGGGTGGAGGTGGTGCTTCGCGGCCAGCTCGTAGGCCTCGCGCACCTGCGCCGCGTCCCACTCCGAGACGCCCCAGTAGTGCGCCTTGGCCCGGTGCACCAGGTCGTGCATCGCCCGCACCGTCTCCTCCACCGGGGTCTCGGGGTCGGGCCGGTGGCAGAAGGCCAGGTCCACGTAGCTCATGCCGAGGCGCTCCAGCGAGCCCTCCATGGCCTCCAGCAGGTACTTCCGGCACAGGGTGTTCTTCTCGTTGGGCCCCTCGTTGAGGCCCCAGAAGAACTTGGTGGACACCACGATGCTCGACCGCCGCCACTTCAGCTTGCGGATGGCGGTGCCCATCACGCGCTCGGCGTTGCCGCGGGCGTAGACCTCGGCGTTGTCGAAGAAGTTCACGCCGGCCTCGCGGGCCGCCTCCATGCACTCGCGGGTGGCGTCCTCGCCCACCTGTCCCCCGAAGGTGATCCACGCCCCCAGCGACAGCTCGCTGACCTTGAGACCGGACCTGCCCAGCCTGCGGTAGTTCATCGCTGCCCTCTCGTGTCGGTTTGAAGGGTCACTGTCGGTCCATGCCGGCGTCCCAGTCCGGCGCGCCGGGGCGGGGGCGGAGCACCTCGGCGTCGTGCGCCAGCCGGAAGTCGCGCAGCCCGTCGCGGTGCACCGCGCACTGCAGCGCCACCGGGTTGTGCCCGGGTCGCACCAGCGAGTGGAAGCGGCCCACCGAGGCCCCGTGCGGGCCGCGCACCGAGTGCACCCGCCACACCAGCCACCGGCTGAGGGCCACGGTGCAGTCGGGCCGGAAGCCCACCCGGCCGTTGGCGGCCAGGGAGGCCACGTTGGAGGTGGCGATGCAGGCCACGCCCAGGTCCAGCCCCTCGGTCTGCCAGGCGCTCGCCAGGAGCTTGCCCAGCATGCCCTGCCGACGGAAGGCCGGGTCGGTGGTTTCGTCGAACACGTATCCGGCGCCCGGCGGCAGGACCAGCCGCAGGCGCAGCGGGAAGATGGAGTAGCTGCCGCGGCCCACCCACAGGTAGGCCGCCGGCGTCCCGTTCTGGCGCAGCAGGTGGGCGGTCAGGCCGCGGTCCAGGCGCTGCTCGAGGGTCTCCCGGCTCCGCCCGCCGCTCCCGTGGGCCCGGCGGGCCACCTCCAGCAGCGCCGGCACGTCCGCGCGGGTGGCGCGGCCGACGGTCTCCCCGGGCGCCAGCGGGCGCACCCGCTCCAGCTGCTGCGCCACGCAGAACACCGCCGAGAAGCGGGTCACCAGGCTCATGACGCGCGGCTCCGGCTGGCGGCTTCCTGGAACGGGTTGGGGATCTGCGAGATCGTGAACCGGTACTTGCCGCTGGCCTCCCGCGGGATGTCGTCCACGAACTCGAAGTCGCAGCGCATGGACGGGCCGAAGAACGCCGGGATCCGGGCGCGGAACTCCGCCAGCGTGGCGTCGGTGAAGCCCTCGCCCCGCACGATCCGGAAGCGCAGGTGGTCGATGCGGTCCTGCACGATCTGCACCCGCTCCAGGCCCAGGAACTTGGCGGTGAAGTTGTCCAGGATGGACACCCCGAAGATCACCCGGCCCTCGGGCGTGACGATGAAGTCCGCCACCCGCCCCTGGACCCGCTCCAGGAGCGGCAGTCCCCGGCCGCACGGGCAGGCGAGGTCGGACGGGGTGCCGGCGTCCTCCACCCGGTAGCGGATGAACGGCATGGCGTAGTTGGTCAGGTCGGTGAGGTGGATCTCGCCGCACTCGCCCGGCGCGGCCGCCCGGCCGTCCACCAGGAACTCCACCAGCAGGTGGTCGGAGTTCAGGTGCAGCCCCCGGTGCGCCTCGCATTCGCTGGCGATGAGGCTCACTTCCTCGCAGCCGTAGCGGTCGAACACCCGGCACTGGAACACGTCCTCGAGCGTCTGCCGCTCCACGTCCGCCAGCACCGTGGAGGTGCTCACCACCGTCCGCACGCTGGGGGCGCCGTACCCGTGCTGGAGCATGAAGCACGCCAGGATGTACAGGGAGTGGGAGTGGCCGAACATCACCCGCGGCCGGAAGGAGCGCATGCGCCGCGCGAAGTCGTGCATCATGGCGGCGTCCAGGCGCAGCGTGTCCAGGGCGATGGCCCGCTCCAGGAGCAGGTTGCGCAGCCGCACCTTGAGGCTGGCGCGGAGGTCGTACGCGCCCCACACCATGGCCACCTTGTCGCCCTCGCGCCAGCCGGCCCAGTGGTTGTGGCGGAGGGTGCAGGCGGTCTTGCGCACGTTGCTGTCGCGGTCCACGAAGAACTCCAGGGGCACGCTGGTGGAGCCCCCGGTGCGGCTGGCCAGGCGCTGCCCGGGCGGGAAGCCGCGGGCCTGGATGTCCAGGGTGCGGGCGCGCACGTCGGCCTTGGTGAGCGGCGCGACGCGCTGGAAGTCCTCCAGCCGGAAGCCCCCGGGGTCCAGCCCGGCCGCCCGGAAGCGCTCGGCGTAGAGCGGGCAGCGCTCCGCCGCGTAGGCCACCAGGCGGCGGAGCTTCTGGAACTGGCGCTCGCGGATCTCCCCGGCGGGCAGGTACTGGGTGCGCTCCAGCTCCCGCAGCACCCGGTACACCGGGCGCCCCTCGCGCAGGGCCTGCAGCGGGGCCACCACCTTGCGCACCACGACGGCGTAGGGATCCACGCGCTCGCTCGAGCCTCCGCAGGGTCTTTCCCGGGCCGGTTCCGGCCACCCAAACGCGTCAGCTTATCATACGCTCGGCGCGCCGGCTGTGCTATTCTCAGGGTCCGACCGACTCGCGAAGACGCCGGCGCGTGACGCCGCAGGGACGGGGGCCGACCGCCCTCTCGCAACGCCACCCGAGGAGTTCCAGAGACATCCATGACCCTGATCCCGCCCACGCCCCAGGGGCGGCGGGCCCGGAGGGCGCCGGCCCGTGCGTGGCGCGCGCTCCTGCCGGTCCTGCTCCCGGCGGCCCTTGCGGCCGCCGGCTGCTCCAAACTCAACCCCAGCACCCCGCCCTCGTCCACCACCTGCGATCCCTCGGATCCCAACAACCCGTGCGCCTGCCGCCTGGCCATCGGGTCCGGCCTGCCGGGTGCGCTCGCGGCGCTGGGCACCGACACCACGCTGGACCTGGCCACCTGGAACATGGAGAACTTCCCGACGGCCGGCGCCGCCAGCGTCAGCATGGCCGGGCAGATCATCGGCGCGCTCAACCTGGACGTGTGGGCGGTGGAGGAGATCGCCGACACCACCGCCTTCCGGACGCTGCTGGCCGGCCTGCCCGGGTACGCGGGCCTCTACTCGCCGGACGTATACAGCCCCGGGGAATACCCTCCGTACCAGAAGACCGGGGTCATCTACCGCACCGCCGTGGTCACGGTGAATTCGGTGAAGCAGATCCTAACCACCGACTACTCGGCGTTCCCCCGGCCGCCCCTGGAGGTGGACCTGACCGCGCGCAGCAGCGGCCACCAGTACCACTTCCACCTCATCGTCCAGCACCTGAAGGCCGGCACCACCGCGGACGACCGGAGCCGGCGGCGCCAGGCCGAGCAGGAGCTGCGCACCTACCTCGACGCGCAGCGCGCGGCGGACTCCACCCAGCAGTACGTGGTGGCGGGGGACTGGAACGGCAGCCTCAGCGATCCGCTGGCGAGCAGCTCGTTCCCGGTGCTGCTGTCCGACTCCACCCACTACAAGTTCCTGGACCTGGCGCTGGCCGGCCAGAGCTTCTACCTCTCGCACCCCAGCACCGGCAGCATGCTCGACCACCTGATGGTGAACCGGGCCGCGTGCCCCCACTTCTCGCTCGGGCGGGTGGTGACGCTGCGACCCGACGACTACCTCCCCGCGTACGCGGCGCAGATGTCCGACCACCGCCCGGTGATGGTCGCGGCGCCGGTGTTCCGTTAGGGAGCCGGAGGCGCCGGCTCCCATGGGCTTCAGGAGGCTGCCATGCGATCCTCCGCCTTGCTGCTCGTCGCCATGCTGATCGTGCCGACCGTCCTGCGCGCGCAGGCCCTGCCCGGCCCCTCGGGGCCGGTGCCCACCCTGGAGGAGGTGCGCCGCGACATGGGCATCCCCTCGCGGGGCCTGGAGCTGCGCGGGCAGCGCGACACGGTCGGGTTCGCCAGCACCATCCCGGGCATCGCCCGTGCCTGGGAGAGTTCCGCCTTCCCTCCGGCCCCGGATTCGCTGGGGCCGCTGCCCGAGCCGGGCGTGGCCGCCGTGATCTGCCCGCACGACGACTACCTGTACGCCGGGCGCGTGTACCACCGGGTGCTGCCGCTGCTCACCGCCCGGGTGGTGGTGCTGGTGGGGGTGTTCCACCGCTACCGGCGCTTCGGCGAGCACGACCGCCTGGTGTTCGACCCGTACCAGGCGTGGCGCTGCCCGGACGGCCGGCTGCCGGTCTCGCCGGTGCGCGAGGAGCTGCTGGCGAAGCTGCCCAAGGCGGACTACGTCCAGGACGCCGCCATGCACGACTCCGAGCACTCGGTGGAGGCGCTGGCGTACTGGCTGCGCCACTGCGTGCCGGGCGTGGAGATCGTGCCGGTCATCGTGCCCGCGGCGCGCTTCGAGCGGATGGCCGAGCTGGGCGAGCACCTGGGCGGGGCGCTGGCCGAGGTGATGAAGGCCCACGGGTGGAAGCTGGGGCGCGACGTGGCGGTGGCCATCTCGACCGACGCCGTGCACTACGGCCCCGACTTCAAGCACACCCCGTTCGGCGAGGGCGGGATCGAGGCCTACACCAAGGCGGTGGAGCGGGACCGCGCCCTGCTGCTGGGGCCGCTCGCCGGGCCGCTCACGCGCGAGAAGATCCGCACCCTGTACGAGACCTTCGTGAACCCCGAGAATCCCGACGACTACCGCCTGACCTGGTGCGGGCGCTTCGCGCTGCCGCTGGGGCTCCTGGTGCTGGAGCGGGCGGCGCGGGACGCGGGCGGGGCGGTGGGCCACCCGGTGGCGTACGCCACCTCGGTGGGCTGGCCGGAGCTGCCGGTGCGCGCGGTGGGGATGGGGGCCACGGCGCCGGCGAACCTCTACCACTTCGTGGGCTACCCGGCGGTGGCGTACACGCTGGAGGCCAAGTAGAAGAGCCGCCGGCCCGCGCGATTCCGCCGCGTCCGGGCGACAAGCTGCGGGCCGGGTCCTTCGACCCGGCCCGCGCTGCATTGCAGCGGTTCGGCCGCGTGGCTCCGCGGCCCCCGCGCCGCCTCCGGCGCGGTTACTGCGGCGCTGCCTCCGGCGACTGGGCCCGGACCCAGCGGGTCTCGCTCCGCCGGTCGATGGGGGTGTGCCGCTCGATGTAGTTCTGCAGCGCTTCGCGGTCCGAGTAGCGCGTGGCGTAGACGCTGTCGTCGGGCACCTCGCGCATCACGGTCATGCCGCTGTTGCCTTCCTGCAGGAAGTTGGTCATGGCCACGGTGTAGATCTTCTGCGGGTCCAGCGGGGCTCCGTTCACTTCCACGGACAGGACGCGCTGCCCCGCGGGCCGCGCCGGGTCCACCCGCACCACGACGCCCGAGACGTACAGCCCGATGGAGTTGCGGCTCACCTTCTGCTCCAGCATCCGGCGCACCAGCTCGCCGGACATCCGGGCGGTCACCAGCTGGTTGTCGAACGGCAGCACCGTCAGGCAGTTCCGCTTGGTGACCGTGCCCGGCGCGATGTCGGCCCGCACGCCGCCGGTGTTCTGCACCGCGAGGTCCGCGGCGGTCTGCTCGCGGATGGCGTCGGTGACCAGCGCGCCCAGGGTGCCCTTCTCGGGGCTCCCGCGCTCCAGGTTGACGCGGGTCTCGCCGACCACGTCGTCGAGGCCCTGCTCCGCCTGGGCCACCTCCTGGTTGATGGTCTCCGCAACCCCCTGGTCGGGCCAGAACTCGTCCGGGTACAGGGTCACCAGGGCCCCGCGGTCGTAGTGGGTGTCGTAGCCCACCAGGGTCTTGGCGTTGAGGTCGTAGGTCACGGTGATGTGCCCCAGGCTCGAGCCGTTGGCGTAGGGCTCCACCACCACGGTGTGGGTCACCGGGTCCTCCCAGGGCACGTCGTAGCCCTGGTGCGTGTGCCCGGCGAACAGGACGTCGATGCCGGGGACGTAGTGCGCCAGCTCCATGGCGTCGTACACCTTGGGCTTCTCGCCGCGCTTCTCCGCGTCGATCATGTCGCGGTAGTAGTTCTGCAGCGAGGGCTTGTACGGCAGCCCGGCGTGCACCGGGCACAGCACCAGCTGCGCGCCCTGCGCCCGAGCCGCCTTCACCAGGTCCGGGAGCATCTGGTCCACCGGGCGGAACTCCAGCCCGGAGATGTTCTTGGCGAACGACAGCTGCTGGGTGGCCTCGGTGTCCAGGCCGATGATGGCCACCTTCAGGCCGGCACACTCCACCAGGATCATGTCCTTCACCCACGGGACGCGCTGGCCGGTGGCGGCGTCGAACACGTTGGCGCACAGGACCGGGAACTTCGCCTCCTCGACCAGGGCGCGCGCGTTCTCCACGCCCAGGTCGAAGTCGTGGTTCCCGAAGGTGGCCGCGGTGTAGTTCATGTCGTTCATCCACTCGATGATCGCCTTGCCGTGGGTGAACATGCCGACCGGGGTGCCCTGGAACAGGTCGCCGGAGTCGATCAGCAGGACCCCGCGGCCGGCCTTGGCGGCCTCCTCCCGCACCTTCTTGATGTAGGTGGCGGCGGAGGCGCCCCCGCCCAGCGGCGGCGGGAACTGCGGGTTCATGAACGTGGCGGCCTCCGGGCCGATGTGCCCGTGGAGGTCGCTGGTGTACAGGATGTCGATCTGGACCTGGCCGGCGGGGAGCTGCCCCTGCGGCGCGGACCCGGCGGCGCGCGCCGCTGCCGGCCCGAGCAGCGCCAGCGCCAGCAGCGCCCCGGCCTGCGAGAGTCTTATCAGGGATGTCCGCATGGTGCCTCCACGCGCGCGGCCTGCGCTCCTAGAAATGATAGCGGACATCGATCACCCCGCGCAGCAGGCTGTCCTGGACGTTGTCCGTCTTCGCGTCGCTGCCGCTGCGCGGCGTGAGCGCGGCCTGCCGGGAGGAGCGCTTGGAGACCTCGGCGCCGATGCCGAAGTCGAAGCGCCCGCTCTGGTAGCCGGTGCCCGCGGTCAGGCCCGCCATGTCCACGTCGTCGGCCGAGTACGCCTGCCGGTAGAACAGGCCGAACCGGGTGGGCAGGTTGTTGTAGAACACGTGCTCCACGCCGAAGTTGAACTCCCAGGTGTCGCGGAGCGCGGGCAGCGGCAGCGCCGGGGCGGCCGCCCCGAAGGCCTTGAGCGTGCCGTCGTGGGCTCCCGTCGTGGACCAGTAGGTGCGCTCCGCGCTCGCGCTGAAGGTGGTCCGCAGCACATTGCGCGGCCGGTAGGCCACTCCGAAGCCCAGCCGGCCCGGGTACCGGATAGTGGCGTGGCCGGACACCGAGTGGGTGCCCGGCACGGCCACCGCGGCGGTGTCCACCCGCCAGTCCGCGCCCAGGGTCACCGGCACCTCGTAGGAGGCCCCCAGCCGGATGCGCGGGTCCACGTCGGCGGCCAGCCCGAAGCTCGCCCCCAGGCCGCTCAGGTCGCGGGTCAAGTGGGTCAGCGACGGCCCGTCCGTGATGGGCCGGGCCACCGGGCCGGGCACCACCTGGTTGAGGTACGAGAGGTTGCCGAAGTAGTAGTGCAGCGCCAGGCCCGCGGCCAGGCCGCCCCGGCGGTAGCTGGCCCCGCCGCTCACGGAGTAGATGGCGTGGTCGGTGGTGATGTACTGGGTGGCCTGCAGCTTGTCGCGCCGGGCCTTGTCGGTGCCGTCGCCGTTGCGCCGCTCGTCCACGAAGTTGAACTCGGCGTTGTAGCGCTCGTAGAACCCGCCCGCGAAGGCGAACCCGTCGGTGCGCGGGCAGGGCTTCCACACCGCGCCGCCGTTCACCCCGATGTACGTCGAGGGGTTCTCGCTCACCGCGGTGTCCTTGAGGTACTGGTCGAAGGAATCGAAGATCGGGTTGAACCGGGTCTCGTCCGCGCGCGCCACCCGGACGGTGGCGTCCGCGACGCTGCCGCTCTCCCAGCTCAGCATCGCGGGGTTGCTGATCAGGGAGAACGAGCCGTTGGGGATGGCGGTCAGCGCGCCGCCCATGGCCATGCCCTTCGCCGAGAGCGAGGTCAGCGGCGTCCCGTACACGGACTCGATGTAGGTGTAGGCTGCGGCGGGGCCGGGCGCGGCCAGCAGGCCGCAGGCGAGGGCCCAGCCCGCCGGGAGCAAGCTTCGGAACTTCATCCTGTTATCCTCCACGTTGACGCGTCTCATCGTCGTCCAAGCCTCAGAACGAGTAGTCCAGCTGGAAGCGGAACGAGTTCTGCACCCGCCGCGCGTTGGTGGGCCCCGGGCTGGGCGGCGTGGTGGGGGAGTCCGGGTATTGCCGGACCTCGATCCACGTCACCGGCTGCTGGAAGTCCACGGTGTACTTCAAGCGCCACGACAGGTTGCTGGAGAGGCGGCTGATGAGGGCCACCCAGTTGCGGAAGCCCGTGCCGTCCACGGTCAGGAACTCGTTGTCCTCGTAGTTCCACAGGAACCCGTCGTAGACCTCGCTGGAGAACTCGGTGGAGAACGCCGGGTTCCAGTGGTGCGTGAACATGGCCTGGAATGCCTGCGCCGGCACCGCCTCGCTGCCCAGGGCGGTGGCTCCCTGCTCCGTGCCGTACAGGCGCGGCCGGACCACGAACTTCACGTTGGTGGTGGAGTACAGGAACTCCAGCAGGTCCTGCCGGGACAGGAACACGCGTGCCTCCACGCGGGTGTCCCAGCTCTTGTAGCCGCGCACCTCGTCCGTGCCCTTCCCGTCGCGGTCCGAGTAGCGCTGCCGCAGCCGGATGCGGAACGGGAAGATGGGCCGGTACTCCAGGATGGCGGTCATCCGCTGGCCCTTGGTGCCGTCGCTGTTCCGCTCGTAGGTGTCGTATTCCAGCGTGCTCAGGGTCAGGTTGCGGTTGATCTGGTAGCGCGCGCTCAGGTACAGCCCGCGCTCCGGCTGGGACTGCGGGTCGTCGATCGAGAGCATCGCATACAACGGGTTGTTCAGGTAGTACTGGCTGCTCAGGATGGTCTGGTCGTAGCGGTTGGTCTCCGAGAACGCCCGGTCGTAGGGATTGTCGTAACCGATGTCGATGTTCCGGTACAGCGCCTGCAGGGTGAGGTTCTCGTACTGGACGTACGCGGAGCCCAGCCACGCCTCCGGGCCCTTGGCGAACGCCCGGGACAGGAAGCTGTTCTTGGGCGCGGTCATGAGCTTGGAGTACTCGCCCGAGAGCGCCACGTTCTGGACCACCGTTCCGGCCTCCATCCCGACGAAGTCCCGGAACGGCCCCAGCTGGGTGTTGTTGTAGGCGCCGGTGATCTCGGCGTCGCGCGGCTCGATGCGCGTCGCCGGGTCGCTGACCAGCGTCGAGGCCAGCGGGTTGAAGCGGTCCCGGCCGGCCCTCGAGCTGATGTTGTTGCTGTAGCGCATCTCCATCCCGGTGACGCCCAGGTAGGTGCCGATCCACGGCTCCAGCCGGAAGTTGGCCCCCACGATGTTCTCGTGCATCACGTCCGCCATGGGCAGGAACGACGCGGAATCGGCGTACGGCGCGCCGCGCACGAAGCCGCGCACCTGGGCCAACATGTCGTTGTCCACCCGCGGGAACATGGTGATGTAGCGGTTGAAACTGCTGTCCGGGTTGAGGATGGCGTCCTTGTCCATGCTGGAATAGAACAGCGTGCTGCGGACCGGGCCCACCGAGGCCTCCACCGCCGCCCCGCGGAGCGACGACTCGTCGCTGCGCGAGATGTCGCCGCGCACCCCGACGGGGCGCACGTTGAAGCCCATGCCGGTGCGGCGCGCCATGAAGAAGTCGGTGTTGTCCATCAGCAGCCCCTGGCCCAGCGCCAGGCGATAGTTGCCGATGTAGGCGTGGTGGATCTTGATCGGGCCCAGCTGCTGCCCGTCCACGCCCACGTACCACTTGTCGGTCTCGTCCCAGTACTTCTCGCCCATGTTGCGGTGGGTGAGGAAGCCGGCCTTGATCTCCTGGCCCAGGCGGACCCGCAGCTTGTTGGTCACGTAGGGCCGCGACTCGCCGATGCCCATCCGGCCGTAGAACGAGTTCAGGTCGAAGTCGGTGAGCTGCGACTCGTTGCGGATCACCGGCCCGGCGGAGGTCGAGCTGGACGACTGCCCGAGCTGGTCGGTCAGGATGTCCGTCTCGCTGGTCTCGTAGGGGGTGTTGTACACGCGGAACTGGTAGTCCACGTGCGGCTGCCACTTGCCGCCCGGCTCCTCGTCGAAGCGCACGTAGTCGCGCAGGTTGCGGTAGCCCCAGTAGCTCAGGCCGTCGGTGCGCCGCAGCTCCTGGGTGGTCTCGAAGGGCTTCTCCTGGCGTGCCTTGAGGATGGCCGTCGCGTCCACCGGCGACACGTTCTGGATCCCGGTGAGCGCGAAGTAGTCCATGTTGTTGACGTTGCGCGGCTGCTTCAGCAGGTCGATGTACTCGTCCACCAGGCCTTCGCTGGCGCCCTCCTGCGAGAGCAGCCGTTGCACCAGGTCGGCGATGGACTCCAGCCGCTCGTCCTCGCGCGGGTCCTCCAGCACCATGAAGCGGGGCTCCACCGTCACCCGGTCGCGGATCGCGGCCAGGATCTCGGGGGTCATCCCCGGCACGTTCATGAGGTCGTAGACGCTGCGGAAGAAGTCGCGGTACTCGCGGTAGTCGTAGATGGCGTCAGCCAGCGCGGCCGGGATCGGGAGCTTCCGGATCTCGGCCAGCGGGGCCCGGTTGATGTCCAGCCGTGCCGCCGTGTCCGCCGCCGCCGGGGCCGCGGTTTCCGGCTGCGTGCCGCTCTGGGCCGCCGCGGGCGCCCACGCCCCGGCGGCCGCGCACGCGGCCAGCAAGGCCGCGGCGAGCCACGTCCCGGCACGCGGCCCGCGGGGCGGCGCACCGGGTCTCGAAGTCATGCCTCGCGTCCTCACCGCCTCACTCCTTCCCCTCGGCGGGCGAGCCGCCGCGCAACAGGGCCGGGGTGATGGTCAGGCCCACCTGGTGGGAGTCCTTGAGCGGGCCGGCGCCGGTGGAGAACCCGTAGTCGAAGCGGATCCCCCGCCACGCCAGGCCCAGCCCGGCGGAGAACAGGTTGGGATCGGTGGCCACCCCGAAGCGCAGGAAGCCGTAGTCGGTGACGCTGAACTCGGTGCCCCCGCGGAAGCGCACTTTCTGGCCCAGCGACGACTCCATGTCCAGCGTGGTGGTCACGCCGGCGTACGGGCTGTACGCCACGCCGCCCACCAGGCGCCGCGGCAGGTCCTCCTTTTCCACGTCGCCGATGGTCGGGTTGTTGAGGTTCTGCACCAGGAACCCGAAGGCGGCGCGGTCGCGCAGCGTGACCCGCAGCCCCACGTCCAGGCCCACGGTGCTGGCGGAGCCGGGGTCGTCCCCGGTCCCGGTGGGGCCGAACTTCAGGTTGTACACGTTGAGCGCGTAGCCCAGCGCCACGCTGGTGGAGACGTCGTGGTACACCCGGAACCCGTGGGCCAGGCTGAACTGGTTCTCGGCGTCCAGGGTGACGTCGTTGTAGTCGGTCGCCAGGCGGCGGAACGCGATCCCCAGCCCGCCGGCCGCGCCGGGCAGCCTCGTGACCGCGCCGACCGCCGCGAGCTTCACGAAGTCCAGCCCCTGCGGCTGCACGTAGGTGGCGCCCACCGAGGTCTGCTCGGTGAGGGCCAGCGAGGCGGGGTTGTGGAACAGGGCCAGCGCGCCGCCGTCCATGGCGGTGAACGCCCCGCCCATGGCCCGCGCCCGCGGGTCCACTTCCAGGTACTCGAACGCCGCCCGGGCGTCGCGCGCCGCGAGCGCGGCCAGGACCAGCCCGGCGGCAAGCAGCACGGCCGTACGGGCGGCCTGCGTGGTCCAATGGGTCTTGGTCATGGCTCTAGTCCCTCTTCAGGCGGCGCGCCACCACCATCGGGGCGGCGTAGCGCTGGATGTTGCCGTTGAAGTCCCGCACCTCCAGGTGGCACACGTAGGTGCCTGCCGGCGCGAGCTGGAGCTGCGCGTCGCGACCGTCCCAGGTGATGGCCGCGCCGGCGACGAAGTCGCCGTCGTACAGCACCCGGATGAGCCGGCCCACGAGGTCGTACACCCGCACCGTCACCTTGCTGCCTGCCGCGACGTTCACCTTGACGCTGTCCAGCTGGTTGAACGTGGGCAGGAAGGTGTGGGCGGCGACGCTGAGCGGCGGGAGCACCGCCGGCGCCGCCGCGATGGTGGCGGTTGTGGACGCCTGGCTGGCGTGGCCGCTGTTGTCGGTGACCGTGAGGAGCACGGTGAACGTGCCCGCCCGGGTGTAGGTGTGGGTGGCCGTGGGGCTGGCGCCGTTGCTCGAGCCGCCGTCGCCGAAGACCCAGGCGTAGTTGACGATGGAGCCGTCCCGGGGCGGCACGCTGTGCGAGCCGTCGAAGGTCACCGCCTTGCCCACCGTGCCGGTGTACGGCCCGCCGGCGTTGGCCTGCAGCGTGTCGCTCACCGTGGCGGTGGTGGTGTCGGAGCTGGTGCCGCCGGTGCTGCCGGTGACGGTCAGGATCACCCGGTAGGCGCCGGCCGCGGTGTAGGCGTGGTTCACGGTGG
>DATKKS010000250.1:0-28723 GCA_035542815.1 Saccharimonadales bacterium (SeqCode) | reverse complement strand
GCCCCAGCCCATGCCCCCACCCATCACCAGCACCGTGGGGGCCTCGCGCCCCAGCCCCAGTCGCGCGCGGGCCTCGCCCGGGTCTCCCAGCCGCGCGAAGCGCGGGTGCGCCGGAATCCCGGTCACCCGCACCCGGTCGGCACCCACGCCCTGCTCGGCCAGCTCCTGCACCACGTTCTCGGACGACACGAAGTAGCAGGACACCCCGGCGTGCACCCAGAAGGGGTGCACGGTGAAGTCGGTGATCACGCAGTACAGGGGCCAGGGGTGCAGCTCGGGCTTGCGGAGCCGGAGATTGGACAGCAGCGCCAGCGGCAGAAAGTGGGTCACCAGGATCGCGTCGGGGCGCTCGCGGCGCAGGTAGGCCCGCAGCCGCACCACGCTCAGGCGGTCGAAGGTCAGCCGCGCCAGCGCGGTGCCGCGGTCGAACCGCCGGTGCGCGGTGCTGCGGTAGAGAAAGCCCCACAGCCCCGGCGCGCGCGCCACCATGTTGTTGTACGACGCCACGTAGGTGCGGCGGAACAGCGGCGTGGAGAACTGCAGCGAGTCCGCCACCGGCACGTCCAGCCCGGGGTCCAGCTCAAGCAGGGCGTCGCGCACGGCGTGGGCAGCCTGGGCGTGGCCCGCCCCGGCCGAGGAGTGGAGGACCAGGATCTTGCGCGGGGACATGGCGACGCATTGTCGCAGAGGCCCGGCCGGCCCACAAGGGGCGCGGCGGGCAGGCCGCGGCGGCGGCGAGGTAGCGGGAGCTGCGCAGCGGCCGGGGCTGCCGCTCTCGAAGCGGCCGGGCGCCCGGGCCGGACGGGTTCTGCCCGCCCGGCGGCCACGTCCTGGCCGCCCGCGCCCGGAGGCCCGCCGGGGCGCGCCGCCAAGTGCGCTCCGCGCAACGGCGGGCCGGCGGCATCCGGCTTGCACGAAGGAAAAGCTGAAGTCGGCGGCGCACGCCGCCGATACCAACGGCAACTGGACGCGCCGAGCGCGTCCCGGCGGCGCCCGGGGAGGCTTCCCTGCTGCGCCCGTGATCGGACGACTGATCTTGGGCTAACAACTCGAGCCAGGGGTCCCGACGGCCCGCGGTGTGACGCTCCCCAGCGGAGCATCCTGAAGCGGGCCCTGGGATCACCACCTGAAACGAGAGCTTCCAAGATCTGAAGCCACACGGCGCCAGGCGGGGAACCCTCCGCGGGCGCCGTCGCGCGTCCGGCCGGCGGGCCCGCTCCGCCCGCGCAGCCGCCCGGCGCCGCTCAGAACGCCAGCCGGCCCGAGGCGGAGAAGGCCCCGCGCACGTGGCGCAGCGTAAGGCCCTCGGCGTCCTCGTCCAGCAGCACCGCGTCGAAGCGCACGTCGCACAGCCCGCGCCGGGCCACCCAGGCCGAGGCGGCGCGCTCCAGGCGCAGCCGCTGCGCCTGCCCCACGGCCTCGGCGCCCCGCCCCGCCGAGCCGGGGCCGCGGTACTTCACCTCCACCAGCACCACCCCCGGGCCGTCCTGCATCACCAGGTCCACTTCCGCCTTGCCCGCGCGGAAGTGGCGGGCCAGCAGCCGAAAGCCCTTGAGCGACAGGTAGGCCAGGGCCAGGTCCTCGGCCGCGTGGCCGAGCTGGAGCCGTTCCATGGTCTGGAATCTCCGGGGGAGGATCGGGGCGGGGGGTTCCGGCGCTCGGCGCGAGCCCCGGAGCGCGACCGAAGTGCGCCCGGCGCGCCGGGCTCAGGGGACTTCGAACAGGCACGGCTCCAGGGCCTCACGCACCGGCGCGAAGCTCCGCCGGTGGGCCGCGCACGGGCCATGCAACCGCACCGCTTCGAGATGTTCGGGGGTGGGATAGCCCTTGTGGCGCTCGAATCCGTACTCGGGGTGGAAGCGGGCCAGATCCTCCATCAGCGCGTCGCGGACCAGCTTCGCCACCACGCTGGCGGCGGACACGGCCGGGACGAGCCCGTCCGCCCGCGGGAAGCCCAGGGTGGGCTCCGGAAGCCCCGGGCACGGCTCGCCGTCGCTGACCAGAACCGCCGGCCGCACCGCCAGCGCCGCCACCGCCCCGCGCATGGCCAGGAACGTGGCCTGGCGGATGTTCACGCGGTCGATGACCGCCGGCGGCACCGCCCGCCACGCGACCGCCAGCGCCGACGCGGAGATCTCGCGCATCGCCCGGAGGCGGCCCGGCCGGTCCAGGCGCTTGGAGTCATCCGCGTGCCGCAGCACCGCCCCGGGGCGCAGCACCACCGCCGCCGCCACCACCGGCCCGGCCAGCGGGCCGCGGCCGGCCTCGTCCACCCCGCCCAGCAGCCGCCGCGGGCCGCCCGCCAGGGCGCGCTCCAGCTCCCAGCGCTGGAGCGGCCCGCCGGTGGCGGCCGCCTGCAGCCGCGCGGCCCACTCCCTGGGGGGCCAGGGCCGCGCCGGCGCGGGCCGGACCTTCCGCTGGCAGGCCATGCGCAGCATCTCCCGGAGGCCTGCCGGGCGCGCCTCCGGCGCCCCGGGCAGCCTCCCGTGCGGGCCTACGAGGTGCTGTCCTCGCCGGAGGGCTCGGACGGCTTCGACTCGCCCGGCCGGTCGGCGGTCACCAGGGACTCGCGGGAGGCCTCCAGCCGGTCGGACTTCTGCTCGCGCAGGTAGAACAGCTTGGCCCGGCGGACCCGGCCCTTCTTCACCAGCTCGATGCGCGAGAGGCTCGGGCTGTGCAGCGGGAAGATGCGCTCCACGCCCACCCCCATGCTGATCTTGCGCACCGCAAACGTCTCGGACAGCCCCGCCCCGCGCCGGTTGATGACGATGCCCTGGAAAACCTGCGAGCGCTCCTTCTCGCCCTCGATCACCCGGACGTGAACCCGGACGGTGTCCCCCGGGCCGAAGTCCGAGAAGACCTTCTTGAGGTGGGGGCTCTCCACCGACTTCACCTGGTCCATGTGCTTCTCCTCCTCACGAAGCCGCCTCGCCCTCGCGGCGGATCTCCGCAAGCAGGCGCTTCTCCTCTGGGGTCAGTTCTCGGTGCTCCAGAAGCTCCGGCCGCCGCTCCAGTGTGCGGCGCAGCGCCTCCTTGCGCCGGTGGCGCTCGATCCGGGCGTGGTTGCCCGAGAGCAGCACCTCCGGCACGGCCATCCCGCGAAACTCGGCGGGACGGGTGTAGTACGCGCAGTCCAGCAACCCCTCGAAGAAGGAGTCGCCCGCGGCGCTCTCGAAATCGCTCAGCACCCCCGGCAGCAGCCGCGCCACGCAGTCCATCACCACGCCCGCCGCCAGCTCCCCGCCGGACAGGACGTAGTCCCCGAGCGAGACCTCCATCGGGTGCCAGTGGAGGTTCACCCGCTCGTCCACCGCCTTGTAGTGGCCGGCCACCAGCGCCAGGTCCGGGCCGGCGGCCAGCTCCCGGGCCAGCTCCTGGTCGAAGCGCTGCCCCTGCGGGCTCAGCAGGATCAGCCGGCCGCGCTCTTCGGGCGCCAGGCTCTCCAGCGCCCCGAAGATGGGCTCCGGCTTCAGCACCATCCCGGGCCCGCCGCCGAAGGGCGCGTCATCCACGGTGCGGTGCCGGTCGCGGGTGAAGTCCCGCAGATCCACCACCCGCACCTGGAGGGCACCGCACTCGCGCGCCACCCGCAGCACGCCGCTCTCCAGGAAGGCGCCCACCAGCTCGGGGAAGATGGTGACCACCGCGATGCGCAGCGGCCGCTCCCTAGCGATCGTCATCCTCGGACGCGGCGGCCTTCGGCGTGGGCTCCAGCCCCGGCAGCAGCCGCACCGTGGCCCGCCGCTCCTTCAGGTCCAGGCCCACCACCACCGAGTCGATGGCCGGCAGCAGCCACTCGCCACGCGGGCCCCGGACCACGTAGACGTCGTTGGCCCCGGTGTGCCACACGTCCTCCAGCCGGCCGAGTTCGGTGCCGTCCTCCAGCCGCACGGCCAGCCCCAGCAGGTCGTCGGTGGGCGTCTCCCCGTCGGGCGCTTCCAGCTCGGCCCGCTCCAGCCAGAGCTCCGCCCCGCGCATCCGGTCGCTGTCCTCGCGGCGCGCCAGCTCCGCCAGGCGCAGCACCAGGCTGCGCCCCACGCGCTGGGCTCGCTCGAGCGTGTAGCGGCGGGGCTCTTCGCCCAGCACCCACACCGAGGTCGCGCCGCGCGGCAGCGGGTAGGCGCCCGGCAGCGCGTCCACCACCACCTGCCCGCGCAGCCCGTGGGAGCGGACCACCGTCCCGAGGCGCAGGTAGCCCGGCCCCGGGTCCGCCCCGGCCCGGCTCACCCCAGGATCTCGAGTTGGGCCCGCTCGCCCTTGCGGGCCAGGTGCGCGGTGAGCACCGCGCGCATGGACCGGGCGGTCTTGCCGTTCCGGCCGATCACCTTGCCCAGGTCGCGCGCTCCCACACGCAGCTCGTACACCACGCCCTTTTCCCGCTCCTGGCGGGTGACCGACACCTGGGAGGGATCCTCCACCAGGTTGCGGGCCATGAACAGGATCAGCTCGCTGCTGGCATCCATCGGAATTCCCACGCCTCTCGAAGTCGTTGTGACCCTGGGGCGCCGGGCTCAGCCCCCGCGCGGCCCGCGGCCCGCCGCCTGCGGCGACGTGCCCACGCGCGCCAGGCCCACGCCCAGCCCCAGGAAGAACACCCCCACCCCGGCCACCGCCGCCAACGCCACCGAGGCCCGCGCGCTGGAGTGCACCGCCAGCGCCAGCCCGGAGAGCGCCAGACACAGCGCGTACACCACCAGCGCCGTGGCGCGGTGGTCGTGCAGCACCCCGTCCAGGCGGTGGGAGGAGTGGTCGCGGCCACCCTGGTAGATCTTGCGCCCCTCCAGCAGCCGCACCGCGGTCACGAACGTGATGTCGAAGACCGGGTAGGCCAGGATGAGCAGAGCCACCAGCGGGCCCAGACCCGCCACCTGGCCCCGCGCCGCGCCCAGCGACAGCCGCGCCAGCGCGGCGCCCACCAACAGGCTGCCCGCGTCACCCAGGAAGATGGACGCGGGGCTGAAGTTGAAGATCAGGAAGCCGCCGCACGCGCCCGCGAGGGCCACTCCCAGCAGCGCTCCCGGCACGTCCCCGGCGCGGACCGCCAGCACCGCGAAGCTCAGGCCGGCCACCACCCCGATCCCGGCGGCGATGCCGTCCATGTTGTCCAGGAAGTTGATGGCGTTCATCAGCGCCACCACCCAGAACAACGTCAGCGCCACGTCCAGCGGCGCCCACCCGGACACCCGGGCCAGCTGGCCGTCCAGGATCAGGCACACGCCGGTCAGCAGCTGCCCGCTGAGCTTCACCCGCGGGCCCATGCCCACGCGGTCGTCCACCAGCCCCAGGCCCAGCGCCGCGCACAACCCCAGCGCCGTGCCCCAGCCGGGGTGCGCGCCGCCCCGCGCCCAGGCCACCAGCAGCGCCAGCAGCATGGCGCCCGCCACGGCCACCCCGCCCAGGAGCGGGGTGGCCTTCGCGTGCAGCTTGCGGGCCTCCGGCTGATCCAGGAATCCCAGTCGCCAGGAAAGTGCGCGCACCGCCGGCGTAAGGGCCGCCGCGCCGACGAGGGCCACGCCAAGAGTCACGGTCATGGGCCACATGGTCACTCAATAGTCCGGGTCGAGGCGCAAGCTGATAGGCTAGCACACCCGACCCCGGAACTTCAACAGGATGGATGAGTTAGAAGCGATTAGCGGATCACGGTCACGCGCCGCGTGAGGTCCACGCCGGCGGCCCGCAAGCGGGCCCAGTACATGCCCGAGCCCACCGGCCGGCCGGCCCCGTCCCGGCCGTCCCAGGCCAGCGCGTGCGCCCCCGGGCCGAGCTGGGCGTCCCAACCCCGCAGCCTCCGGCCCAGCACGTCGTAGAGGTCCAGCTGGACTCGGCAGGCCGACGGCAACTCGAAGTCCAGCATTGTGTTACTGCTCATGGGGTTGGTCCGCGGCCCCCGGAAGCTCACCCCCTCCTGGGGGCGGCCCCCCACGCCGGTGGAGTACTGCAGCTGCAGCAGGAACGCCCGGGTGGCGCCGTGGTGGAGCCCCCACCCGGCGATGCTCCCGGAGTAGTTGATGCCCCGGGCCTCCACCAGCACCCAGTCCGAGTCCGGCGGGACGAAGCTGTTGAGGTCCTGGAGCGCCCCCGTGCCGCTCCAGTAGAACGCGTGCTGCGCGCCGCCGCTGGTGGTGGAGGTGCCCACCACTTCCGAGCGCCGATTGATGGCGTAGGCCGTGGCGTAGGTGCCGCCCAGGGAGCCCATGTCCTGGATGCGCTGGTAATTGTCCCAGTAGCACGCGTGCTGGGCCGTGTTGCCGGTGGTCTGGGAGCTGCCGACGATCTGGAACGGGCCGTCCTGGTACAGGGCGGTGGCGTAGCTGTTGCTGCCGCCCAGCGTGCCCAGGTCGAGCAGGCCGGGGGAGCCGGGGGTGCGCAGGAACGCGTGCACGTCCCCGCTGGCGACGTGGGAGTGGCCCACCACCCACCCGGACTCGTCCACCGCGTAGGCGTAGCTGCGGGTGCCCCCGCTGATCGTCCCGAGGTCGGTCATGCTGCCCCCCGCGCTGCGGAGGAAGGCGTGGGTGTAGATGTCGCCCGGGATGGCGGAGGTCCCCACCACCATGCCGCTGGCGGTCACGCCGTAGGCGTAGCTGACCGAGCCGCCCAGGGTGCCCAGGTCCTCCATCCCGGAGCCATCCCGCCGGAAGGCGTGCGCCACGCCATCCCCGTTGGTCGCGTAGCCCACCGCCACGCCCACCGGGTCCACCGCATAGGCCTCGGCCTGGGATCCACCCAACGTGCCCAGGTCGGCGATGGCGCCGTGCACCCAGCGCACCGCGCGCAGCTGCTGGACGGAACCGCTGGACAGGGACATGCCCACGACCACCTCGGAGTCGTTGAGCGCATAGGCCTTGCTGGAACTGCCGCCCAGTGTCCCGAGGTCGAGGATCCGGTACGTCGGGCCGGCGGCCTGCCCGGCGCCCGGGAAGGCCAGGAGCAGGGCGAGCGCCACGAGCGAATCGGCGACGAGCAATGCCCTGGCAAGGGCGCGGGTGGACATGGGGCTCCTTTCGTCGGTGGGACGGCCCGCGGACACATATTACATTTCTTGAATTATACATCCTGCAAAGGGGGGCTGGCAAGGGGCTTGTGCCAGTCTCGTAACTTCTATTTTTGCAACGGAATGCCGACCTGGGCCGAGACGTGCTCGATGGTCAGCCGGAGGAGCTGGTCAAGGGCCACCGCCGGGGTGAAGCCCACGTAACTGCGGATCTTGGTGAGGTCGGGCACGCGGCGCATCATGTCCTCGAAGGACCGCCCGTACACCTCCTCGTAGGGGATGGACACGATTGGCGAGCTGGAGCGGGTGAGATCGCGGATGCGGGCGGCCAGCGCGTGGATGCTGATCTCCTCGTCGGTCCCGATGTTGAACACCTCGCCGTTGGCGGTGTCGGCGCCCGCGAGCAGCAGCACCCCGCGCACCACGTCGCCCACGTAGGAGAAGCAACGCGTCTGCTGGCCGTCGCCGTACACGGTGATCGGCTCGCCGCGCAGCGCCGCCTCCACGAAGCGCGGGATCACCATGCCGTAGTCGCCGCGCTGGCGCGGCCCGCAGGTGTTGAAGCAGCGCACGATGACCACCGGGAGGTGCTGCTCGTGCCAGTAGGAGAACGCCAGGAACTCGTCCACCGCCTTGCCGGTGGCGTAGCTCCAGCGCGACACCGAGGTCGGCCCGAGCACCTGGTCGTCGCTCTCCCGCAGCGGGGTGCCGTTGCCCTTCCCGTAGACCTCGGAGCTCGAGAACAGGATCACCCGCGCCCGGGACCGCGCCGCCGCCGCCAGCACCACCTCCGCCCCGCGGATGTTCGTGAGCAGCGACTGCAGCGGCCGCTCGACGACGTACTTCACGCCCACCGCGGCGGCCAGGTGGAACACCTGCTCCACGCGCTCCACCAGCGGCCCCACGACGGCGGGGTCGGTCACGGTGTCTTCGATAAAATGGAACCGAGGGTTGGATTCGAACGATGCGAGGTTGGACCTGCGTCCCGTGGACAGGTCATCCAGCGCCCACACCTCATCGCCCCGGGACAACAGGGCCTCGACCAGATGGGAGCCGATGAAACCTGCACCGCCAGTGACCAGGATTCGAGTGCGAGGCATGGCCCGGCTACCATAGCGGGGCGCGGAAACCGCTGTCAAGGGCCGCCTCGCCCCGGCCCGCCGGCCGGCATCTCAGGCCAGCCGCTCCAGCAGCTCGGCGATGCGCTCGGAGGCCTGCCCGTCCCACAACTTGGGGACGCGCCCGCGCTTGGCGTGCCCGTCCAGCACCCGGCCGTACTCCTGCGCCAGGCGCCCGGGGTCGCCCCCCACCAGCACGTTGGTGCCCTCGCTGACGGTCACCGGGCGCTCGGTGTTCTCGCGCAGGGTGAGGCACGGCACGCCCAGCACGGTGGTCTCCTCCTGGATGCCGCCCGAGTCGGTCAGCACCACCCGGGCCTCCTTGAGCAGCTTGAGGAATTCGAGGTAGCCCAGCGGCTCCAGCAGCCGCAGCGCCGGCGGCAGGGGCGCGGCGAGGGCCTCCAGGCGCGCCCGGGTGCGCGGATGGACTGGGAACAGCACCGCCAGCTGGCCGGGCAGCCGGCCCAGGGCGCCCAGGAACTCGGCCAGCACCGCCGGGTCGTCCACGTTGGAGGGCCGGTGCAGGGTGAGGAGGGCGTAGCCCCCCGGGGAGACGCCCAGCCGCTTCAGCACGCCGGAGCGGTCGGCGCGGGGCAGGTGCTGGCGCAGGGTGTCGATCATGACGTTGCCCACGAAGTGGATCTTCTCGGGCGCGATCCCCTCGCGCAGCAGGTTGGGCGCGGCGTCCTCGCAGCTGGTGAACAGCCACTCCGAGAGCTGGTCGGTCAGCACCCGGTTCACTTCCTCGGGCATGCTGCGGTCGTAGCTGCGCAGCCCGGCCTCCACGTGCCCCACCCGCACCGCCAGCTTGGCGCACACCAGGGCGCAGGCCACGGTGGAGTTCACGTCGCCCACCACCAGCACCGCCCGGGGCGCCCGCTCCAGCACCACCGTCTCGAACTCGATCATGATCTTGGCGGTCTGGCGGGCGTGGGTGTCGGAGCCCACGCCCAGGTGCACGTCCGGCCGGGGCAGGCCCAGCTCCTGGAAGAACACGTCGGACATGCCGGGGTCGTAGTGCTGCCCGGTGTGCACCAGCGCCGTGGGCAGCCGCCCGCGGCGGCGCAGCGCCGCCAGCAGCGGGGCCACCTTCATGAAGTTGGGCCGCGCCCCCGCCACCAGCAGGATCTCGCCCCCGACGCCGCCCATGGGGCTACTTCAGCGCCCCATAGCGGGCCAGGTACTCCCGCTTGAACTCGCCCGACTTGATCGGCCGCCACCACTCCGGGTGCTCGCGGTACCAGCGCACCGTCTCCTCCAGGCCCTGCTCGAACGAGCGGCGCGGCTGCCAGCCCAGGCGCTCTCGGATCTTGCGGGTGTCGAGCGCGTAGCGGCGGTCGTGGCCGGGGCGGTCCTTCACGTGGCGCACGAGGCCGGCCGGCTTGCCCAGAACGCGCAGGATGCGCTCGGTGATGCCCAGCACGTCGTACTCGTTGCCCGCGCCCACATTGAAGGTCTCGCCCTCCACGTCCGGCGCCGCCAGCACCTGCAGCAGCGCCTCGCAGTGGTCCTCCACGTGCATCCAGTCGCGGGTGTTCCGGCCCGAGCCGTAGACCGGGAGCGGCTGGTCCTCCAGCGCGTTGGTGACGAACAGCGGGATCAGCTTCTCCGGGTACTGGTGGGAGCCGTAGTTGTTGCTGGCCCGGGTGATCACCACCGGGGCGCCGTAGGTGGCGAAGTAGGAGAAGGCCAGCCGGTCGGCGCCGGCCTTGCTGGCGGAGTACGGGTTGCGCGGCATGAGGGCCGCCGCCTCGTCCGCCTCGCCCTCCAGCACCTCGCCGTACACCTCGTCCGTGGAGACCTGCAGGAACCGCTTCAGCCCGTGGCGGCGGGCCGCCTCCAGCAGCACGTAGGTGCCGTACATGTCGGTCAGGACGAACTGCCCGGGGTCGTCGATGGACTTGTCCACGAAGCTCTCGGCGGCGAAGTTGGCCGCCACGTCGTGCTCCCGGAGCAGCTCCTCGACCACCTTCGGGTCGCAGATGTCCCCGCGCACGAAGCGGTAGCGGGGGTCCGACTCCACCTCCCGGAGGTTGGCCAGGTTCCCGGCGTAGGTCAGCTTGTCCAGCACCGTGAGCCGGATCTCCGGGTAGCGCGCCAGCGCCATCTTGACGAAGTGGCTGCCGATGAAGCCCGCGCCCCCGGTCACCAGCAGGCGCGAACGCCCCAGGTCGAGGCTAGCCATCGCCGCGCACCTCCCCCCGCCCCACGCCCTGGTAGCGGAAGCCCAGCTCCCGCACCCGCCGGGGCTCGTAGATGTTGCGGCAGTCCACGATCACCGGGCGGCGCATCAGGCGCTTGACCCGGGCCAGGTCGAGCTGGCGGAACTGGTTCCACTCGGTCACCACCACCAGCGCGTCGCAGCCCCGCGCCGCGGTGTAGGCGTCGGGGCAGTAGGTGAGCCCGGGCGCCTCCTGCTGGGCGCTGGGCATGGCCACCGGGTCGTACGCCTTCACCCGGATGCCGCGCCGCAGCAGCCAGCGGCCGAAGTCGAGGCCCACCGACTCGCGCAGGTCGTCGGTGTTGGGCTTGAAGGCCAGCCCGAGCAGCCCCACGCACTGCGCCCGCCCGCGCCCCAGGGCCCGCAGGATCTTCTCGAAGACGAAGCGCCGCTGTTCCCGGTTCACCCGGACCACCGCGCGGTTGAGCGGGGTGGGCACCCCCAGCTCGCCGGCGAAGTGCAGCAGGCTGGCGCAGTCCTTGGGGAAGCACGAGCCGCCGAACCCGGGGCCGGCGTGCAGGAACTTGGGCCCGATGCGCTTGTCCAGCCCCACGGCCTTGGCCACCACGTTCACGTCCACGTGCGGCCCGATGCCCTCGCACACCCGCGCGATCTCGTTGATGAACGAGATCTTGGCGGCCAGCGCACAGTTGGCCGCGTACTTGATGAGTTCGGAGGTCTCGAGGTTGGTGAGCACCATGGGCGTCTCGATCAGGTACAGCGGCCGGTACAGGCCGGCCACCAGCCGCAGGGCGCGATCCGAGTCGGCCCCGATCACGATGCGGTCGGTGTGCATGAACGTGTCCACCGCGGCGCCCTCGCGCAGGAACTCCGGGTTGCTCACCACGTCGAAGCGGGCCCGGGATCCCCGCCGCAGGTGCGCCCGAATGGTCTCCCGCAGCCGCCGGCCGGTGCCCGGGGGCACGGTGCTCTTCTGCACCACCACCTTGTACCCGGAGAGGTGCGGGGCGATCTGGCGGCCCACGGTGAACACCGCCGACAGGTCGGTGGCCCCGCCGCGCCCCTGCGGCGTGCCCACCGCGATGAAGATGCACTGGGAGTCGCGCACCGCGCGGCCCAGGTCGTCGGTGAAGCTGAGGCGGCCCTGGCGGACGTTCTTGCCCAGCAGCTCTTCCATGCCCGGCTCGTAGAAGGGCATCTTCAGGCGCCGCAGCTGGCCCAGGCGCTCCGGGTTGGAGTCCACGCAGATCACCTGGTGCCCGAAATCGGCGAAGCACGCGCCGGTCACCAGCCCGACATAGCCCGTGCCGATGATGCAGATCTTCGACATCCTGGGTCCTCGATTCGGTCAGGGCCGGCGCCGCCGGCCGTTCCACCCCGCGCCTAGATCCGGGCCCGCCACCACTCCAGCAACCCCGCCAGCGCCTCGTCCACCGGGTGGCGCGGAGACCAGCCCAAGCGCCTCAGCCGGTCCGCCGCTCCCACCATGAAGTTCAGGTCCTGGGGGCGCATGCGCGCCGGGTCCGCCTCCACCGCCAGGGGCACCCGGGCGAGCGCCAGCAGCCGGCCCAGGAGGTCGCGCATCCGGTGCCCGGAGCCGGAGGCGATGTTGTACACCGTCCCGGCCTCCGCCCGCGCCAGCAGCAGCCGGTAGGCGTCCACCACGTCGCGGACGTCCAGGTAATCGCGCACCACGTCCAGGTTGCCCACCAGCAGCCGGGGCGGGCCCGCCCCCCGCTCCGCCAGCGCGATCTGGCGCGCGAAGCTGCTCAGGGCGAAGCGCGCGTCCTGGCCCGGGCCGGTGTGGCTGAACGGGCGCACCACGGTGACCGCCAGGCCGTAGGCCCGGGCGTAGGCC
The DNA here is from genome assembly GCA_035542815.1 of Saccharimonadales bacterium (SeqCode). Classification (GTDB taxonomy): domain Bacteria; phylum Eisenbacteria; class RBG-16-71-46; order RBG-16-71-46; family JACRLI01; genus JACRLI01. The sequence goes on along the minus strand of DATKKS010000250.1, from coordinate 16,571 downwards.
TGGCCGGCGGTCTCGGCGGCCAGCTTGCTGGCGCCGTACGGGCTGACCACGTTGAGCGGCGCGTCCTCCGCGACCGGCGCGGCCGACGCCTGCGGGCCGTACACCTCGCTGGTGCTCACCAGCAGCAGCCGCGGGCGCGCCCCGGCGCGGCGCAGCCCCTCCAGCAGGCCCAGGGCCGAGCCCAGATTCTGGCGGAAGGTCAGCTCCGGCTCGCCGAAGCTGGCTGCGGCCGAGCTCTGTCCGGCCAGGTGGACCACCGCCTCCGGCGGCTGCGCGCGGGCCTCGCGCTCTACCGCGGCGGTCTCGCCCAGATCCAGGGTGGCGTAGCGCGCCGGCGCCAGCCACGGCGGGACGTCCGCCTCGAGGCCGAGCCCCCGGACGTCCAGGCCATCCGCCTGCAGGGCGGGGATCAGGTGGCGCGCCACGAACCCGGACGCGCCCGTCACCCACGCGAGCACGCGGCTACCTTTCCCTCCAGTACTGCAAGAGGTCGCGGAGGGTCTGCTCGAAGGGGATCTCAGGCTTCCAGCCGGTCTCGCGGGCGAACTTGCCGGCGTCGCACAGCAGCACCGGGACGTCGGAGGGGCGCATCCGGGCCGGGTCGGGCTGGACCTCGATCTTGCGGTCGGTCAGGGACAGGACCAGCTTGAGCATCTCGCCGATCTCCCAGCACCGCCCGGAGCCGATGTTGTATACCTCGCCGGCCTGGCCCCGCTCGAGGGCCAGCCAGTACGCGCGCACCACGTCGCGCACGTCGGTGAAGTCCCGCTTGGCCTCCAGGTTGCCCACGCGCAGCACCGGCGGCCGCCGGCCGTGCTCGATCTCCGCCACCTGCTTGCAGAAGTTGGAGGTGACGAACACCGAGCCGCGCCGCGGCCCCTCGTGGTTGAACGCGCGGGTCCGCACCACGTCCAGCTGGTAGGAGCGGAAGTACTGGTAGCCCAGCATGTCCTGGGCCACCTTGCTGACCGCGTACGGCGAGAGCGGCCGCAGCGGGTTGGTCTCGCGGATCGGGATCTCGTCCGGGAGAACCTGGCCGTACTCCTCGCTGGAGCCGGCGATCAGGACCCGCGCCTTGGATCCCAGCCGGCGCATGCCCTCGAACAGGTGCAGCTCCCCGAGCACGTTGGTGCTCAGGGTCTCCTCGGGGGCGGTCCAGGACACCGGCACGTAGCTCTGCGCCGCCAGGTGGAAGATGAAGTCGGGGCGCACCTCGGCCAGGACGGCGTGCACCGAGCTGGCGTCGCGGATGTCGCACTCGTGGAGCGCGAGCCCGGTGGCGAGGTGGTCGATGTTCTCGGTGCGGCTCCGCCAGCGGCAGAGGCCGTGCACTTCCGCCCGGGGCTGGGTGCGGACCAGGAAGTCCACCAGGTGGCTTCCAACGAAGCCCGTCACGCCGGTGATCAGAACACGCATCGCGGCTCCTTGATTCGAGTCGTTGTCCGAGAGAATGGCCGGCTCACCGTAAGGCAATCCCCGGGGGGAGTCAACGCTGGGGCCGCGGCCGCCGGGCGCCGCAGGCCGCGCGGCCCGGGGCGGGCCGCGCCCACGACGAAGGGGCGCGCCCTGGCGGGCGCGCCCCTCGGAGCACTCGGGATACGGACGACCCGGCTAGGCCCTGCGGCGCAACAGAGCCAGCCCGGCGAAGCCGATGCCCACCAGCAGGAAGGTCCCCGGCTCGGGGATCACCGGACCGCTCACCCGACCGAAGCGGAAGGCCACCGGGACCGGCCCCAGCTGCGGGTCCGAGCCCCAGGAGTGGATGTCCGCGTTCACGTCGCCGATGCCCACGAAGCCATCCACGCCGTAGCCGAACACGCCGGTGTGCAGCGGGCTCACGCTGGAGGGCGCGGAGGCGCCGCCGGGATACGGGCCCGGGGTCAGGCCGAACGCGTCGAGGCTGGGATCAAAGCCCCACAGGGCCTCCCACTCGGGCATGAACTCGTTGTCCGGTCCGGAAATCGCCAGCCACGGGTTGCCGGTCACCGGGTCGATCGGCGGAATCTGCGGGCTGCTGGAGTTGACGTACGCATAGTGGAACGGGGGAATCTTCATCTCGAAGCCGCTCAGCCCGTTCCGCCCTGCCGTGGGGGCGTACGCCAGATTGGTCACGCGGTACAGGAACAGCGTGGCCCCGCCGCCGCCGCCGCTCGGCTTGTAGGCTGCGGCGTCCGGCGGCTGGACATAGTAGTCCACCTGATCCACGGCGACGATCGCGTTGCCCGGGTTGGGGCCGCCGAGCGGCGTCACCACCGTGCTGCCGTCGCCCATCCACCAGTAGGTGGCGGTGTAGGCGGGCGCCACGAGCGGGATCGCGCCCGCAACGCCGGCGAAGGCGGCCAGCACGCCGGCCACCAGCAGGATGCCGAGAATGCGCCGAAGCATGGCTGAGTGCTCCTTTCGATTCGGGGACACGGACACAGGCCCTCCGCCCGCAAGCTCCACGCCTGCGGCCGGCGGCTCTGAAGCCCAATCGAGTCCGAAGTACGCACTAGTTTATCATGATTACAGCAGCCAATTCAAGGGACTTTAGTCCACCTCGGCGCCGCTCCCGGCCGGCCCCGACCGGCGCCCCCGGCGGTACTCGAGCAGCGCCCGGGCCAGCGCCCCGGCCGGGTCCGGGGCCTCCCACACCGCCCGCCCCAGGACCATGGCGTCCGCCCCCTCGGCCCCCGCCCGGGCCGGCGTCGCGACCCGCTTCTGATCGTGTATTTCGTTGTCGTCAAATCTGATGCCTGGGGTGACCAGCAGCCCTCCGGGGCCCCCCGCCGCGCGCATCCGGCGCACCTCGGACACCGCCAGGACCAGCCCGTGAGCCCCCGCCCCGAGCGCGCTCCGGCCCAGCTCCAGCACCCGCCCGGCCACCTCCCCGCCCTCGCTGGTCAGCACCGTGACCGCCAGGATCCGCGCGCCGCTGCCCCGGACGCCGGCCACCGCCGCCGCCACCCCCTCCGGCCCCGCCGCGGCGTGCACCGTCACCAGGTCCGCCCCCAGCGCGCCCGCCGCGCGCGCGGCTCCCTCCATGGTGCGGGGGATGTCGTGCAGCTTGAGGTCCAGGAACACCCGCCAGCCCTCGGCGCGCAGCCGGCGCACCAGCGGCGGGCCGGCCGCGGTGAACAGCTCCAGGCCCACCTTGAGCCCGCAGCGCGCGGACCCCAGGCGCCGCAGCTGCGCGAGCGCCGCGCGGGCGCTGGGGAAGTCCAGCGCCAGGAACGCCCGCACGCCGCCGGGCAGGCGGGCCGCCGAGCATGGCCCGCGGCTCATCCGCCCTCCTGCGGCGCGCGCTCCGGCGCCGCCGCGCGCGCCGGGCGCAGCCGCCCGATGAGCCGGGCGCAGCCGGCCGCGCCCGCTTCGCGCAGCGCGCGCTCCAGCGCCCCGGCGCGCACCGCCTCCCCCGACGGGTCCAGGAACAGCGCCGTGCCCACCTGCACCGCGGCCGCCCCCGCCAGCAGGAACTCCAGCACGTCCCGCGCCTCCGAGATGCCGCCCACGCCGATCACCGGCACCCGCAGCGCCCCGGCCAGGCGCCGCACCGCGGCCAGCGCCACCGGCCGGACTGCCGGGCCCGACAGCCCCCCCGCCCCCGGCGCGGGCAGCGGGGCGCGCGACTTCCAGTGCACCGCCGAGCCCACCAGGGTGTTGATGGCGGATACGGCGTCCGCGCCGGCCTCCGCGGCGGCGCGTCCCAGGGCCAGGATGTCGTGGGTGTTGGGGGTGAGCTTGGCGATCACGAAGCGCGCGGTGCGGGCGCGCACCGCGCCCACCGCCTCGGCCACCCGCCGCGGGTCGGTGCCCAGGTCCAGCCCGCCGCGGGCCACGTTGGGGCAGGACAGGTTGAGTTCGAAGGCGTCGAAGCCGGGGAGCGGATCCAGGCGCTCGGCCAGCGCGCCGTAGTCCTGCGGCGCGTAGCCGCCCAGGCTCACCACCCGCAGCGGCGGCAGCGCCGCGATGCGGGGCAGCTTGTCCGCCACGAAGCGCTCCAGCCCCACGTTCTCGAGCCCGATGGAGTTCAGCATCCCGCCGGGCGTCTCGGCCACCCGCGGCGGGGCGTTTCCGGAGCGGGGCTCGCGGGTCACGGTCTTGGTGACGAACCCGCCGATCTCCTCGAGCGGCAGCGCGCCGGCCAGCTCCGGGCCGTAGCCGCAGCAGCCTGAGGCCAGCAGCACCGGGGTGCGGAGCTGGAACGGGCCCAGGGTCACCCGCAGGTCCACTGCCTCGCCCGCGGCGGCGCCCCGCGCGGGACCCGGGCTCACGTCCGGCATGCGGCCTCCGCCTCCCAGTCGATGCGCCGCGCGTCGAACACCGGCCCGTCCTCGCAGGCCATGGCGTAGCGCGGCTCCGCCGGCGCCGCCAGGGGCACCGCGCAGCCCCGGCACACCCCCACGCCGCACGGCATGGGCGCCTCCACCGAGACGTGGGCCTCCAGCCCGGCCTCGCGGGCCAGCGCCGCGGTGGCCCCCAGGAGGCCCATCGGACCGCACGCGAACAGCGCGGGGCCCGCCCCCGCGGCCGGCGCGCCGCCTCCGGCTCCGGCGGCCCGCGGGCCGAGGGCGGCGCGCACCGCGTCGAGCACCGTGCCCGGCGTCCCCAGCGAGCCGTCCTCGGTGCACAGCGTGTGCAGGTAGCGCCGCAGCTCCGGGGCGCGCCACAGCAGCGCGGCGCGCGCGGCGCCGTAGAACAGGCGCACCTCCGCCGGCTGCGGCGCGCGGCGGGCGGCGAACAACAGCGGAGCCACGCCGTAGCCGCCGGCGATCATCCAGGTCGGCCCCGTCGGCTCCGGGAAGCCGCGGCCCAACGGGCCGTGGCCCGCCAGCACCGCTCCTGGCGGCAGCGCCGCCAGGGCGCGCGTCGCCGGCCCGGCTTCGAAGAAGAGGACTTGGAATCCGGCTGCCCCGGCGCTCCCCGCCTGCCAGTCCAGCAGGCTGAAGGGGCGGGGCCAGAAGGCGCCCGGCAGGTTGAGCTGGACGAACTGCCCCGGCACCGCCGCCGGCACGGCGTGGCCGGCCGGGCTCGCCTCAGAGGCCGCGGCGGGGCCCGCCGGATCAGCGCCGGGCGCGCTCCGGGCGGTGACCTCCTCCACCCGCAGGCGCGCCACGTGCTGTCCCTCGGCCACCGCCTCGCGCGCCTCCAGCCGGGCGCGGAACCGGACCCAGGCCATGCGGCCGGAGCCTCAGCGCGGGCCGGCCCGGGCGCCGGAGGTGTCCGGCGGAGCGGCCGTCCCGGCCGGAGGCGCCGGGGCGGGCGGCGCCGCCGGGTGGGAGCGCGAAGTGTCCGGCGGAGCGATGCCCCCGGGTGGCGGGACGGGCGGCAACGCCGGGTGGGACCGCGAAGTGTCCGGCGGGGCGGCGCCCCCGGGCGGCGAGACGGGCGGCGCGGCGGGCGGCAGCGCCGGCGCGCGGTGGGCGCTGTCCGGCGGCGCGCCGCCCCCGGGGAGGGCCGCGCGGCCAGGGGAAATCCCCGGCGCGTGCCGGGAGGTGTCGGCTGGAACCGCCGCGCCGGGTGGGCCGGGTGTGGCGGGCGGCGGGCCGGCGCTGTCCAGCTCGGCCGCCTGGATGGTGGCGGAGGAGCTGCCCGGAGGCAGCACCGGCCGCGAGACGTTTCCGAGCGAGTCGGGCCTCGCCGCCGGCGCGCTCCGGGCGGCCACCCGCTCCAGCGAGTCCGAGATCACGATCCGCCGCAGCGAGTCCGCCTGCGCCACCTTGCGCAGCGAGTCGGCATGGACCGCCTGCGCCAGGGACTCGGCCACCGCCTCAGGCGGCTTGGGCAGCGGCAGGTTGGTGGTGTCGAGCCGGGCCAGGGCCACCAGCGAATCGGTCCCGGGCCCCTCCCAGGCGTGGACCGAGTCCAGCGCCGCCCGGCCGAACGGCGTGTCGGGGTACCGGGCCGCCACGCGGGCGAAGGCCGACTCCGCCGCGGTGGTGTCGCGCATCCGCGACAGCACCCAGCCCGCCGCGTAGGCCGCCTTGGGGCCGAACCGGGTGTAGCTGTACTGCCGCTCCACCGACCGGTACTGGGACTCCGCCAGGTCCAGCTTCTTCATGTCGAAGCAGTACAGCTCGGCCAGCAGGTAGGCGTTCTCGGCCCGCGCGTCGAAGTGGCTGCGGCCCTCCTGGATCTGCTTCTTGTACTCCGCGGCCTTGGCCAGCCCGCGGGTGCGCTCGGTGGCCAGCTCGGTGAACTCGGAACGCGGCATGGTGGCGCAGGCGTCGTAGAACTTGCGTGCCTGCTCGAAGTCCTCCTTGTCGACCTCGTACAGGTAGCCGAGCTGGTAGGAGGCCGCCGAGCCGTACTTGTTGTTCATGTTGGCCTGCTTCAGGGACGTGAACAGGTCGATGGCCCGGTCCACCTCGCCGCGGTCCGCCTCGCACTCCGCGATCCGCAGCTGCAGCTCCGGCTCGCGCACCTGGCGCAGCTCGGGGGACATGCCCCGCACGTCGATCTGCATCTGGCGGTAGTAGGTGATGGCCTCCTCGAACTGGCGGGCCTGGGTGAAGCTCTCGCCCACCCGGAGCCGCGCGGCGTAGCGGTCCTCCTCGCGCGGGGCGTCCAGGGCCACCTGCTGGTACTCCACCCGCGCGCTGTCCCACTCCTCCAGCTCGAAGTAGGCGTCGCCGCGGTAGGTCTGGGCCTGGTACCGGTGGTCGCTCTTGGGCAGCTGCTGGATCAGGCGGGTGTAGACCGCCAGGGCCTCCTCGCTGTGGCGGTCCTGGCGCAGCGCGTCGCCCATGGTGAGGAGCGTCTCGTCCAGGTGCTCGTACAGCGGGTAGCGCTCCAGCACCTGGGTCAGGGTGCTCTCGGCCTCCACGAAGCGCTGCAGCTTGATCAGGGCCTGGCCCTTGCCGGTGAGCGCCTCCGGCACCAGCTCGCTCTGCGGCAGGCTGTCGCACATCAGCTGGAACTGGTCCGCCGCGGCCTGGTACTCGCCCTTGCCCAGGAGGCACTTGCCGATCAGCAGCACCGCGTCGTCCACGTACTTGCTGTTGGGGTAGTGCAGCAGCAGGTCGGTGGAGTAGCGGATGCACAGGTCGTACTGGCCGAGCTCGGCCGCGCTGGCGCCCTCCAGCGGGTTGTTGGCGCGCGCCTCCATGGCCTTGTCCCAGGCCTTGCGGGCCGAGTAGAAGGTGTTGTAGTAGGCGCAGCCGCAGGCGGCGGCGAGCGCCAGGGCCAGGAGGGCCCACGGCAGCAGCCGACGGCTCACGCCCGGCCCCGCGGGGCCGCGCGCCCGCCCCAGGTCATGCCGGCCCGGATCCGCCCCGGGCTCATGGCGCCAGAGAATCCCATCACCTCTCCCTCGGATACATCATAGCCGGTGCGGGTTGTCTCGGGGCCGGAATCGAGCGCCGCCTTCCGGCCGCCCGCGGCGGCCCTCAGGCGCGCGCCCCCGCCAGGGGGCTCGGCACGGAGTGGGTGACCCGGCCTTCCAGGAGGGTCAGCACCGGGCGGCCGAGCATCTCCCGGCCCTCGAACGGCGTGTTCCGGCACTTGGAAGCGAAATCGGCGGCCCGCACCGTCCAGCGCGCGAGCGGGTCGAACACCGTGAGATCGGCCGAGGCCCCCGGCACCACCGGGCCCGACGGCAGCCCCAGCGCCTCGCGCGGGCCGCGGGCCCACAGCCAGGCCCACACCAGGGGGCTCATCCGCCCCGAGACCACCAGCGCGGTGTGGCTCGCGGCCAGGGCGGTCTCCAGCCCCACGAACCCCGGCGGCGCCTCGCCGAACGGGCGGGCCTTCTCCTCCGAGGAGTGCGGGGCGTGGTCGGTGGCCAGGGCGGTCAGGGTGCCGTCGCCCAGGGCCTCGAACAGGGCCTCGCGGTGCTCCGCACTGCGCAGCGGCGGGTTCACCCGGAAGGACCCGTCGTGGGCCCGGGTGTCCTCGTCGGTGAACCACAGGTAGTGCGGGGCGGTCTCCCCGGTCACCCGCAGGCCCTCGGCCCGCGCCCGCCGGATGGCCGCGACGGCGCTGGCGGTGGAGACGTGGGCGAAGTGCACCCGCGCCCCGGTGAGCCGGGCCAGCACAATGTCGCGCTCCACGCACAGCTCCTCAGAGGCCGCCGGGATCCCGTCGCGGCCCAGCTCCAGCGACACCCGGCCCTCGTGCATCACCCCCGAGCCCGAGAGTGCCGGGTCCTCGGCGTGCTCCACCAGGGTGCGGCCCTCGGCCGCGAGCCATGCCATCACCTGCCGCGCGGCGCCCGGACTCCGCACCGGGTCGCCGTCGTCGCTGGCCGCCACCGCCCCGGCCGCGAACAGCGCCGGGAGGTCGGCCGGGGCCTCGCCGCGGCACCCCGCGGTGGCCGCCGCCACCGGGTGCAGCCGGGCGGTGCCCGCCTGCCGGGCCTGGGACAGCAGCGAGAGGATCAGCGCCGGGCTGTCCAGGGGCGGGTCGGTATTGGGCATGCACGCCACGTCGGTGAACCCGCCGCGGGCCGCGGCGGCCAGCCCGGTGGCCACGGTCTCCTCGTCGCTGCGGCCGGGAGTGCGCAGGTGCACGTGCATGTCCATGCACCCCGGGAGCACCCACGCGCCGGCCAGCTCCACCACCTCGACGCCCGCGCGCGGCAGCCCCGGGCCCACCGCCGCCACCCGCCCGCCTTCCACCCTGATGTCCGCGGGTCCGTCGGCGCTCTGCCACGGGTCCAGCAGCCGCCCTCCCGCCAGCAGCAGCGGCGCGCTCACCGCCCCACCTCCTGCCGGGGCCGGCGCGCTCCCTCCGCCGGCGGCGCGGGCGGCGGCGCCGGGCGAGCCTGGCCGGCCCGCCACAGCAGCCCCAGCACCGCCATGCGCACGAAGGTGCCGTTGCGCACCTGGTCCAGGATCAGCGACTGGGAGGAGTCGGCCACCTCGTGGGTCATCTCCACCCCCCGCTGAACCGGGCCGGGGTGCAGCACGAACAGGTCCGGGCGGCGGCGCAGGTGCTCCAGGGTGAGCCCGTAGCGGGCGCGCAGCGTGCCGCTGGTGGCGGGCGCCTCGCCGTGCAGCCGCTCGCCCTGGAGCCGCAGGCCCATCACCGCGTGCGCGCCCTCGAGGGCCCGGGACAGGTCGAAGGTCACCTCGGCCCCCAGCTCGCGCCAGCCGGGCGTCACCAGGGTGGGCGGCCCGCAGAACACCACCGACGCCCCCAGGGTGGTCAGGCCGTAGAGGTTGGAGCGGGCCACCCGGCTGTGGGCGATGTCCCCCACCAGCACGACGCGCTTCCCGGCCAGCGGGCCCAGGGCGTCTTCCAGGGTCAGGATGTCCAGCAGCGCCTGGGTGGGATGCTCGCCGGTGCCGCTGCCGGCGTTCACCACCGGGATGTCCACCTGGGTGCTGAGGTAGTCCGAGGCGTCCGGGTCGGGGTGGCGCACGATGAGGATCTCGATCCCCTGCGCCTCCAGCACCCGGCCGGTGTCCCGCAGCGACTCGCCCTTGCGGGCGCTGGAGGTGTCGGCGTTCAGCACCAGCGGGGTGCCCCCGAGGCGGGCCACGGCCGACTCGAAGCTCATGCGAGTGCGGGTGGAGTTCTCGTAGAAGAGCAGCGCCGCCTGGCGACCGGGGGCCACCCCGGCGTGGGCGTCCAGGCCCTGGGCACGCACCTCCCGGGCGGCGTCCAGCAGCGTGCGCAACGCGGCGGCCGGGAGGCCGCGCAGTCCGGTGAGGTGGCGCAGCGGGAACGCCCCGCGGTCAGTCCAACTCGCGGATCGAGATGCCATCGACGCCGTCCTGCTCGGTCACCTTGACCGCAATGACCTCTTTCCTGGACGTGGGCACGTTCTTGCCCACGTAATCGGCGCGGATGGGGAGTTCGCGGTGGCCTCGGTCGACGAGCACGGCGAGCTGGATGGAGCGGGGCCGGCCCACGTGGATCAGCGCGTCCAGGGCGGCGCGCACCGTCCGGCCGGTGTACAGCACGTCGTCGATCAGCACCACCACCTGGTCGTTGATGTCGAAGGGGATCTCGGTGCCCGAGACCCTGGGCTGCGGCCCGACGGTCTTGAGGTCGTCCCGGTACAGGGTGATGTCGAGGATGCCGAGGGGCAGCTCCACGCCCTCGAACTCCTGGATCTTCTCGCGGATGCGCCGGGCCAGGTGGGCTCCGCGGCGCCGAATCCCCACCAGCGCCACCCCGGCGGTGCCGTGGTTCTTCTCCACGATTTCGTGCGAGATGCGGGTCAGGGCGCGGCGGAGGCCCTCCGCGTCCACGATCTGGGCCTTCTCCCTGAGCAGGGACTCGTCCATCACCACCTCCTGCAAGAAAGCCTTCCCACCGGACGCGTGCGGGAAGGCCGTGCTGACCGTGGACATTGCAGGTGCTCCTTTCCGCCCTCACCGGAGCGGCTTGAAGGACCGGGCGCTGCGGGTGCGACTCGCCCAGTGAGGCTAGCACTTTCGCCCGCCGGGCGACAATGGGGAATCAGAGGCCGATTATCCGGGCCGGCGCCGGATCTCCCGCAGCCAGGCCCGCTTCAGCGAGTCCGAGGCCGCCGCCATGCGCACCAGGTCCAGGGTGCGCACCCGCCGGTACTCGGAGGCGGGCAGCAGCCGGCCGGCCGGCGCCCCGGGCGCAGCCGGGGGGATCACCGGGCGCAAGAAGCTGCGCGCCAGCTCGCCCTGGGCCTCGGCGCCGATCAGCCAGTCGAGGTATTCGCGGGTCTCCCGGGGGTGGGGCGCGCCCGCCACCATCCCCATCACCGAGGGCAGCACGAAGCTGCCCTCGGCCGGAATCACCACCTGCACCGGCCCGCCGTCCGCCAGCTTCATGCGGTAGCCGTTGGCGTCGGCGTGGATCCAGATCGGGATCCGGCCGCGCAGCACCTCCTGGTACACGGAGCGCCGCGGGTAGGTGACCACGTTGGCGTCCAGCGCCTTGAGGTAGGCCAGCCCCGGGCCGAAGTCCTCCCCCGAGCCGCCCATGATCTCGTTGATGCCGTAGGCGAAGGTGAGCCCCGCGCCGCCCCAGGTGGGGTCCTCGTAGGCCACCTTGCCGCGATACGCCGGCTTCAGCAGGTCGGCCCACGAGCGCGGCACCGGGGCGCGGGCCAGGGCCTGGGTGTTCACGATCAGCGCCAGCACGCTGGTGTGGACCGCCCACCACCGGCCGCCGGGGTCCTTGAGCCCCGGCGGGATCCGCTCCCAGCCGCGGGGCTTGTAGGCCTGGTGCAGACCCTCGAGGGCCGCCTTGCAGCCGGCGGGACCGGCGTAGTACGCGCAGTCGGCCACCGGGCGGGCGCGCTCGTCCCGCAGGCGGGCCAGGGCGCTGCCGCGGGCGTCCGCCCGCACGCTCACGCCGGCCCGGCGCTGGTAGAGGGCGGCCACGCCGGACCAGCTCGCGGAGTCCGAGATGCAGCCGTACTGGACCACCGGCCCGGCCGCCAGTCGCGGGTTCGCGGCGCGGACCGGTGCCGGCTGCCCCGCGGCGGGCGGCGCCGCGGCCGACGGGGAAGAGCCCGGAACGGTGAGGGCCAACGCAGCCGCGGCCAGCACGGCCGGCGGCACGAGGGAGGTCGCGGGAGCTCGACGCGGCACGGGACTCCTCCGGGGCTCGAGGGAATCGCGGACCCGCGATGATAGCACCGGGCAGGCGTCCCGCCGCAAGCCCGGATCCGGGCCTCAGCGGCCGGGGGAGCGGCGCAGCAGCGGCAGCAGCTTGAAGCCCGCCGACGCCTCCGGCTCGGCGCGCACCAGGCGCAGCGTGCCGGCCTGCTCCCAGAAGTCCGCCACAATGCCGCCGCCCTCCGCCCCCTGCCGCAGCCGCCGCAGCACCGCCGGGACGAAGCCCGGCTCGTCCAGGCGCGGCACGCGCAGGCTGACCGCCACGGTGAGCCGCACCAGCCCGCGCTCGTCGTGGTCCTCCCAGAACTGGAAGTCGTCCGGGCCGCCCCCGGCGGCCCGCACCAGCTCCGCGGCGATCCGGTGGAGGGCCAGGACCGGCAGGGTCATCCCCTCGCCGGTCAGCTTCTCGGTGCTGTGCACGCCCTCGAGGTGCAGGTCCATTCCGAGCTGGCCGAAGCGGCACCCGCACCGCCGGCGGCCCACCCACCCGGCGTCGCCCAGCTCGGCGTTGAGGAGCACCTTGCCGGTGTGCCCGGAGAGGGTGGTGAACAGGAACGGCGCCGGGCCGGCCGCTGCCTGGCCCATGGGCGTACCCGTGACCAGCGCCAGGCGGTCGGTGTACAGGTGCATGGAGCCGGGGGACGGGCCGCTCCCGCAGCCGGCGCCCACCAGGCCGGTCTCGGTGGTGACGTAGCGCGGCACCGCCTTCACCCCGGCCGCCGCCAGGTACTCCCGCCGGGTCTCGGTGAGCGGCTCGCCCCCGGTGAAGAACAGCGCGCCGGCCAGGCGGAGCCCCCGCTCCTGCGCCGCCTGCACCACCCGCACCGCGGAGCTGGCGAAGGCCTTCACGTAACACGTGCGGCCCGCGGCGAGCTGCCGCTCCACCCACGCCGCCACCTGCACCGCGCCGGCGGCGTCGGTGAAGCGGGGGCGCGGCACCCGGAGGCCGTGGCCCCGCGACACCCAGGCCAGGTACTCGAGCGCCAGCCGGCCGCCGGGCGTGCCGCGCAGGTGGGAGAACCAGCGCTCGGGCGGCTGGCGGAATTTCAGCTGGATCAGCAGATTGTGGATGCCGGAGATGCTCGGCAGGGCGGGCATCCAGAACGCGCCCGCGGCCCCCGCGAGGCGGTGGACCTCGTGCAGCACGCGCTCGTTGGCGGCCTCCTCGGCCAGGAACTGCCAGTCGTAGAGCACCCGGGTGCGGGCCGCCCGGCTGCCGCTGGTGGAGGCCTCGAGGCTGCGCCCCGGGACGCGCAGGCTGTCGAAGTCGGCCGGGGCGGTCTCGACGGTGAGCCCCGCCCGGCAGATGGGCACGTTCGACTTGAACTCCTCGAGGCTGAGGCGCACCCCGGCGTCGCGCAGCCGCTCCAGCGCCCCCTCCACCCCGTGGGCGCGCACGGCGGCCCCGAGGTCACCCGGGCCGCAGCCGGCCCACGCCAGCAGCCGCGCGTAGGGGCTCCCGGGACGGCCGTAGAGCAGCTCCCGCGCCATCTCCAGGAAGCGGGCCTCGCGGCGCTCGAGCCGCTGGCGCAGCTGCGCCTCCGCCTCGGCCAGCGTGAGCGGCCGGCCCAGGTAGGAGAACAGACCCAGCGCCAGCCCGGTCTGCTGGCGGAGCCGCTCCCAGCCCACGGCCGCCCTACTTCTCCGCGGCTCGGTCGAGGAACCGGAGGTCGGCGTAGTCCGAGGGGGGCTGCGGCAGATAGCCGAGCCGGGTCATCAGCGCGAGGATGCGCTCCATCGCCTCCTGGTTGCGGATGGCATCCATGTCGGGGCGGTTGCGCTCCAGCGCCGCGAGGATGAACCGGGGGCTCACCCCGATGTACCGGGCGGCGACCTCGGCGCTCTCCGCGCGGTGCTCGTCCGCGTAGCGCGCCGCGCGCACGTGGGCCCGCACCACGCGCTGCACCAGCTCCGGGTCCTGGTCGCGCAGCCTGCGGGTGGTGCACAGCGAGCACCCGGGGGCGCCCTTCCACACGTCGCCGGTGCGGCGCACCACGGTGCCCACGCCCAGCTCCTCCAGCATCGTGGCGTACGGCTCCACCATGGAGGCGGCGTCCACGCCCTGTCCGAACAGCGCGACGATGGCCCCGTCGCCGGAGGGCATCCGCACCAGCTCCGCGCCCTGCCAGCCCAGGCTCTCCAGGAGCCCCATTGCGGTGAGGTCCTTCATCCCGCCGCGCACCGGCACCGCCACCCGCCGCACCTCGCGCGGGTCCAGCCCGCGGCGCACCACGATGGCGGCCTCCTCGCAGCCCGAGCCGCACACCAGCACCAGCGGGGCCTCGGAGCCGGACGAGGCCGCCACCCGGGTCCACGGGATCACCGCGAACTGGGTGTCGCCGGAGTGCAGCCGGCTGGGAGCCAGCCACGCGGTGGACTCCACCACCAGCTCCGAGGCCACCCCCTCGCGCTCCAGGAATCCCCGGTCGTGGGCCACGTAGATGGGGATCTGGCAGACTCCGCGGAGCACCGAGATGCGAAGGGTCATCGGGGCCTTTCTGCCGCCGGGCGCGGCGCCCCATTGTAGCATCGCGCCGCGCGCCGGGGAGCCCCGCGTGCAGGGCGGCCGCGGCCGCCGCGGCGGGGCGCCCACCCCGCGGCGTCCCCGGTTGACCCCCCCAGGCGCGGCGCCTACCATGGCCAGCGGTCCGCACCTCCCCCCGAACCCGCAAGCCGGGACCCCAACCGCGAGGGACACGGTGGCCGACTCCAAGGCCGACAGACTGGAAGACCTGCGCCGGCGGCGCGCCGACGCGCTGCTGGGCGGCGGGCCGGAGCGCATCGCCCGGCAGCACGAGCAGGGCCGGCTGACCGCCCGCGAGCGGATCGAGCTGCTGGTGGACCCGGGCAGCTTCGAGGAGTTGGGCACCTTCGTGACCCACCGGTGCCACGACTTCGACATGCACCGCAGGCGCATCACCGGTGACGGGGTGGTCGCGGGCGTGGGCCGGGTGGACGGGCGCCAGGTGTACGTGTTCGCCCAGGACTTCACCGTGTTCGGCGGCACCATGAGCGAGGCCAACGCGCTCAAGATTTGCCGCATCATGGACCTGGCCATGGAGAACGGCGCGCCCATCGTGGGGCTGAACGATTCCGGCGGCGCGCGCATCCAGGAGGGCGTGGCCTCGCTGGGCGCCTACGCCGAGGTGTTCCTGCGCAACGTGCTGGCCTCGGGCGTGGTGCCCCAGATCTCCGCGGTGCTGGGCCCGTGCGCGGGCGGCGCGGTGTACTCGCCGGCGATCACCGACTTCACCATCATGGTCAAGAACACCAGCCACATGTTCGTGACCGGCCCGGACGTCATCAAGGCGGTGACCAACGAGGTGGTCAGCTTCGAGGAGCTGGGCGGGGCGATGACCCACAACACCCGGAGCGGGGTGGCCCACTTCGCCGCCGAGGACGACCCGGACGCCCTGGAGCACGTGAAGCGGCTCCTGAGCTACCTGCCCTCCAACAACGTCGAGGACCCGCCGCGGCGCGCCGCCACCGACGACCGCGACCGCCGGGACGAGGCGCTCAACCGCCTGGTGCCGGACTCCCCCAACCAGCCCTACGACATGAAGGAAGTGGTGCGGCACATCGTGGACGACGGCGAGTTCTTCGAGGTCCACGAGCACTTCGCGCCCAACGTCATCGTGGGCTTCGCGCGGCTGGACGGCCGGCCGGTCGGCATCCTCGGCAACCAGCCCCGGGTGCTGGCCGGGGTGCTGGACATCGAGTCGTCGCTCAAGGGGGCGCGCTTCGTGCGCACCTGCGACTGCTTCAACCTCCCGATCGTCACCTTCGAGGACGTCCCGGGCTTCCTGCCCGGGACCCAGCAGGAGTACGGGGGCATCATCAAGCACGGGGCCAAGCTGCTGTTCGCCTACTGCGAGGCCACCGTGCCCAAGCTCACGGTGGTCACCCGCAAGGCCTACGGCGGGGCCTACGACGTGATGAGCAGCAAGCACATCCGGGGCGACTACAACGTGGCGTGGCCCAGCGCCGAGATGGCGGTGATGGGCGCGGACGGGGCGGTGAACATCCTCCACCGGGAGCGGATCCAGAAGGCCGCCGACCCGGCGGCGGAGCGCGCCCGGCTCATCGCGGAATACAACGAGAAGTTCGCCAACCCGTGGGTGGCCGCGGAGCTGGGCTACCTGGACGACGTGATCGAGCCCTCGGAGACCCGGCCCAAGCTCATCCGGGCGCTGGAGTTCCTGGAGCACAAGCGCCAGAAGCTGCCGCCCAAGAAGCACGGGAACATCCCGCTGTAGCCGCCCGGCGGCCCGCCGGGTGCGCCAAGGGCCTCCGCCCGCAGGGGCGGAGGCCCTCGAGTCTGGGGGCCGCGGCGGCGCCGGCGCGCCCTACTTGCGCAACTCCTCGGCCGGCGTGCGCGCCTCCTGGAACGTCGCGAAGCAGAAGTCGAACGGCCCGTCCACCGCCGTCACGTACACCGAGTGCTTGCCGCCCGGCACCGCCACCAGGAAGGCCTTGGGGATGCCGAAGGTGGTCCCGCGCAGGTGCGCGGTGTAGAGCGGGTTGCTGCGCTGGGTGTGCAGGTCCACCCGCTGCGGGTCGCCCCCGTCCAGGTGGACCGACAGCGCGTAGTCCATCTTGAAGCCCACCCCGGCGTGCAGGAACGGCGCCAGCGTGATCACCACCAGGTCGGTCGGCCCCTCGATGTCGATGCGCGACTCGCGCCCCTTGGCCAGGCGGTACAGCGGCCGGTACATCCAGGCCGGGGAGGAGGTGATGACGGTGTCCTTCTCGGTGGAGTCCGAGACATCCACCGAGCGGGGCACGGTCAGGAAGGGCGTGAGGTACTGGACCCCCTCCACGCCGGCGCTGTTGCAGATCTCCACCCGGCGGGCGATGGGGACCTTGGCGGCGTCCTCCGAGCCGCCCTTGGCGGCGGCCGGCGCGGCGGCGCACAGGGCGGCGAGAAATACGGCGCAGGCGGGGAATCGGGGAATCATGCGTCCTCCCTCAGGTTGTCACAGCCGCGCGGCGGCCGGCGGCGGATCTCACTCGAACAGCTCCGGCTGGGCCGCCCCGGCGGGC
>DATKKS010000249.1:0-9042 GCA_035542815.1 Saccharimonadales bacterium (SeqCode) | reverse complement strand
ACCTGGGCCTGGCCGGCCCGCGGGTGCTGGCCGCGCCGCTGGTGCTGCTGCTGCTCGCGGCAGCCGCGGCGGGCGCGGCGGGGCGGGCCGCAGCGCGGGCGGAGGCAGGCGCGTGAGCCGCCGCGGCGTGGACGCCGCCCCCGGCGGGAGCGCACCGCCCGGGCCGGCTCCGACCCGCGCCCCGCGGGTTTGGGTGATCGTGCTCCAGTGGAACGGCTGGGAGTACACCCGCGACTGCCTGGCCTCGCTGGCGGCGCGCACCTACCCGGAGGCCGAGGTGGTGGTGGTGGACAACGGCTCCACCGACGGCTCGGCCGAGGCCGCCCGGGCCGCGGCCGGCCCGGGCGTGCGGGTGATTGAGAACGCCGAGAACCTGCGCTTCGCCGAGGGCAACAACGTGGCCCTGCGCGAGGCGCTGCGGGCGCGCGCGGACTACGCGCTGCTGCTGAACAACGACACCCTGGTGGATCCGGGCTTCCTGGAGCCGCTGGTGGGGTTCCTGGAGGCCCACCCGCGGGCCGGGGCGGCCGCGCCGCTCATCTGCTACTCCGAGCCGCGCGACCGGGTGTGGTTCGCCGGCGGCCGGGTCAGCCTGTGGCTGGGCCTCACCGCGCACCGGGGGCTGCGCCAGACCGACCGGGGGCAGTTCCGGGCGCCGCGCCGGTGCGGCTACCTCACCGGCTGCGCGCTCCTGGTGCGGCGCGAGGTGCTGGAGCGCGTGGGGATGCTGGATCCGGACTACTACATCTACGCGGAGGACGCGGACTTCTCGCTGCGCGCGCGCCGCGCCGGGTACTCCCTGTGGTGCGTGCCGGCCGCGCGGGTGTGGCACCGGATCTCGGCCAGCAGCGGCGGCGGCGCCTCCCCGTTCAAGATCTACCACCGGACCGCCGCCAACATGCGGCTGTTCGCCCGGCACGCCCGGCCCTGGCACTGGCTGACCTGGCCGCTGTGCGCCGCGGCCTACACCGCCGCGTACGCGGCCGCGGCGGTGCTGGCCGGCCGCGCGGCGCTGGCCGGGGCGGCGGTGCGCGGGATGTGGGACGGGCTGCGCGGGGTGGAGGTGCGCGCGTGAGCCGGCTCCTGGCGCCGCACCCGCTGGAACGCGCCCCGGACGAGGCGGAGCTGTTCCTGAGCGAGTTCCTGGGCTCGCTCGCGGACGGCGCGCGGGTGCTGGACGCCGGCTGCGGCGGCACCAGCTTCCCGTACCGCGACCACCCGCGCCTGCGCCTCGTGGGGGTGGACGTGAAGGCCGCCCCGGGCGACTTCGCGCACGGCTCGCGGGGCCTGGCCTCCATGGAGCGGCTGCCGTTCCGGGACGGGTGCTTCGACGCCGTGGTGTCCCACTACACCCTGGAGCACGTGGACGACCTGACCGCCACCTGGGACGAACTGGTGCGGGTGCTCCGCCTGGGCGGCCGGCTGTTCGCCGCGGTGCCCAACTCCCGCTCCTTCGACGACCACTTCTACCGGTTCGCCGGCTGGTTCGCCAAGTACGTGCTGCTGAAGCTGGGGAAGCGCCTGGAGCACCAGCAGCGCACCGGCTTCCGGAGCAGCCTGCGCCACGCCTACCGCCGCGGGTGCGTGCTGGAGAGCTTCTGCGAGTGCCCCGCCGGGTTCTCCTGGATGCGCGACGACCGCACCCGGCCGCTGCAGCCGGGCTTCGTGGCGGCGCTGGCCGCGCTCAAGCGCTGGACCGGTCTGGACCTGTTCCGCGAGAGCAACTACATCATGCTGTTCCGCAAGGAGGGCCGGCGCCGGCTGCGGGTGGTCACCCACGTGTGCCGGCAGTGCGGGCAGCACGTGGTGCTGGAGCGGGTCGCGGCGGCCGCCTGGATCTGCCCCTACTGCGGCACGCGGAACGTCTACCACTGATGCGCACCCCGCTGCGTTCGCTCACCCGCGACACGTTCATCTACGGCCTGGGCCAGACCGTAGGCCGGGTGGTCACCCGGGTGGGCCTGGTGCCGGTGTTCACCCGGGTGTTCGTGACCGCCCAGTTCGGGGCGCTGGAGCTGGTGACCACGCTGAGCGCGGCGCTCCAGGTGCTGTTCATCTCCGGCCTGGACACCGCCCTCAACCGCTACGTCTACGAGCAGGAGACCCCCGAGGACCGCCGCCGGCTGGTGTCCACCGCGCTGGCCTGGCGGCTGGGCCTCAGCCTGCTGCTGTGCGTGCCGGCGGCGCTGGCCGCGCGGGGGCTGGCCGCCCGCCTGTACGGCGACACCACCCTGCAGCCCTATCTTCGAGTGGCCCTGCTGAGCGTGCCGTGCACGCTGACCGTGATGTTCGTCAGCGACTACCTCCGGATGAGCTTCCGCCCGTGGGCCTACCTGGGCTTCACGGTGTTGAACTCGCTGGGCTACGCGCTGCTGGCGGTGTACCTGGTGGCGCTGCGCCGGCACGGGGTGAGCGGGGCGCTGGGAGCGCAGCTGGCGGCCGACCTGGTGTTCGCCCTCATCGGCCTGGCGCTGGTGCGCGGCTCGCTCACCCTCCGGCTGAGCGGGGCGAAGCTGCGCGAGCTGCTGCAGGTGGGCCTGCCCATCGTGCCGATGGCGCTGTCCTACTGGGTGATCCAGTACGCCGACCGCAACTTCCTGGTGCGCTTCCGCGGCTACCACGAGGTGGGGGTGTACGGCGCGGCGGCCAAGGTGGCGCTGTTTATGACCTTCGCGACGCAGGCCTTCACCCTGGCCTGGGGGCCCTTCGGGTTCGCACAGGCCCGCGAGGAGGGCGGGCGCCGGCTGTTCGCGCGGGTGCTGGGACTGTACGTGTGGGTGGGGGCGGCGCTGGCGGTGCTGCTGTCCATGTTCGCCCGGGAGATCCTGGGCCTGGGGACCACGCGCGCGTATGCCTGGGGCCACCCGGTGGCGTCGCTCCTGGTGTTCGCCTCGCTCCTGAACGGCACCTACTACATCTTCGCGGTGGGCATCACCATGGCCAAGCGCACCGCGCTGCTGGCGGTGGTGCTGGTGAGCACCGCCGCGCTCACCCTGTTCCTGGACTTCAGCTGGGCCCGGCCCTTCGGGATGTACGGGGTGGGCTCGGCCACGCTCACCGGCTACACCGCCACCACGGTGCTGCTGGCGTGGGTCTCGCAGCGCCAGTTCCCGTGCCCGTACCCCTTCGCCCGGGCGGCGCTGCTGCTGCTGTTCGCGGCCGCGGTGGCGGCGGTGGGGGTGCACTTGCCGGCGTGGAGCCTGGGCGCGCGGCTGGCGGCCAAGGCCGGGCTGTGGGGCGCGTACCTGGCCGGGAGCCTGCTGTTCGGGCTGGTGAGCTGGGACGAGCTGCGGTCGGCTGGGGCCCGCGTCGCGGCCCAGCTGCGGCCGGCCGGACCGGCGGGGGCCTGAGCCATGTGCGGCATCGCCGGCTACTACTCCCCGGCCGGGCGCCCGGTGGACCCCGAGGCGCTGCGGCGGGTGAGCCGCATGCTGCGGCACCGGGGCCCGGATGACGAGGGGGTGCTGCTGGAGGACGCCCGCGGCGCCCGCCACTTCCTGGCCGGGCCGGACACCCCGGCCGAAGTGCGCGCCAGCCGGCTGCCCTACAGCCCCGCCGGGGACCTCGCGCACCCGCCGCCGGGGGCGTTCCCGCTGGCCCTGCTGCACCGGCGGCTGAGCATCCTGGACTTGAGCCCCGGCGGCCACGAGCCCATGAGCGGCCCGGGTGGGCGCCAGGTGATCACCTTCAACGGCGAGATCTACAACTTCGTGGAGCTGCGCGAGGAGCTGCGGGCTCTGGGGCGCGAGTTTCACACCGGGAGCGACGTCGAGGTGCTGCTGCACGCCTACGACCAGTGGGGCGAGGCGTGCCTGGAGCGGCTGAACGGGATGTGGGCGTTCGCGCTGTGGGACGGCCGGCGGCTGCTGTGTGCGCGCGACCGGCTGGGCATCAAGCCCTTCTACTACGCCTGGGACGGGGAGCGCTTCCGGTTCGCGTCCGAGCCCAAGGGCATCCTGGCTTTCGGGGACCTCCCGCGCCGCCCCGACGAGCGCGCCCTGTACTACTTCCTGGCGCGCGACTGGACCGACTTCGACACCTTCACCTTCTTCGAGGGCATCAGCGCGCTGCTCCCGGCGCACGCCCTGAGCGTGGACGCCCGCGGCCCGCGCGCCTGGCGCTACTGGGAGGTGCGCGCGTCGGACCGCCCCGCGCCGGAGGAGGACGCGGCGGTGGCGGAGCTGCAGGCGCTGTTCCGGGACGCGGTGGCGGTCCACCTGCGCAGCGACGTGCCGGTGGGCACCTGCCTCTCGGGCGGCCTGGACTCCTCGGCGGTGCTGTCGGTGGCCGCCGCCCAGCTGGACCACCCGATGAAGGCCTTCTCGGTGGGCTACGCCGCGGTCCCCGGCTTCGACGAGCGGCCCTACGCGGCCGAGGTGGCGGCGGCCGCGGGGGCCGAGTTCGTAGAGGCCGAGCCCGACGGGGCCGACCTGCCGCGGGTGCTCCAGGAGCTGGCCTTCTACCAGGACGAGCCGGCCGCGGGGATGGGCGTCTACTCGCAGTGGCACGTGATGCGCCTGGCCGCCGGCGACCGGATCAAGGTGCTGCTGGACGGCCAGGGCGGGGACGAGCTGTTCGCGGGCTACCACCGCTACTACTGGTCGGCGCTGTACGACCTGTTCCGCGAGGGCCGCCTCCCGGAGTGGGCCGCGCTGCTGCGCTACGTCGCGGTGGACCTGGGGCACGGCTGGGCCCGCACCCTGGCGCGCAGCTTCGCGCCGTGGCTGCCGCCGGCCCTCCTGGTGGCCGGCCAGCGGCGCTTCGGGCAGGGCAAGGACCGGGTGCTGGAGGCCGGCTTCGAGGCCCGCCGGCGCGACCTCGCCAGCGAGCCGCCGCGGCGCTTCGGGAGCCTGCTCAACGACCAGCTCTACTACGACACCACGCTCCGCTTCCTGCCCTCGCTGCTGCGCTACGAGGACCGCAACAGCATGGCCTATTCCATCGAGGCCCGCGTGCCGTTCCTGGACTACCGGCTGGTGGAGTACGCATTCCGCCTGCCGCCCGACCTGAAGATCCGCGGGCGGCTCACCAAGTACGTGGCGCGCCGGGCGTTCGAGCCGTGGGTGCCGGCCTCGGTGCGCGAGCGGCGCGACAAGATGGGCTACGAGACCCCCACCGACGCCTGGCTGCGCGGGCCGCACCGGGGGCTGCTGGAGGACCTCTTGCTGACCGGCCCGTGCCTGGCGCGAGGCTACCTGGACCCGGCGGAGCTGCGCGCCCAGGTGGGGCGCTTCCTGGCCGGGGCCCCGCTGGGGCTGCAGGTGTGGCGGTGGCTGCACCTGGAGCTGTGGTTCCGGACCTTCATGGACGCCCCGGCGGTGGCGCCGGCGGAGCCGCCCGAGCGGGGCGGGGGGCCGTCCGGGACCCCCGCCGGGTCCGGCCGGGGGAACTGAGCGGTGCCCACGCTGGTTTTCTTTTCGGAGATCAAGTGGCGGGCGATGCGCAGCCGCAAGCAGTTCCTGTTGAGCCGGTTCGGGCCGGAGTGGCGGATCCTGTTCCTGGAGCCCATCAACTTCAGCCGCGGCAACCACTGGAACCTGGCCCGGGACGGGAACGTGGCCTACGGCACGGTGCCGTTCCTGAAGCTCAACACCACCAGCCGGCTGTACAACCGGCTGCTGGGGTGGGGCGCGTTCCGCGCGGCGATGACCGGGGTGGCGGGGCTGCAGGCGCGCCGGCTGCTGCGCCGGTTCGGGGCCGGGCCGGAGGCGCTGTTCGCGGTGAGCAACATCTTCGCCTACCCGGTGGCCCGGCGGCTGCCGCACCGCGCGCTGTGCTACGACTTCAACGACCACCCGTTCCAGTTTCCGGGGGCGCCGCCGTGGGCCCGGGAGTGGCTGGACCCCGCGCTGCGCGGGGCGGACCGGGTGTTCGTGGTGTCGCGGCACTACCTGCGCGAACTCCAGGCCGCGGGCTACGGCCCGCTGCAATTCTTGGGAAACGGCGTGGAGTATGATAGATTCGCCGACGGCGCCGAGGTGGCGCCGGCGCTGCGCGGCGCGCGGCGGCCGGTGATCGGGTACGTCGGGCTGGTCAGCTTCTTCATCTCCTTCGAGTGGCTGGAGGCGCTGGGCCGGGCCTTCCCGGAGGCCACCGTGGTGTTCGTGGGGCCGGTGCACGCGCGGGTGCGCGAGCGGGCCCGGGCGCTCGAGGGGCGGGCCCCGTTCGTGTTCGCCGGCGAGCAGCCCTACGAACGGCTCGGCGACTGGATCCGGGGGTTCGACGTGGGCCTCATCCCGTTCGACCCGGCCGATCCCTACACCCGGGCCATCAACCCCAACAAGATCTACCAGTACCTGGCCTGCGGCGTCCCGGTGGTGAGCTGCCCGATGAGCGACGAGCTGCGGGACGCGCCGGGGCTGTTCACCGCGGAGAGCGCCGAGGAGTTCGTCCGGCAGGTGCGGGCGGCGCTGGAGCGCCGGCCCGAGCCGGAGGTGCTGCGGGAGTTCGCGCGGCGCAACGACTGGGGAGTCCGGGCGGAAGAGATGCAGCGCGGCCTGCTGGAGGCGGCCGCCGGCCGAGGAGGCGCCATTGGCCAAGGATCGAGCTAAGAAGCCGGCCAAGCCGGCGGCGGAGGCCCGGCGCGCGCCGGACATCCCGCGGCGCAACTGGTTCGACTTCCACCCCAACACCACCGTGGCGCTGGTCCTGCTGGGCCTGCTGCTGGTGTTCTACCACCCGCTCATCTTCCAGGGACAGACCTTCGGCTCGCCCGACACCTACGCCCCGGCCAGCTTCAGCAAGATCGGGCTGGAGGCCATCCAGAAGCGGCACGTCTACCCGCTGTGGAACCCGTACGTGTTCTGCGGCATGCCCAGCTTCGCCAGCCTGGCGTTCAACCCCTACGTGTACCCGCCGGACTGGCCGCTGGCCCTGCTGGACCGGGTGGTCCACCTGCCCAGCGACCTGCTGGTGCTGCTGTACGCGTACCTGGCCGGCTTCTTCATGGCGCTGCTGCTGCTGGAGCTGGGCCTGCCGATCATGTCTGCGCTGTGGGGGGCGGTGGTGTTCGCCTACACCCCCAACTTCGTGGCCATGGGCGCCTTCGGGCACGGCAGCAAGGTGGCCACGGTGGCCTACCTGCCGCTGGTGCTGTGGCTGGCGGAGCGGCTGTTCAAGCGCTGGCGGGTGCAGGACCTGGGGTGGCTGGCCATGGCCCTGGGCTTCCAGATGCTGCGGGCCCACGTCCAGATCGTCTACTACACCGGGATGATGCTGGCGCTGTACTTCCTGGTGCACGCCGCGAGCCTGGTGCGGGCCGGCGCCCGCGCCACCAAGATCCTGCGCGACGGCGCCGGCCTGGTGGCGGCCTACGCCCTGGGCTTCGCGCTGGCCGCCTTCCTGCTGCTGCCGGTCAAGGACTACCAGCACTACTCGGTGCGCGGGGCCTCCGCCGAGGGCGGCGCGCAGCTGGAGTACGCCACCCGCTGGTCGTTCGGGCCGTCGGAGATCTCCACCTTCTTCGTGCCCTCGGCCGCCGGCTTCGGCGGGGCCACCTACGTGGGCACGGTCAAGCCGTTCACCGACTACCCCAACTACATGGGCCTCCTGGCGCTGTTCCTGGCCGGCGTGGGGTTCCTGTTCGTGCGCGACCGGATCAGCATCTTCGCGGCGCTGCTGGGCGTGGGGGCGCTGCTGATCTCCTTCGGCGAATACCTGCGGCCGCTGTACGAGTTTCTGTTCCACCACCTGCCGTTCTTCAACGCCTTCCGGGTGCCGGTGATGATCCTGGTGTTGCTGCAGTTCGCGGTGGCGCTGCTGGCCGCGCGCGGCATCCACGCGCTGGTGGGCTGGCTCACCGTGGCCCGCCCGCGGGGCGCCGCGCGCCGCATGTGGACCGTGGCCGGGGTGGCCGTGGCCGGCCTGGCGGTGCTGTACCTGAGCGCCCCGGCGTGGGCCGACCACTACCGCGAGCTGCTGCGCGCGGGGCAGCCCCGGCTGTCCGCGGACGCGCTGAGCTTCCTGGTCGACAACGCCCGGGGCCACTTCGTGGACGACGTGGTGAAGGTGTGGGGGATCCTGGCGCTGGGCGCCGCGGCCCTGGCGCTCCTGGGGACCGGCTGGCTGCGGCGCACCCCGTTCTGGGCGGTGGCGATGGCGCTGCTCCTGGCGGACCTGTGGCGGGTGGACTACCGGATCATCATGCCGCCGGCCGCCGAGGTGGAGGCCCAGCTGCGCGCGCCGCTGCTGACCCCGCGGGTGGACGCGGTGCGCGAGTACAGCGAGGGCGACGAGGTCACCCGCTTCCTGCAGGCCGATTCCAGCCTGTACCGCATCCTGCCGCTGGAGGACTTCAACTCCAACCGCTACGCCGGCTTCGGCATCGCCTCGGTGGGCGGCTACAACCCGGCCAAGCCGGAGATCTACGACCAGGTGCTGCAGGCCCAGCTCCAGATGAACCCGCGGTTCTGGACCGCGGCCAACGTGAAGTACGTGGTCACCCAGCGCGACATGGGCCCGCTGTTCGCGCAGCCGGTGCCGGGGCTGGCCCGGCCGGTGATCGGCCGGAAGGTGCTGGAGGGGCCCACCCGGGTGTACCGCCTCGAGCCGGCCCAGCCGCGCGCCTGGATGGTGGGCCGGGTGCGGGTGGCCCCGGGCCGGGCGGCGCTGGCGCTGTTCTCCGACAGCACCTTCGACCCGGCCGCCGAGGTGGCCCTGGAGCGGCCGGCGGCCGGCCCGCTGGGCCCGCCGGGGGACAGCCCGGTGCGCTTCGAGGCCTGGGACATGAACTCGCTGCGGATGGCGGTGGACGCGAAGGCCCCGGGCTATCTGGTGGTGAGCGAGCTGTTCTATCCCGACTGGGCGGCGCGCGTGGACGGCCGCCCGGCGGAGGTGGTGAAGGCCGACGGCTTCCTGCGGGCGGTGTACCTGCCGGCCGGGCGGCACACGGTGGGCATGGACTTCGAGTCCCCCGCGCTGCGGCGCGGGCTGCGGCTGAGCCTGGCCGCCGCGGTCGCGATCCTGCTGCTGGTCGTGGCCCCGTGGGCGGCCGGGGCGCTGCGCCGGCCCCGGGAGGGCGCATGAGCGAGACCCGCGCGGAAG
>DATKKS010000248.1:0-2017 GCA_035542815.1 Saccharimonadales bacterium (SeqCode) | reverse complement strand
CTGGACCTTGATCATCTTGCCCATCTTCTCCAGCGTGCGGCCGCCGGAGCGGGCGGTGAGCTTGAACAGGTACACCCCGTTGGCGAGGGCGTCGCCGTCGCCGTCGCGCCCGTCCCACGCGAGCAGGTGGGTGCCGGCGTCCAGCGGCGATCCGCCCAGGCCGGGGTTGGGGGCCGCGCGGATCTCGCGCACCACGCGGCCGGAGACAGTGTAGATGCGCACGGTCAGCTCGTCCACGGCGGTGGTCAGGCTGTAGTGGAAGCTGGTGGTGGCCTCGAACGGGTTGGGGTAGTTGATCACCTCGCCCAGCGTGAACTCGCCGCCGGACGCCACCTGGAACTGCACCGTCTTGCTCACCGACCCGCCCAGGGCCGAGGTGGCGGTGAAGCCCAGGTTCACCAACCCCGCCGGGAACGCCTGGTGCAGCGAGACGGTCCAGTGGCGCAATCCCCCCGACGCGTCGGGGTCCACCACCTGCAAGAGGCCGGTGGGCGCCGCCGGGTGGCCGTTCACCTGGAAGGCGAAGCGCGAGGAGTCCACCGGGGTGGAGGTGTCCAGCCGGATCTGGATGGTCTGGTCGGCGGGCAGCACGTGGCCGGGATCCAGCGGGCCCTTGTCGCTGACGAAGTCGCCCAGCGCCAGCACCCGGCGCAGCGAGGAGGTGGCCACCACCCCGTCCACGTTGCGCGCCTTGAAGTCCACGAAGTAGTCCTCGAAGCGCGGCGCGGTGCGGTAGCTCAGCTGGAAGCGCCGCGCGTGGGCCGCGGTGGTGTCGCCCTGCGAGGTCACGGTGACCGCCGACGCCGGCACCGGGCGCACCGCGCCGGTGGAGGCGCGCTCCTCCACCCACAGCGAGTCGAGCCCCACCGGGCTCACCGCCCGGGCGCTCAGGGTGACGGTGTCCGGGCCGGCGGTGCGGAAGTAGGCGTACGCGTCCACCGGCGAGCCGTTCTGGAACAGCGAGAAGAAGGCCGGCCCGGGGTCCATGCGCAGCGCGGGGTCGCCCAGCAGGCAGTAGCTGAACACCTCGTACGGGTTGGCGTTGCCGGGCAGGATCGGCGGCTTCTGGTCGTAGCCGCCCCACTCCAGCCACACGTAGTTGGTGTCCGTGGGGGCCCCCATGTAGCGGAACAGGAAGTTGATCTTGGCCGCGCGCAGGACGTCCCCCAGCACCCACTTGACCCCGTTGTCCCCGCCCACGTCGGGCAGCGGCGGGGACACGAAGAAGGACCGGAACAGCTCGTAGTTGAGGTCCGGCTCCGAGCCGTAGGGCAGCCACTCGAAGCAGGTGCTGGCGAAGGAGCCCACCGCGCCGGTGCGGGGCTGCTTCACCAGGCGCTCCCCGAGCCCGTCGCCGTCGCCGTTGGCGCCGTACACCGGGTCGTTTTCGCGGTAGTAGTCGTACTTGTTCACGTGGCAGGCGAAGGAGACCAGCAGGAACGGGCGGTCCTGGTTGCCGATGTTCAGCTCGTCCCCCGCGACCAGGATGTTCTCGTGGGCCCACAGCTGCGAGTTGGCGTGGCCCTGGTAGTTCACGATGAGGTCGCCCTGGCCCATCTTGTTCCACAGCAGCGGCGCGATGTAGTTGTGCCCGTACTGGGCCATGCAGAAGTAGCCGCGCCGGGTGCTGTCGCCGGCCACGTCGCAGGTGTGGACCGTGTCGGTGTAGTCGGCCAGGTAGAAGCTGTCCGTCCCGAAGGCGCTGAACCCGGCGGTCTGGGAGACCATCCGGGCGAGCGTCTCCGAGATCCGCCGGAAGGCGATCTCGGTGAAGTCGTTCCGGACCAGAAAGTCGTTCGAGATGCTGAGGCCGTTGGACCAGATGTCGTCGGCCACGTACAGGTTGCGCGAGCGCCAGGTGTCGGCGGCGGTGGGGTGCTGGTAGGCGATCACCTTGTCCACCACCGCCGCGGCCTCCGCCGGGGTGGTGGCCGAGATGCGCCCCACCCCCGCCGCCGGGAACATCGGGTAGCGGTCGGTGGTGTCCAGGCCCACCACGTACCAGTGGTCCTCCGGC
>DATKKS010000247.1:0-3439 GCA_035542815.1 Saccharimonadales bacterium (SeqCode) | reverse complement strand
CGCGGTCGCCGTCGCGGCCGCGCCGGGCGCCGCCGCCGCGGCGGCGGCGCGGCCGGCCTCTGCGCCCGGGGCGGGCGCGGGCGAGGCCGTCGGGAAGTTCTCCATCTCGGGCCGCAAGACCCTGGCGCTGGAGAACGGCAGCAACCGCGACGTGGCGGTGCACCAGTCCCTCGACCTGTCCCTGGGGGGCGAGGTCGGCCGCGACCTGAGCGTGGTGGCGGTCCTCTCGGACCGGAACCTGCCGCTGACCCCCGAGGGCCGCACCCAGGATCTGGGGAACCTGGACAAGGTGGTGGTGGAGGTGAAGAGCCCCGGCTTCGGGGCCAGCCTGGGGGACTACGACCTGACCCTCAACGCCGGACAGTACGGGTCGGTG
Organism: Saccharimonadales bacterium (SeqCode); assembly: GCA_035542815.1. Lineage (GTDB taxonomy): Bacteria > Eisenbacteria > RBG-16-71-46 > RBG-16-71-46 > JACRLI01 > JACRLI01. The sequence goes on along the minus strand of DATKKS010000247.1, from coordinate 3,063 downwards.
CAGCGCACGGTGCAGGGGGTGCGGGCCCAGGCGTCCACCGGCCAGGGAGAGGTGGAGGCGGCCGCGGCGCTCAGCAAGGGGGAGTTCCTGTCCCGGCAGTTCCTGGGCGAGGAGGGCCGGCAGGGGCCCTACGTGCTGAGCGATCCCGCGGGACGGCCGAACTCCCCGGTGGTTCCGGGCACCGAGCGGGTGTGGCTGGACGGGGAGCGGATGCGGCGCGGGGACGACGCCGACTACACCGTGGACTACAGCCTGGGCGAGATCACCTTCACCGCGCGGCGCCCGATCCACCCCGGCTCGCGGATCGCGGTGGACTACCAGTACGCGGCGGACGAGTTCCGGCGCACCGTGACCCTGGCCCGGGGCGGGTGGCGCTGGGGCGACACCGGCTCCTTCCGGGTCGCCTGGATGCGCGAGGCGGACGATCCGGGACAGCCGCAGGGAGCGTCTCTCACCCCCGAAGACCTCGCGGCGCTCCAGCACGCGGCGCCCGGCGGCAACGTGGTCACCAACGGCGCGCACTACCTGGGGCCGGGCCAGGGGGACTACCGCAAGGTGGCCGCGGGCACCGCCGACGAGCACTTCCAGTACGCGGGCCGCGATTCCGGCGACTACCAGGTGGACTTCATGGCCGCGCTGGACGGCCAGGGCAGCTACGCCGACTCGCTCGCGGGCGGCGGGCTGGTGTACGCCTGGCGCGGGGCGGGCAAGGGCAGCTACCTCCCCGGACGGGTGCTGCCGGTGCCGTCCTCGCACGGGGTGGCGGATTTCGGGGGGGCGCTGAGGATGGGGGCGCTGCGCCTGGAGGGGGAGGGCGCGCTGAGCTTCGTCAACGGCAACCTGCTGGGCCCGGGCGGGCAGAGCAACGGCGCGGCCTGGAACCTGGCGGCGCACTGGGGCGGCCAGGCCGCGCCCGGCGCGGCGCCCGGCGGCCCGCTGGAGCTGGAGCTGCGGGCCGAGCGCCAGGAGGACCGCTTCGAGCCGCTGGGCCGGAGCCTGGCGCCGTTCGCTGAGGAGGACTGGAACCTGGCCGCCGCCGATCGCACCCGGGGCCGCACGGTGCTGACCTCGGCGCTGCGGTACCGGCTGGACACCCACACCTCGGTGGGGCTGGAGCTGGGCTCGTGGCGCACCGGGGGGCAGGACGCCCGGCGCTGGACCTGGAGCAGCGTCCGCGAGGGCGCCCTGGCGTGGCGGGCCAGCTGGGCGGCGATCTCCAACCAGGACAGCCTGGGCGGCGCCTCCGGCTCCCGGAACCGGGGCAGCTTCGAGCTGCGCTGGGGGCGGGGAAGCCTGCAGCCGGACGCCCACTGGAGCCACGACGCCGCGCGCGACTCCGCCGGCCGGGACGCGGCCGGCTACGACGAGGTCGGCGGCGGGCTGCGCTGGACCGGCCCGCGCGGGCTGGCGGCGCAGGCGCAGCAGAGCTGGCGGCGGGACTTCGGGGTGGGGCTGGGCACCGCGGCCGATCCGCTCCGCTCCTCCACCCAGCGCCTGGCGGTCACCTACGCCGGGAGCCCCGACTGGTCGCTGGCCGCCTCCGCCTCGCAGCGGGTGCTGGCGGGCACCGCCGACAGCCTGGGCGCCACGCGCAACGCGCAGCTGCAGTTCCTGCTCCACCGGGAGGCCTGGGACGGCGAGGCGCGCTACGAGATCGCCGCCACCCGGGCCACCGGCCGGGCGCGTCAGGTGGTGTTCGTGGGCTCGGGGCTGGGGGCGTACGACAGCCTGGGCAACTACACCGGGCGCGGCGACTACAACGTCAGCTACTACAACACCGGGACCGACGACGCCACCAACCAGGCCACGGTCAACGCGCGGCTGGAGTGGTCGGGGGAGCGCGCCGGCCGCTCCGACTGGCTGCGCCACGTGGCGCTGCGGTCCGAGGTCCAGGCCACCCAGACGGCGCGCCGGGCGGGGGGCGGCGGGCTGCTGGCGTGGCCCGGGGCCATCCCCGACGACCCCACCGTGCTGACCGGCAACGGCGTCTTCCGGCAGGACGTGGAATGGAACGAAGCCGACGGCCACGCGGGGCTGCGGCTGCGCCACGAGTGGACCGGCAGCGCCGACCGGCAGTATGCGGGCTACGGCCAGGTTCGCCGGGGCCGCACCGAGTCGGCCCGGCTGCGCCTGTCCGGGCGGCGCGGCACCAGCCTGGAGCTGGAGTCCAACTGGCGCACCCGCGAGACCGCGCTGGGACCGACGGGGGCGGCGGCCAGCTACCAGGCGCAGGGCACCGACCACAATCTGAATCTGCGCTGGGCACCGTCGGCGGCGTGGTCCGGCTCGCTCTCGGGGCGGCTGCTCAGCGAGCGGGATCCGCAGACCGGCGCCGCGTCGCGCCAGGTGGAGCTGAGCCCCGGGGTGGCCCTGGCCCGGGGCGGGCGGTTCCGCGCCGAGCTGCGCGGCACGCGCATATCGGTGAGCGAGACGGGCTCCATCGTGCCCGGCTTCGACAACTACGGGACGCTGCTGCGCAGCCGCACCGAGCACGACCTCACGCTCACCTACCAGGTGCACGCCGCGGTGCAGGCCTCGGTGCTGGCGCACGGCTCGCACCCCGACGGCGGGAGCTGGGTGGAGACGGCGAGGTTCGAGATGAGGGCGCTGTTCTGATGCGCGCCGGGCGAGGGATTGCGGCGGGGCGCGGCCGGCCGGCCCCCCCGGCCCGCGGGGCCTTGAGGCGGCGGGCCGGGGGCCGGGCGTGGGGGCCGGCGCTGCGCCTGGCGCTGCTGGCGCTGCCGCTGGGACTCTCGGCGCTGCTGGTGCCCCGCGCGGCGGAGGCCGGCGGCGCGCCGCGCGTGGAGCGGGTGGAGGTGGACGGCAACCGGGTCCTCTCCGGGTCCGAGGTGCGCGCGCTGGTGGGGATCCCGGTGGGGGCGCCCTTCGACTCGGCGGTGGCCTCGGCCGGTCTGGACGCGCTGCTGGCCCGCTACCGGGACGCCGGCCGGCTGCTGGCCGAGGCGCGCCTGGAGCTGGCCGGGGACAGCGCCCGGGTGCGGGTGTGGGTGCACGTCAGCGAGGGCCCGCCGGGGCGCGTGGCCGGCTTCGAGGTGCTGGGGG
>DATKKS010000246.1:0-20280 GCA_035542815.1 Saccharimonadales bacterium (SeqCode) | reverse complement strand
AGTTCATTCTTGGTCTTGGTGCTCGTTGGTCTCCGGTGGTTCAGGTGGTGGATTAGAACTCCACATCCGCCGGGGCCGGGGGTTCGTGTTCTCGGGGGGGGTAGATGCAACCGTACATCCCGGCGGAACCAGAATGCGCGGCGCCCCCTCCTTCGGGCCCTGGCCAACGCTCCGCGATCCGCTCCTGACTCCCGGTGCGCACCAGCGCGCCAGCTCCTCCCGGTCCCCAGCACGTGGTCTCTGAGCGCGTCGCTGCTGCAGCACCCCCTCAGGTTTGCCGATATTCCCTTTCGGAAGGCGTTGCGTCCGCCGTCTCCGAAGGAGGTACCGCGTGAGACCCCCGACGCGCTGGGCCCCGCTGGGCGCATTTCTGGCTCTCGTTCTCTTCCCCCTCTCCGCATCCGCCGCATGGCAGCCCAATGGCAACCCGATCTGTCTCAACTCACGTGCGTCGATGCCCTCCTTGGCCGCCGACGGAGCGGGAGGTGCGTTCATCGCCTGGTTGGACACCCGCGACCCTGCGGGACCCCGGGTCTACCTGCAGCGCCTCACCCGCAGCGGCGACCCCGCTCCAGGCTGGCCCTTGGGTGGGCTGGCGGCGAGCCCGGCCCTGCCGGGATTTGCCAGTCCCTCGGTGGTCTCGGACGGGACCGGCGGAGCCTTGCTCGCCTGGTCGGTGCGGAACGCTGACGGCAACTGGACCATCGGCGCCCAGCGGGTGGGGCCAACCGGGTTCATGTATAGCGGCTGGCCCGCCACGGGGGGCACCGTCGGGTCCGACGGCTACGTCGGGGCGTACTCCATTGTGGCTGACGGCGCGGGCGGCGTCTTCATCTCCTGGCAGGATGGCTCGGACCTGGTGCGGGTGCAGCGGCTGCAGGCGGACGGCGCAGTGGCGGCCAGCTGGCCGGCACAGGGGGTGGTCGCCATTGTGCTCCAGTGGCCTTACTTCTACCGCTGCGACTGGCGCCCCGCCGCCGCGCCCGACGGCCAGGGCGGCGTCTATGTGGCCGTTCCGACGAACCGCGAGTTCGGCATTGGGGACATGTACCTGAACCTGCAGCGGATCACGCCAGGAGGAATCCGTGAGTGGGGAGACGGGGGTGTCGCCGTCGCCGACTCGTTCTCGAACGATGCAGGGTACATTCGGGTCCAGGGGGACGGGTTCGGAGGGGCCCTCGTCTCGTGGATGGACTTCATCCCCTACAGCTACCCTGACTATGCCGAGGCGATCCATACGCGTCGGGTGACTCCGTCCGGGGGCCTCGTCCCGGACTGGCCCGAGCACTACCCGGGGCTCTTCAACACTGCCCATCCCTGCGCAAATGGGTACCAGTCCAGTCCGGATGACTCCGGCGGGATCGTGGCGGTGGCCTACGACCTCACCCTTGGGGTCCTGAGCGCCCAGCACCTCTCGAAGTGGGGGGCTCCGGCGCCCGGTTGGCCGACAGGGGGACTCCTCGCTCAACCACCCTATTCCTTCGACCCGTGGACGGATTTCGACTTCCCCTCGGCCGTCGTCCCCGGGCCGCAAGGGACTATCATCGTGCTTCACCAGTGCCTGGCGCCGGGCTCGGATACCGACGTGAACATCCACGCCCAGCTCCTGGACCCCCTCGTCCCGCCGACCCGCCACTGGCCGTCCTCCACGAGGGCGATCTGCACGGCCCCGGGGGCTCAGACCTACCCGACCGCCGTGACCGACGGCGCGGGGGGCGCCATCGTCGTCTGGATAGACGCCCGCAGCGGCTCTCCAGTGGACCTCTATGCCCAGCACATCGACTCCACCGGCCAGGTGGGGCAGCCGGGGCCGGTCGGCGTGCGCCCCACCACGCAGACAGGTCTCGCACTCCGGGCGGTCACTCCCAATCCCGGCCGCGGACCCACACACATCGAGTACCAGATCGCCGTGCGCGGCCCCGCCCGCCTGGATGTGTTTGATGCGGCTGGCCGGCACGTGTGCAACCTCCTGGCTCGCGAGGCCCAGCCGGGGATCGGCGTGGCAGAATGGAGCGGGCTTGGCTCGGGGGGCGGGCCGGTCCCAAAGGGCATGTACTTCGTGCGCCTCGAGTCGGGCGGCCGGACCGTGAGCCGCAAGCTGGTGCGCATCGAGTAGCCCCGAGACAAGGGCGGGAGCACCGCGGCCAGAGCGGGCGCCGCAGCCCTCGCGGCGCCCGCTCCCTTCCACCTCGCGGGGGAGCGGCGCTTTCGGCCGGGCGGGAGCGGTCGGAGCCCCCGCCCTAGCCACGCCGCGGCCGCCCGCTCAGGGCGGGACCCCCTACCTCATCTGGTAGGAGAAGTTCGCCTTGCAGATGGAGCGGTCATAGGGCTCGGTGATCTTCAGCTCGCACCACCCGGTGCCCTGGTCGCCCGGGGATCCGAACTTCCAGCCGGTGTGGATCTGCCGCACGCCGTCCCTCTTGAAGATGAGCGGCCTGCCCATCTTCGTGCCGCCGTCGCTGAACACGTACATGAAGCTCACGTTCATGGTCTCGCCCCGGCGCATGCCATGCACCTGGATCACCCCGGTGAAGTTGAACTTCGCGGGCGCGCGGCCGTGGTAGCTGTAAGGGTGGGCGGCCAGGTTCCCGGAGATCGAAGCCGCGCCTGCCGTGGCCGGGATTCCGACCCCCAGCACGGCCACCGCCGCGAGGACCATCGCCGCCAGCGCTGCACGTCCTGTTCTGCCCATCGTCACCGCCTCCTTCGCAGTGGCCCCGACACCATGGCGGGGCCGTCATCCTGAGTGGGCATTGCGGCGGGGACGCCGCCCCAGGCTACACCCTGGGCCTGGGGACCGCAAAAGGTCCCTGCCGGGGTCCGCGCCGGGGCGCCCGGGCCGCCGCTCGGGGCCCGCGTGCACGCAGCCGGGCGCCGGGTCCACACCCCCCGGCAACCTCCCGAGACGCCCTTCGTATCTTCCCAGGTCCCCGTGCTACTCTCCCGGGCGACCCAACCCACGGAGGATCGCATGAGAGCCTTGCTGGTCGCCGCCGCCCTAGCCGTTTGCGCGTTTGTGCTCGTCACCGCTGTGCCGCCGGCGTGCGCTGCTTCAGGCGAGCCCGCCTCAACCTCCGCGATGATCGCTCCGTTCGACTCGGTCAAGGCCGCCGCGGCGGCCCGGATCACGGATCCCGTGGCCGCCACCCGCGCCTACCTGGAGTCCGTCCCGGCCGACCGGCGGGCCAAGACCCGCGCCTACTCCCGGGGCGGGTGGGCGCTAAACGCGGTGGACTTCCTGTGGAACACGCTGCTGGTGCTGGGGGTGCTGCTGCTCACCGGCTTCTCGGCCCGGATGCGGGACGCGGCCCAGCGCATCACCCGCTCGCGCGCGCTCCAGACCGCCCTGTACTGGGTGCAGTTCCTGGCGGTCACCACGGTGCTGGGCGCCCCGCTCGCCTGGTACGCCGGCTACCACCGCGAGAAGGCCTACGGGCTGCTCACCCAGAGCTTCTCGGGCTGGATGCGCGACCAACTGGTGATGCTGGTGATGAGCGCGGTGCTGGGCGGCCTGGGGCTCATCGTGCTGTACGCCATCCTGCGCCGCGCCTCGCGCCGCTGGTGGCTGTGGGGCTGGCTCACCTCGCTGGTGTTCCTGGTGGTGCTGCTGGTGATCGAGCCGGTGTTCCTGGCGCCGGTCTTCAACAAGTTCACCCCGCTGCCCGACTCGCCCCTCAAGCAGTCCCTCCTGACCATGGCGCACCAGCACGGCGTGCCCGCGCACGACGTGTTCGTGATGGACGCCAGCCGGCGCACCCAGCGGATCAGCGCCTACGTCAACGGCATCTTCGGGACGATGCGGGTGGTGATCTTCGACACCACCATCAAGCGGTGCACCGTCGACGAGGTGCGCTCGGTGGTGGGCCACGAGATGGGCCACTACGTGCTCAAGCACATGTGGCACCTGGTGCTGGTCCAGGCGACGATCCTGCTGCTGGCGTTCCTGTTCGTGAGGTGGACCTTCGGCTGGGCCACCCGCCGCTGGCCGCGCATGGGGATCTCCGGCGTGGGCGACGTGGCGGGGCTGCCGCTGCTGCTCCTGCTGTTCGCGGTGTTCATGACCGTGACCCAGCCGCTGCAGAGCGCCGACTCGCGGATGGTCGAGACCCAGGCGGACTCCTTCGGGCTGGACGCCGCGCGCGCGCCCGAGGCCATGGCCACCGTGTTCCTCAAGCTGGGCGAATACCGGGACCTCGACCCCACGCCGCTCGAGGAGTGGCTGTTCTACGACCACCCCTGCGGCCGCAGCCGCATCCTGCACGCCATGGAGTGGCGGGCGCAGCACCCCAGCTAGGCGCCCCGGAAAGGCAGCGGGGGCGCACCGAAGTGCGCCCCCGCGCCATTCCACTCGCGGGCGCACTGCCGTGCGCCCCTGCGTGCGCGGCCCTAGGCCACCACCCGGATCGTCCAGAAGTCGTCCGAGAGGTTGGAGTCGGTGAAGTACGCGTAGGGCAGCGTGAAGTACCCGCGCAGGCCCCAGCCGGTGCCCCACGAGTTGCGCACGATGAAGCGGTGCTGCGAGTCGTCGTACCCAACCGCCATCACCGCGTGCCCGCCGACCACCTTGTCGCCCGCCGACGGCATGGGCGCCACTCCGGTCCGGGCCACCAGGCTGCTCTCGAAGCTCTCGTACACGGTGAACCCGAACACGAACGGGTAGCCCGAGGCCAGGCAGCCCCGGTACTGGTTGAGGTCCCGCAGCAGGCGCTCGTAGCTCAGCACCCGGTGCTTCAGGGCGTCCGAGTAGGACTTGGCGTCCGGCTTCTGGATGAAGCGGCTGCCGCTGTCGGAGTAGGGCCAGTCGGTCTCGGGGGGCGCCCCGAGCTTGGCCACGCTCTTGATGCCGTCGCGGATCTGCGCGCCGGAGTCGGACCCGATGGTGCCCTCCATGGCCCGCTCGTTGTAGTAGATGAACAGGCGCGAGGGGGCGAACTTGGTCCGCGAGCGCTGCTTCAGCTCGTCGAACTGGATGGCCCCCGCGATGGCGTTGGCGGTGCAGCTGCCGAGCTGGCCCTGGTCGTACACCGGCGGGCAGTTCGGCCGCAGGTTCACCTTGGGGGGCAGCACCTTGAGCATCTTGTAGGGCGCGGAGTAGATCATGTCGCGGTGGTCCGGGAGGTCGGGCAGCCAACCGTAGCGGGGACCGTAGGCTTTCTTCGGGGCGGGCATGGTGCTCCTCCTTGCGGCCGTGGGTCTCGTGGTCCGGTCCATTGCCGAAGGCCCCCCCGGACCCGGGGGCTTCCGAGGCTCAGGCGGTGACGGCCCCGTGCAGGATGTCTCCCAGGCACGGGTTGTCCCAGTACTCGTTGTGCGCCATCAGCGGGGTGCGGGCGTCCGGGTCCAGCCGGTTCTCGACGCGCCGCCCGATTCCCGCCTCGGGCTCGTCATCATTGTCGTAGTAGCGCAGGCACCCGCTGATGATGTCCTCCCGGGAGTAGATGTTGACCCAGCGCGCCGGCCGGTAGCGGTAATCCACGATCAGGGGCTGCTTGGCCGCGGCCTGGGCCTCGCGCACCGGCATGGTGCGCGGCCGCTGGGTGCGGAAGATGAAGGCGGTCTTGTCGAGCGGCGATCCGAACGTGAGCAGCATCCCGGTCCGCTCCACCACCCGCGCCGGCGACCGGCGCGTGGCGTCCTCGTTGACCAGCCGGTCGAGGGTGTCGTAGGCGACCACCGAGCCCAGCGAGTGGCCCACCATCACCACCCGGGCGTAGGCGAAGGCGGTCTCGTCGAGGCTGCGCAGCCGGTACACGCGGCCGGCCACGTCCATGGCCGCCTTCTGGATGGCGTCGCGGACCTCGTCGAACTTGCTCACGGTGTGCGCGGAGACGTACGCGGCCACGTCGCCCACGTACTCCACCAGGAACCAGCGGCCCGCGGCGCACAGGCCCAGCGCGGCGGCCCACACCAGCCAGGTGACCCACGCCGGCAGGGCCAGCTCCTGCCACGGCCAGTCCATGGCGCCGCCCGCGAGGTGGAGCGCGACCAGCGCCCCGGCGCCGAGGCACCCCGCGCCCGCCAGCGCGGTCAGCGTCCACAGGCCCCACCGCCCGAACCAACCCAGCCGGCGAGCCCTCGCGGCGCCGGCGCCGAGGGCGCGACCCGCGCGGGGCCGCCGGCGGCGCCCGGCCACGAGGAAGCCCGCCGCCAGGATCCCCGCCAGGGCCACGAAGCTGCCGATGTCCAGGGTGATCCGGCTCAGCACGAACCCCCCGGGCCAGGGGCGGGACGCGGGCGCCAGGAGGTGCGAGGCGGTCACCACCAGGATGACCGCGCCCATGAGGGTCAGCGACAGCACCTCCAGGAGCGCGCCGGCGAAGGTGAGCAGGAGGGTCGCGGCGGGCACCGGGAATTCCTGCCAGTGGCCGAACATCCAGCGGTCGAAGCGGCGGTCCACGACCACGTTCCGGACCCCGCTCCAGCCTGCCGCGAGCAGGAACCGCAGCACGTCGCGGAGCGACACCCGGCCCTCGGTGAGCGGCGCCCAGTAGGCCTCGTACAGGTGCACGTCCCGCAGCGGTCCGCCCTCGCCGCCCAGGCGCAGCTCGGCCCGGGGCAGCTGCAGGCCGCCGAAGGCGGCCATCCGGGTGGTCACCGGCGGGGCCGGCCGCTGGTGGCGCACCTCGGCCTCCCGGAGCGCCCGGGCCACGCCTTCCAGCGTCTCGAAGGGGACCTGCTGGCCCATCCCGTGGCACACGATGACCGCGGTGCGCGGGACGGAGCTGTCGCCGGCGGCGGCCGGGAGCGGCGGGCCGACGCTCACACAGCCCGAAGTGGCGGGGCCGCGGGGGCGGGTGGACACGGACCCTCCTTGCGCTCAGAACCACGGGACGCGCCTCGGCGGCGTGCGCCGGCGGCCCTGAGCAGGTCTCTCTCGGCCCGGGAACCGAACGAAGGAACAGCAGCTCAGCGGAAGATGCAGCGGCCTGTGACTTGTGCGTGACCGAGTATCCGGGCGGCGGCGGGCGGTGTCAAGCGGGGGAGGGCCCCGCAACGCGGCGGGGCCGGACACGCGTCCGGCCCCGCCCGGCATCCAGGCAGACCGTGCGGCGCTACTTCGCCACGTCCAGCACCAGGAGCAGCTTGCCGTTGGTGACGTCGAAGTCGTGGTCCCCGACGACCCCGAACGCGTACACGGTGAACTGGCCGTCACCCTTGGCCGCGTCGATCAGCACCTGCTTGCCCGGGTCGTGGAGCACCTTCGCCGACTCCGTCCAGCCCATGTGGTGGTTCAGCTCGCCCGCCTGGAGCTGGAACGGCCCCCACAGCAGGGTCGCGTTGGCGGTCACTTGCGAGGGGGTGGTGTAGTTGGTGAAGCCCGGGGTGATGTAGACCTCCACGTTCACCGTGGTGCCCTGCGGGTGCGAGAAGTCGCCCACCACCGCGAAGTCCGCCAGCGTCTTGAAATTGTCCTTGTGGTCCTTGTAGTCGCCGATGGTGTTCAGGTCCACCTGCTGGTGGTCCATGCCGGTCGCGCCGGTGACGTGGATGTTCTCGAGGTCGAAGGTGGTGAAGATCTGCGCCGAGACCAGAATGCAGCCGGCCACCGACGCCAGCAGCGCCACCGCCGGAATCCAGAGCGCGCGCTTCACGGCTGCCTCCTTGGCGGCTGGGTCGCGGGTCCGGCCAGCGGCGGGCCCCCGCCCGACTGGAACAGCTGGTAGGTGAGTCCCACGGTGGCATTGGCGAACTTCCGCGAGGTGTCGCCGGTGGTGACCATGTTGAGTTCGCCGCGCGCGGTCAGGGACAGGTTCGAGACCAGCCCCAGGTCCAGCCCCAGCCCGAAGGTGTAGCCGACGTCGGAGATGTCCGCGCTGCCGTCGCGGGTCAGCTTGTTGGTGCCGATGCCGGCGAACGGGTAGAACTTGAACCCTCCGCCCAGGGGCGAGCCCAGGATCACGTTGGCCCCGAAGGTGGTCCCGTCGAAGGCCGACCGGGTGACGTCCCCGTAGCCCTCCACGGTCTGCTTGCCCTCGCCCATCTTGTACAGCGCCAGGTACGGCTCGACGGTGAGGATCGGGATCATCTTCACCGGCACGCGCACGCCGTAGGTGGATCCCCGCTGAGCGTCCTGCTGGAGCACCGTGAAGCTGGGGCCGCCGAAGGCGCCCACCCCGATGTCCACCGCCCAGGCCGTGCCGGCTGCCAGGAGCAGCCCGGCCAGGCACAGTCCGACGCACCTTCTCATGCTCTTCCTCCCTCCAGCCGGGAAATGCGGCGGCGGGCGGGCCGCTCTGCTGGCGGCCCGGCGCGCCCGTGGACGCGCGCGATAGTGGGGGGCAGGCGTAGCCATGTCAAGGGATGCGGGAACCGGGAGGGCGCGGGGGGACGCGGGATGGTGCGGGGGGACGCGGGGATCGGAGGTGGGCCGGCGCGGGCGCTCAACCGCTCCGCGGGCCGCCGACGCCGGAGCCGGCGCGCGCCTGCTCCGCCTCGGGCGCGTGCAGCTGGCGCGAGCGCGCGTCCACCTCGCGGGGCTCGGGCAGGCCTTCCGGCGGGGCCGCGCCGAGGTCCTCGAACTTGCGCGCCGCCACCAGCACCCGCGTCTCCAGGGAGCCCACCGCGGCGTTGTAGCTCTCCACCGCCCCATCCAGGCTCTTGCCCAGCCTGTCGAAGTGGCCCGCCAGCGTCGCCAGGCGCTGGTACAGCTCGCGGCCCAGCGCGCTGATCTGCTCGGCGCTCTCCGCCATGCGCTCCTGCTGCCAGCCGTAGTTCACCGCGCGCAGCAGCGCGATGAGCGTGGTGGGGCTCGCCGGGATCACCTTCTCCTCCACCCCGCGCTCGATGAGCTGGGGGTCCTGCTGCAGCGCCGCGCTGAAGAACATCTCCCCGGGCAGGAACATCACCACGAACTCGGGCGCCGGGTCGAACTGACTCCAGTAGGACTTGCGCCCCAGCTCGGCCATGTGCTCGCGCACCCGGCGGGCGTGGTCCTTGAGCAGCGCGTCGCGGGCGGCGTCGTCCGCCGCCTCCACGGCGTTGAGATAGGCCTCCAGCGGGGTCTTGGCGTCCACCACCACGTTCTTCCCGCCCGGCAGGCGCACGATGACGTCGGGGCGCAGCCGGCCCTCCTCGGTCGCCACCGACGGCTGCACCGTGTAGTGGATGCCCTCCTGCATGCCGGACATCTCCAGCACCTTGCGCAGCTGGAGCTCGCCCCACTGCCCGCGGGCGCTGGGGGTGCGCAGGGCCTTCACCAGGTTGGCGGTCTCGGCCTTGAGCTGCGCCTCGGTCTGCGCCACCGCCTGCACCTGGGTGGCCAGCTCCTTGTAGTGGCCGACGCGCTCCTTCTCCACGTTCTTGATCTGCTCGTCCACCTTCTTGAGCGCCTCGGCGACGGGCTTCACCAGCTCCGCGATGGCCGTCTGGCGCGCCTCCAGCTCGCCCTTGGCCTCGGTCTGGAACTGGCCGAGCTTCGTCTGGGCCAGGTCCAGGAACGCCTCGTTGTTGCTCCGCAGCGCCTCGGCGGAGAGCGCCTGGAAGGCCTCGCGCAGCTTCAGCTCCGCCTGCTCGAGCAGCTTCAGCTTCTCGGCGGCCGACTGGCGCTCGCCCTCCAGGCGCGCCCCCAGCTCGGCCGCGCGGGCGCGCAGTTCCCCGGCTTCCGCCTGGGCCGTGCGCCGCCCGCGAGCCCCGAGCGCCCAGCCCACCAGGGCGCCCGCCAGCAGCGCCAGCAGCACCAGCAGGAACAGGGTCGCGGACATGGGGCTCCTTTCCGGGCGGCCGGCCGGCCGCGCCTACGGCGAATGCACCCTGCGAATATACGCCCGCACGTCGGATTCGCGCGAGCGGCCGGGACCTGCGTCGGGCCCGCCGGGGCTCACTTCAGGCCCGCCTTGGCCAGCGCCGCCCGCAGCTCCTCCTCCGGCCGGACCCCCACGAAGTGCGCCACGATGGTGCCCTTGCGGTCGATGACCGCCACCGTGGGGATGCCCGCGGCGCCGTACTGCTGGCCCACCGTGCCGCCGGCGTCCAGGAGCGCCGTGAACGTGTAGCCGTTCTGCTTCAGGAACGCGCCCGCCCGCTCCGCCTCCTCGCCCTGGTTGACCGCCAGCACCACCAGGCCCTTGCCCTTGAACTCCTGGTGCAGCTTCTGGATGCTCGGCATCTCCATCCGGCACGGCCCGCACCAGCTGGCCCAGAAGTCCAGCAGCACCACCCGGCCCTTGAAGTCGTCCAGGGAGCGCTGCTTGCCGGCCAGGTCGGGCAGGGTGAAGCCGATCTTGGGCTTGCCGATCAGCGCGCTGACCGACGGGCGGCGCACCCCGAGCTGCTCCACCAGCTCCGCCCCCGGGGGCGGCGCGAACAGGAACAGCGAGTCGGGCAGCGGCTGCCCCACGCGCACCAGGTCGAAGGTGGTGGTGGTCCGCAGCTCCACCGGCGGGCTGCCGGTGCGCACGGTGATGCGAAGCGCCGACACCTGGCGCAGCACCAGGCCGCGGCCCGGATCCAGCCACAGCTCGCCGCCGGCGTCCACCACTGGCGGGGGCACCGCGCCGCGCACCGAGTCGAACGCCACCACCGTGCACCGGACCCGCTCCTCGCCCAGCGGCAGCGTGTCGGTGCGCACCTCCCGCGCCCCCGCCAGCCGGCCGCGCAGGTTGCGGAAGTCGGCGAACGGGTCGCGGTACAGCGGGTTGCGGAACCCGACCCCCACGGCCACCGCGCTGTCCACGGGCTCCAGCGCGTGCCGCACGAACTGGTTGAACTGCGCCACGTACAGGACCGCCTGCCGCCCGTCGCACACCAGCTCCTCGCCCAGGGCTTCCTGGCGGACCTCGCGCATGAACTTCCCGGGCGCCTGGAACGCCCAGGCCACCGGGGAGCTGTACTCGTGGGCCGGCCCGGCGCCCGCCGCCTCGCGAATTTCCCGCACCTCGAGGCCCTCGAAGTAGCCCGACGCCAGCCCCGCATAGGTGCGGCTGACGGCGTCCAGCAGGGAGTCCAGGCGCGCGGGCTCAGCCGCGCGGGCCCCGCCGCTCCAGAGCGCGAGCGCCGCGAGCGCGGCGGCGACGGGCAGCTTCCTCATCCGGGCCTCCGGAAGTTCAGGTCTTGGGGTACAGCCCCGCGACCCACGCGCCGTAGCCGTTGAACGGCAGCGTGGGGCGGCGCTCGTCGGTCCCGATCATTCTCTCGGTGGCCTGCGACCAGCGCGGGTGCGGGACCGCGGGGTTCACGTTGGCGTCGAAGTCGTACTCGCTGGGGGCGAGGTCGTTCCAGAACGTGCGCGGCCGCTTCGCGGTGAACTCGAAGCGCACGATGCTCTTGATGCTCTTGAAGCCGTACTTCCACGGCACCACCAGCCGGAAGGGGGCGCCGTCCTGCTTGGGCAGGTCGTGCCCGTAGAGCCCCACGGCCAGGAGCGCCAGCTCGTTGCGCGCCTCCTCCAGGCGCAGCCCCTCGAAGTAAGGCCACGGATACCAGGTGGCCTGCTTCTGGTTGGGCGCCTGGTCCGGGCGCAGGAAGCTCACCATGCGCAGGTAGCGGGCCTCGGACCTGGGGGCCGCCCACTTCACGAACTCCCGCATCGGGATGCCGGTCCACGGCACCGCCATGGCCCACGCCTCCACGCACCGGTGGCGGTACAGCCGCTCCTCCACCGGCAGCGCGCGCAGCAGGTCGTCCAGGTCGATCTCGCGCGGCTTCTCCACCAGCCCCGCCACCTGGATCCGCCAGGGCCAGGTCTGGAAGGCGCCCACCAGGTCCTTGACCGCCGCCTTCTCCTCGCTGAACTCGTAGAAGTTGTTGTACGCGGTGACCACCGACTCGGCGGTCAGCGGGCGGTCCAGCTGGAAAGCCGGGTTGCGCTTCGCCGGGTAGAGGGCGGGGCGCCGGGAGGGCGGCGCGCCGAACACGCTCCCCGCGCCGGCCCCGGCGGCCAGCGCCTGGGCCGCCCGCCCCAGCCCGCTGCCCAGGGCCAGCCCCGCGCCGATCTTCCCGAGGTCCCGCAGGAACTCCCGCCGGCCCAGGAAGTCCCGCTCGGGGGTGGCCTGGGAGCCCGGGACGTCCCAGGCGCGGCGGCGACGGATGTGGAACATGGGTACCTCCTCGCACGGCCCGAAGCCTCGTGCGCAGCGGCCGGTGGGCGGCCGGCGCCTACCTGGGCGCCGCCACCTGGATCGGGATCTCGACCGGCACGCTGACCGGCGCGTAGCAGGCGCGGTCGTCGCAGGCCTGGAAGCGCAGCGTGGCGCGCAGCGTGCGTTCCCCCGGCGGGGCCACCGCGGCCGCCCGGAGCGGCACCACGATCTCGAAGGTGCCGTCGTAGATGGACATCTTGTCGTCGCTGCCCTGGAGCTGGTAGGGCTTGCCCTTGGGGTACACCGGCTTGCCGGCCTTGATCCCCGGGCTGGCCTTCACCGCCAGGCGCGTGGCGATGAGATAGTCGGCCGCGGCCGGGTTCGCCTGGATGTGGAAGCCCTCGGCCACCGTGACGCTCACCCGCGCCTCGGCGGCGCCCCGCGGCGCCAGATGCACCGCGGCCACCGGCGCGACCGAGACGGTCTGGGGGCCGGGCGAACCGGGGCCGCCGGCCTGCGGGGCGCCGGCGGCGGGAGCGGCCAGAACCAGGGCGGCCAGCACGGCGGGGAAGAGCGATTGCGGGACGGGTCTCATTTCCGGCTCCTGGGTTGGGCTTCGGATCATCCAAACAACCTGGGCCTGACGGAGCGAAGGATACGGGTTCGCTTCGCGAGGCGTCAAACCGCGCCCGTCACCTGGAGGAGCCATGCCCGAGGGACCCGAGGTCGAGACCGAGAGGCTGCACGAGGCCATCCACGAGGAGATCGAGCGGGAGGGCGGGCGCTTCCTCAAGCTGATCGCGCTCACCACCGCCATCCTGGCGGCGCTCGCGGCGGTCGCCGCGCTCACCCGGTCGCGCGCGGTGCGGCTGGGCTCGCTGGCGGTGGGCCTGGTCGGGACCGGGATGTTCGCCCTGCAGCTGTTGCGCTGAAGCCGTTCCGGCCGGGGCGCTAGCCGCGGCAGCCGGAGCAGCCTCCGCCGGGGCCGGTGGCGCCGCCGCAGTTGCAGCCGTTGCCGTTCCCGTCGGTGTTCCCGCGCCCCGCGGGCATCAGCTTCTCCACCAGGCCGGGGATCTCGTCGGGCCGGAAGGCGCGCTCCTGCCCCTGGGAGTCCACGCCGTGGATCACCAGGCGGAAGAAGTCGGCCCGGCGCACCTCCACCCGGCCGTAGCTCTGCGTCTGCACCACCTCGCCCGGCTTGGGGTACAGCCGGGTGGCCTCGCGGTAGAAGTCCACCTCGTACGCCAGGCAGCACATCAGCCGGCCGCACACGCCCGAGATCTTGCTGGGCGAGAGCGCCAGGTCCTGGTCCTTGGCCATGCGCAGCGTGACCGGCGAGAACCCCTTGAGCCACGAGGTGCAGCACAGGCGGCGCCCGCACACCCCGTAGCCGTCCATGCGCTTGGCTTCGTCGCGCACCCCGATCTGGCGCAGCTCGATCCGGGTGTGGTAGCGGGCGGCCAGGTCCTTGACCAGCTCGCGGAAGTCCACCCGCTTCTCGGCGGTGAAGTAGTAGGTCATGCGGTGGCCGTCGAACTGCATCTCGACGTCCGACAGGTCCATCTCCAGCTGGCGCGAGCCGATGCGCTCGCGGCAGAAGTGGAACGCCTCGTTCTCCTTCTGCCGGTTGTCCACGTGCTGCTGGGCGTCGTCGGGGGTGACCTTGCGCAGGATCTCGCGGTAGGCCACCAGGTGCTGGCGGTCGGCCTTGAGGTTCACGATCTCGCCGAGCATGGAGACCTTGGCGATGTCCTCGCCGCGGTCCACCTCCACGATCACGCTGTCCAGCCGGGTGAGGTCGATCTCGCGGGTGTTGGCCACGATCTCCCTGCGGAAGCCGCGGAACGTGACCTCCACCAGGTCGCATGATGGGGCAGTGACCATTGCGTGCCTCGGAAACCCGCCCGGCCCGCGAACGCCGACGCCCGCGCCGGAGCGCGGGTGGGCTGGACGGGTCGGAGCGGAAACGCCGCGAAGCGCGGCCAGGGCCGCGCGCGGCGAGGGATGGGTACGGGAACTCTATTCGAAAAATCTATCAGGAAGCCTGCTCCGGGGCGGGTTGTAACCGGGCCCGCGCCTCGGTCAGGCGGGTCAGAGCCGAGTATAGCAGAACTTCCGGGGCCACGTTCAGGCCCTCGGCGGCCAGGCAGTCCGCCAGCACCTCGTAGCGGGCCGACAGGGATTCCCAGGCCGCCTGGCCCGCGGCCCGCCGCAGCCCGGCCAGCTTGTCCGGGTTGGCCAGCCCGGCGTCCGGGAGCCCGGCCTTCACCTGGAGCAGGTCCCGCACCCACAGGAGCCAGAAGCGCAGGATCCGCCCGATGAGCCCGCGGTCGCGGTAGCAGCGGAAGCGCAGGTTGTCCACCACCGAGTGCACCCGGGCCCACTGGCCGGTCTGGGCCAGCCGCCACAGCTCCAGCGCGGCGTCGCGGTCCGCCAGCAGCGTCGCGCCCATCTGCAGCAGGCCCACCGCCGCCGCCGGGCTGCCCTGCGCCAGCGCCGCCGCCGCGTGGGCCATCTCCGCGCCGCAGCCCAGCCGCTCGTCCAGCAGGCGCGCCAGCGGCTCGAGCGCCACCGGCTCGAACTCCAGCGTCCGGCACCGCGAGCGCACCGTGGGCAGGATCCGGTTGGGGCGCGAGGTGGTGAGCACCCAGTGGGTGTCCGGCCCGGGCTCCTCCAGGATCTTCAAGAGCGAGTTGGACGCCTCGGGGGTCAGGGTGTGCGCCTCGGCCAGCACCACCACCCGGGCGCGGCCCTCGGCCAGCGAGTAGCCCAGCTCGCGCTTGAGCAGCCGCACCCGGTCAATCTGGATGGACACCCGCTTGCCCGGCCACAGCCGGTCGGGGTCGAAGGCGAAGAGCCGCGCGGCGCGGCGCGCCTCCAGCACCTCGTTGAGCGACTCCTCGAGGTCCTCGGCCTGCCGCTCCTCGGTGCGCCCGGCCGCCGGCGCCGGCACCGGGTAGATGAGCCGCAGGTTGGGGTGGTTCCCCGAGAGCATCCGGCGGCAGGAAGCACACGTGCCGCACGGGGCCGCCGCAGGCCCGGCCCCGGCCGCGGCCTCCCGGCGGGCCGCGCCGCCCTGCCCGCCCGCGGCGCCCGACTCGCAGTTCAGCGCCCGGGCCAGCGCCAGGGCGGCCTCCACCTTGCCCACGCCCGGCGGCCCCACGAACAGCAGCGCCGGCGGCACCGCGCCCGCGGCGGCGGCGCGCGCCAGGCTCTCCCAGGCCAGCGGCTGGAGCGGAACCGGGACGGCAGGAGGGGTCTTGGCCATGGATGCGAAGCCTCAGCGGGGGGTGAACGCCACGGTGACCGGCACCCACACCGCCACCGGCTTGCCCTTGGCGGTGGCCGGCTTGAACACGTACTGCCGCGCCGCCGCCACCGCGGCGCTGTCGAGCGGCGGGATGCCCTGCGCGATCTCCACCGCGCTCACCGCGCCGGCCTCGCTCACCAGGACGTTCAGGAACACATTGAAGGTGATGGGGGTGCCGCGCAGCGCGTCGGGGTAGGCCGGCGGGACGGCCTTCACCAGCGCCGGCTCCACGTCCCGCTCGACCTGCGTGCCGCTGGGAACGCTGGGCTGGCCCCACACCAGCACCGGGGGATGCGGCGCGGGCGGACCCCGGCGGCGCGGCACGCGGGCCGCCGCCGCGGGCGGAGCCGGCTTGGGCGCGGTGGAATCGGCGCGCGCCGCGGCGGAGTCCGGGCGGCCCGCGCCGGGGGCCTTGCGGAGGGCCGCGGAGTCGGCCCCCGGCACCTGCGACAGCCCGGGGGCCAGCGAGCCGGCGCCGGTCGAATCCGCGGTCGCGCTCTCGGGCCAGCTCTGGATGAACGCGTCCCTGGGGAATGCCTGCTTGGCCAGCCGGATCAGCGGCACGATCGCCGTGGCGAACCGCCCGCGGAACTGGTGGTCGGGGGCGGTGGCCGGCGCCGGGGCGGAGGCGATGTTGAGCCGCGCGCAGACGTAGCACAGCGCCACGTCGGTGGCCCCGGCCGGCCCGCGGAACTGCACCCCGATCTCCGGCACGAAGTAGTACCGGTCCGGCGCCCCCGCGCGCTCGTAGGTCGCGGGCGTGGACAGCAGGACCATGAGCTGCCGGGTCCAGGCGGTGTCGGGAGGCGCGGCCCACAGGCTCACCCGGTGGCCGGCCATGCAGCTGTCGCCGCCCGGCGCCGTGTCGCACCGGGCGTCGGCGGCCGGCTCCAGCCGCGCCACGCGCACCAGGGTGTCCTGCTGCAGCCGGGCGAGGATGGCCGAGTCGGGCGGGGCGGGATCCCGGCGGACCGCCCGGGCCGGGGCAGGCCAGGCCAGCGCGAGCGCCAGCGCCAGGGACAGGGACACGGATAGCGTGGCGACTCCCGCCCGGCATCCTCGGGCGCGCGGCCGCATCACGGCTCCCGCCGGACGCCCGGGGCGGCGCCCCGGGGCTGGGGCGCCGCGGCGCTCGAGTCCGGCACCTGCAGCGAGTCCGCCCATCCCTGCACCTCCGGGTCGTCGGGAAACGCCAGCTTGGCCAGCCGGGTGAACGCCGCGTCCCGCTGGCCGAACTCCCCGTGGTAGCGCGCGTCGGCCGCGGCCCCCGGGGCCGGCGCCGACACCATGCTCAGCCGGTCGCAGTCGAAGCACAGCGCCACGTCGCACACCCCGGCCGGGCCCCGGAACTGCACTCCGATCTCCGGTGCGAAGGTGTACCGCGGCGGCGCCATCCCGGGGCGGTAGGTGCGCGGGTCGGACAGCAGCGCCGCGAGGCGCGCCGCCCAGTCGCCGGCGGGCGCGGGCTGCCAGCCGCGCACCCGGTTGCCGACGAGGCAGCTGTCGCTGCCCGGGAGCGCGCGGCAGCGCCCCTCGCCGGCCAGCTCCAGGCGGCACACCCGCACCTCGGCCGCCCCGCGCAGGCGCGCCAGGATGGCCGAGTCGGGCGCGGCCACGCCCCGGCCGATGGCGCGGGCGCCGCCGGGCCAGGCCGGCCCGGCGGCCAGCAGCGCCAGCAGCGCGGCGGCCAGGGCGGCCCGGTGCGTGTCCAGGGTGGCTCTCATTCCGGCGCTCCTCCGGCGTTCACCGCAGCCAGTCCAGCGGGTCCTCCGCGGTGCGGCCCTTGCGGACCTCGAAGTGCAGCTCGGCGCCGCGCAGCGAGCCGGTGTCGCCCACCTGGGCGATCACCTGCCCGGCGGCCACCTGCTGTCCCTGGGTCACCGCCACCGCGCCGCAGTGCGCGTACAGAGTGTAGAACCCGCCGCCGTGGTTGAGAATGATGGTCTGCCCGTAGCCTTCGTACCAGTCCACGAACTCCACCGTGCCCTTCTCCACCGCCCGGATGTCGGTGCCCTCGGGCGCGGCGATGTCGATGCCGTTGTTGCGGGTGACGGTGCCGAACTTGGGGTGGCGGTTCTCGCCGAAGTTCTCGATGACCGTGCCGCGCACCGGCCAGGGCAGCGAGCCGCGGCCGTGCCCGAACTGGCCCTCGGGCACCTTCTCCCCGCGCTGGGCGCGCAGCCGCTCCTCCTCCAGCCGCCGGCGCTCCAGCTCGTCCAGCAGCTTCTTGATGCGCTGCGCCGAGCGCTCCAGCTCGGCGGCGGCCGCCTCGTAACTCATGCGGGTGGTCTGGATGTCCCGCACCGACTTCTCGCGCTGGGCCCTGAGGCCCTCCATGCGGCGCTGCTCCGCCTGCTTCTGGGAGCGGACCTGGGCGATCTCGGTCTTCTTGCGCTCCAGCACCTCCCGGGCGACGTCGATGCTCTCGGCCTGCGCCCCGAGCTGCTGCACCATGTGCTCCTCGCCGTGCGCGATGAGCCCCACCCAGCGCAGCCGGGTGTCCAGGTCGGCGAACGAGCGCGAGGACAGCAGGAACTCCAGCTCGCTGTCGCGCCGGAAGCGGTAGGCCGCGCGCAGCCGCCGGGCCAGCTGCTGCTGGGTCAGGGTGCGCGCCACGCGGGTGTGGGTGAGGTCGCGCTCCACCACGTCAATGTCGCGGGCCAGCCGGGTCTCGCGCTGCTGGTAGCGCTGCACCGCGGCGCGCGAGTGGGACAGGTTGATCTCGAGCTGGTGGAGCTGGCGGAGCACGCCGCGCTCCTGCTTGCGGAGGTTCTGGGCGGCCTGGCGCTTCTCCTTGGCCTCGCGCTGCAGCCGCTCGTAGTCGCCGCGCTGGCGGGCCTCGTCCGGCGGCGGCGCGGCGGCCCGCGCCCCCGCAGGCGCCCCGAGCAGGGCGGCCAGGCCCAGCAGGGCGGCGAGCAGGGCGGCGGCGCGCATCAGCTGCCTTCGACCCGCCCCACGCGCCACGAGCCCACCAGGCTGCCCAGCAACCCCAGCAGCAGGGCCAGGCCCACGAAGGCCGCGTCCAAGGGCAGCGGCAGGTGGCTCCAGCCGCCCCAGCGGGTGGCGGCGAGGCGCGAGGCGCCCTCCACCGCGGCCAGCGCCAGGGCCGAGGTGACCGCGGTGAGGATCAGCCCCTCCACCAGGAACGGCAGGCGGATGAACCACGCCCCGGCGCCCAGCAGGTACAGCACCCGCAGCACGTCCCGCCGCGCCAGGATCGCCAGCCGGATCACCAGCATCACCAGCACCACCACGCCCAGGGCCACCGCCCCGCCGAAGCTCACCCCCACCAGCGTGAAGCGGCCCAGCCAGGTCTCCAGGCGCCCCAGCCACTCGCCGCCGTACACCACGTCCCCCACCTCCGGGTACTGGCGGATGGTCTGGGCCAGGCGCTCGATCTCGGCGGCGGTGCTGAAGTCCGGCCGCAGCGACAGCCGGTAGGACGGCGGCAGCGGGTTGCTGCCCACCGACTGCAGCAGGTCGGGGTCGGCGTTGAGGTCGCGGCTGAGCTGGGCCCAGGCCGAGTCGCGCGACACGTACTCCGCGCCGGCCACCTCCTGCAGCCCGCGCAGCCGCGCGCCCAGCACCGAGTCGGCCTCGGCGCCCAGCGACTCCTTCATCAGCACCACCACTTCCTTGCGCGCGTTGGCGAAGCGCACGAAGCGCCAGCCGTTCCACAGCGCGTCGGCGGTGCCGGCCAGCACCACCCAGGCGGCGAACAGGGACACCCCCGAGGCCACCGCCACGCCCCGCGCCCGCCGCAGCCCGCGCCAGGCCTCCGCCACGACGTAGGCGCCGCTCACGCGCCCTCCACCAGCCGGGCGCGCTCCAGGCGCACCACCCGGTCCCCGGGCTGGATCAGGCTCAGGTCGTAGGTGGCCAGCACCACCGCGGTGCCCTCCGAGCGCAGCTGGCGGAACAGCTCCATCATGGCCTGCGACATGTCGGGGTCGAGGTTCCCGGTGGGCTCGTCCGCCAGCACCACGTCCGGCCGGTGCACCAGCGCCCGGGCCACCGCCACGCGCTGCTGCTGCCCCCCCGAGATCTGGCTCAGCCGCTTGGCCCCGTGGCGGGCCAGCCCCACGCGCTCCAGCGCCGCCTCCACCCGCCGGTGCAGCTCGCTGCTGGCCGCGCCCGCCACCCGCAGCGGCAGGGCCACGTTCTCGAACACGGTCCGGTCGGGCAGCAGCTTGAAGTCCTGGTAGATGATCCCCAGGCGGCGGCGCAGGCGCTGCACCTGCGCGGCCCGCGCGGTGGAGCTGCGCCAGGAGCCCACCACCACCTCGCCGGTGGTGGGGCGCTCCTCGAAGGAGATGAGCTTGAGGAAGGTGCTCTTGCCGGTGCCGCTGGCGCCCAGCAGCACCACCAGCTCGCCCTGCGAGACGTGGATGCTCACGTCGTCCAGCGCCAGCTCGTCCCCGAAGCGCTTGGTGACGTGGTGGAAGTCAATCATCGGCGCGCCGCCATCCGCGCGGCCAGGCGGACCGCCGCGCGGAGTCCCTCGCTCGAGGCCACCCCCCGGCCGGCGATGTCCTCGGCGGTGCCGTGGTCCACCGACGTGCGCACCCACGGCAGCCCGAGCGTGACGTTCACCGCCCGGAACCCCTCGAGCGTCTTGATCGGGCCCAGGCCCTGGTCGTGGTACAGCGCCACCACCAGGTGGAACTCGCCCTTGAGCGCGCGGCGGAACACGGTGTCCCCGGGGATGGGGCCGGTGACGTCCATGCCCAGCGCCCGCGCCCGCCGCACCGCGGGCGCAACCCGGGCGGCGTCCTCGCGGCCCAGCAGCCCGTGCTCGCCGGCGTGCGGGTTGAGCCCGGCCACCGCGATCCGCGGCCGGCGCACCCCGAAGTCCAGCCGCAGCGACGCGTGCGCCAGCGCGGTGACCTCCAGGATCCGCCCGGCGGTCAGCCGGCGCGGCACCTCGGCCAGCGGGAGATGGATGGTCGCCAG
>DATKKS010000245.1:0-6061 GCA_035542815.1 Saccharimonadales bacterium (SeqCode) | reverse complement strand
CGCAGGTTGGAAAGGATGCCGTCGTTGGGGACGCCGGTGAAGCGCCGGTGGGCCCCGGCGTCCAGCACCTTGAGGTCGTACAGGAACAGGTCCACCGAGCCCCGCAGCGCGTCCAGCACCTCCCAGCCGGCGTAGCCGCAGGTGTCCAGCGCGGTGTGGATGCCGCGCGCCCGGCACCGGGCCAGCAGCTCGCCCAGGAACTCCGGCTGTGCCAGCGGCTCGCCTCCCGAGAAGGTGACCCCGCCGCCGGACTCGGCGTAGAAGGGCAGGTCGCGCTCCACCTCGGCCACCACCTCGCCGGCCTCCATGCGCCGGCCCACCGCCTGGCGCGCCTCGGCGTGGCACACGGTCTCGCACGTGGCGCAGCGCTCACAGCGCGAGCGGTCGGTGACCGGGCCCTGGCCGTTCCACGAGATCGCCCCGTGGGGGCAGGCCTCCACGCACGCGCCGCAGCGGATGCAGCGGTTCTCGCGCAACATCATCTCCACCCCCGCGGCGACCCCCTCGGGATTGTGGCACCACCAGCAGCTCAGCGGGCAGCCCTTCAGGAACACCAGGGTGCGGATGCCCGGGCCGTCGTGGATCGCGAAGCGCTGGATGTCGAAGATCATGCCTGCGGACACGGAGATCCTCGCGCGCGGGCCGGCGGGGCGGCGGCCGGCCTGCTCCGAGACCGCCCCGGACAGGCCGCCGACGCCCGGCCCACCGGTTCATTCTAGGACTGTGGTTTCAGGGTGACAAACGGCGCGCGCGGCGGCGGCGCGCCCGCCGCCGGCGCTAGAAGCCGAGCGTGCCGCGCGTAGAGGCCGGACCGGTCCTCGCTCCGGACGAAGGTGAGGCTGACCCGCTCGCCGCCGCCCGCGCGCGCGAACCACAGGCCCGCGCCGCCGGCGGAGTGCCAGCGCGAGGAGTTCTCGCCGGCCAGGAACACCCGGCCCGTCTCCGCCAGCCCCAGCAGGCCGAGGCTCCCGGAGAGCCACCCGCGCACCCGCGCCACGCGCAGGTTCACCTCGCTGCTGCCGTAGACCGAGGCGTCCCCGGCGTAGCGCTGCTCCGCCAGCCCCAGCACGTCCGAGCGGCCGCCCAGCAGCGCCGCCTCGGTGAACGGGTACCGGCCCCACAGCTGCTTGCCGCCGACGCGCAGCGCCAGGGCCGGCAGCTGCGGCGCCGCCCGCCCCAGGCCCAGGGACGCGGCGCCCTCCAGCGAGCCGAAGCCGGTCTCGATGCCCCACAGGCCCGGGTAATAGCTCCCCAGGAGGTCCAGCCGCGGCCTGACCGGCTCTCCCGGCCGGGAGCGCTCGGCGGCATCCGGCTCCGGGTCCTCGCCCGGCACCGCCCCCCAGGTGAGCCCCAGCTGCCCGCCCAGCTGGCCGAAGGAACCCCAGCCGTACGGGTGGAGCTCCTGCACCACCAGGCCCGAGGCGGCCTCCTGGGTGCGGACCAAGGTGAGCGGCACGCCCAGCGTGAGCGACAGCCCCGGAGCGGCTTCCAGGCTCACCGAGGGCCGGACCTGGTAGCGGGTCTGGCGCACTTGATAGGCGCCGCGGGTCCGCGTCAGGGTGTCGCGGGTCTCGTTGCCGAAGCCGTAGAAGTTGGTCAGGTCCAGGCTCGAGGCGCGCAGCAGCAGCGCGGCGGAGAGGCCCGAATTGGCGCGCCGCACCCGGTGCTCCGCCTCCAGGTCGTAGCCGCCGCGGGCCAGCGAGTAGCCCGCGCGCAGCACGGTCCGGCTGGCGTAGGCGGGCTCGCGGAAGCCGAACCTCTCGACGCGATACTGGGCGCCCAGGAAGAAGCCCGCGAACCGCCCGGGGTTCTCCCACCCCGAGAACGCGCGGGCGCTGCCGTAGTCGCGGGCCGGGCCCTCGCGGCCGTCCGGGCCGGCCGGAGAGCCGCCGCCGGGCGCGTAGGGCCGCCGGTCCAGCTCCACCGGGGTCGGGCCGGCGACCCGCGAGTCCGGCGAGTCGTCGTAGAAGCACACCCCGCCGGCGGCCGAGGAGTCCACCAGCTCGTCCCCGGCGCCGCTGCCGATCACCCGCAGCGTGATCCGCGCCCGGCCCGCCCCGCGGACCAGCACGCGGTCCCCGGCGCCGCGCAGGTACAGCCGGACCTCGTCGGTCTCCCGGGCGTCGAAGCTCCGCCGGAAGCAGGGCGGGAGGCCGCCGGCCGGGCCCGCCGCCGGCCGCCACAGCTCCACCTCCAGGTGCCGGCCGTCCGGGCGGGTGACCACCGCCAGCTCCGGCGCCTGCGTGGTCCACACATCCACGTCGCCGTTGAGCTGGCGGAAGTAGTCGGCGGCGAACCCGGGCAGCTCGTCGCGGCGCTGCTCCAGCGTGGCGGCCAGCTCCCGGGCGCTCAGCGGGCGCAGCTCCGCGGGCATGGCGTCCACCGCGCGCTCCAGCGCCGAGTCCGCCAGCCGGGCGCCCACCGCGGCCACCACCGAGTCCCATTCCGCCCGGTCCAGCTCTGCGAGCAGCCGGCGGTCCAGATCGCGGGTGCGCAGCGGCCCGCCGGGCCCGCGGCCGCCCGCCGCGCCGCCGGCCCAGCTCCGCGGCGCCCGCGCGGCGGAGACCCGGGTGTAGCTGTGCAGCAGCCCGCCGACCTTGGCCAGCGCGCGGTCGGAGACCGAGCAGATGGGGCGCCAGGTGCAGCCCTCCGAGTCGGGGTAGCCCGCCCAGCGCCACCGGGCGGGGTCGCGCTCGAAGTCCCCGAGCACGTAGTCCACCAGGCGCGCGGCGAGGAACTCGCGGCTGGCGACGCGCTGGCCGGGATCCTGCGCCAGCAGCATCAGCAGCCCTTCGGTGCGCACGATCCGGGGCGATCCGGGCCGGCCGGGGGCGCTGGTGGTGTCCGGGTCCAGGGATTCCTCCAGGACGCCCAGGCGCCCCTCCAGCCCCGGGCGGAGGCGCCCCAGGGCCGAGTCCTCCGGGAGCGCCACCCACCGCGGGTGGGGGTGGAGCAGCCCGGCGGCCTCCAGGACCGCACCCGAGACCAAGGGGCCCGCCGGGTGGACGGAACTCATCTGGTCCGGCAGGATCCGCCGGCTCACCAGGTTGCGCATGCCCCCGGAGGAGTCCGATGTGGGGCGGGGGTCGAGGGGGCGGAACACGTAGGCGCGGCCGTCGGCGGCGCGCAGGCACAGCAGCCGGTCGCCCCCGTTGGGCCCCGGAGTCCCGGGCGTGAGGCCGCCGGCGAAGGCGTCCAGGCTCAGCACCGGGACGCGCACCGGGGTGGCCCACAGGTCCCCGTAGCGCCGCCCGAAGACCAGCCGGCGGAGGGCGCCGGGGCGGTACTCGGGCCCGGGGGCCAGGCACACCATGGACGCGGTGTCCGGGGGAAGCGAGTCCACCCGGGGCGCCGGGCTTGCGGCGGCGGTGAGCGAGGCCAGCAGGGCCAGCAGGTGCGAGGCCATCATCTCCGAACTAGGATGCACGAGCGGGATTCCGGGGTCCTGCGGGGGCGTTGCGGCAACCGGACTGTCCCTGGTACCCGCTTGCCAGAGCCGGGGTTCCACCGCGCGCCGCGCGCCGGTCCGGCCGGACCCGCGCCGCCGGTCGTGGACGCCCGGAGCCCGCGGGCGGTATACTTCCCGCGCCTGACTGGCGGGCCTCGGTCTCTGCCGCCCTGCCCGCAGCCGGTGCGATGACCGCTGCGACATCCGAGGCGGTCTGCGGAGGAGGAAATGGGGCCGCCCCGGAGGCGCCTGCTGCGCGCCGTCCTGATTTCCTTGACGCTTCTCTCGGCTCGCGCGGCGGGCGCCCGGGACCAGATCCCCTTCGGCCCGCGGGCCCTGGCCATGGGCGGGGCGTTCAGCGCGGTGGCCAACGACGCCTCCGCGCTGTTCTGGAACCCGGCCGGGCTGTCCGACGTCGGGCACCAGGAACTCGCCGCCTCGCGCGCCAACCTCTACGGGACCGGGATCGAAGACGACGTCGTGGGGCTGGTGGTGCCGCTGTCGCCCAAGACCGCCGCCGGCTTCGAATGGTACCACTCCGGGTTCGATGACGGCGAGCTGGGCTTCAGCGAGAACCGCTTCGACCTCTCCGTGGCCCGCAAGCTGCGCTCCGGGCTGGCCGCCGGGGTGACCCTGAAGTACCTCACCCGCAACACCGACGTGGACGGCCTGACCCTGGGGAGCGGCAACGGGCTGGGCCTGGACGCCGGGCTGCTGCTGAGCCCCGCCGAGCGGCTTCACCTGGCGCTGGTCGCGCAGGACCTCTTCGACACCTCGATCCACTACTCGGACGGCGGCAGCACCGTGACCGCCACGCGCCAGCTGCGCGCGGGGCTGGCCTACGCCGTGTCGCCGCGCGCGCTGCTGGCCCTGGACGTGGACGACGGCGTGCACCTGGGCACCGAGCTGCGGGTGCTGGAGCCGCTGTGGGTGCGGGCCGGCCTGGAGCGGGACCGCGAGAACGCCCAGGGCACCTCCTGGACCGCCGGCGCGGGCTTCAAGCTGGGCGTGCTCCGCGCGGACTACGCTTACGTGAGCCACCCGGCGCTGGGCGGAACCAGCTACGTCGGCCTGTCCATGGGCTTCAACTTCAACCCCGCCAAGGTGCGCATCGAGGACGTGGCCCTGCGCCCGATCTACGCGTCCCTGTACAAGTCCTACGAGCGGGACTCCATCGGCACGGTCACCCTCACCAACGTGAGCGAGGAGGGCGTGCGCACCACGGTCCGGGTGCGCGTCCCGGAGTTCATGGACCGCTACACCGAGCGGGACGTGGTGCTGCGCCCCAAGGAGACCCGGGCGGTGCCGCTCACCGTGAACCTGCCGGACCGCCTGGCCACCGAGAACCGCGACGACACCGAGCTGGACGTGCAGGTGGCGGCCGTCTACACCAGCGTCTCGGTGCGCGCGCACGAGCGGACCGCGCAGACCACGCTGTTCGGGGCGGGCGCCATCCAGTGGGGCGCCGGGGTGGATCAGGCGGCCGCGTTCATCACCCCCGGGGACCCGGCGGTGGAGCGGGTGGCGCGGCAGGCGGCCCGCGGCCTGGCGCTCTCGAAGACCGACCTGGCGGGCAACCGGAACCTGAACCTGGCCGGGGCGATCGTGGACGCCCTGGCCGCGCACGGGCTCACCTACGTGCCGGACCGGCTCATGCCGTTCGAGCGGGTGTCCCAGGACCAGGCGGCGGTGGACCACGTGAGCTACCCGCGCGAGACGCTGCGCTCCCGGACCGGCGACTGCGACGACATGACCGTGCTGCTGTGCGCGCTGCTGGGCAACGTGGGCATCGCCACCCAGCTGGTGGACGCCCCGGGCCACATCTTCCTGCTCATGGACACCGGGCTGCACGCCACCAACCGGCTGGCGCTGCAGCTGCCGGACGAGCGCTACGTGGTGGCGGCGGACGAGGTGTGGGTGCCGCTGGAGGCCACCGCGGTGGGCAAGGGGTTCGCCGAGGTCTGGAAGATCGGCTCCGAGAACTACCGCACCTGGGCCGAGCGCGGGCAGCTCTCGCTGGTGGACGTGGAGGAGGCCCAGGCCCGCTACGAGCCGGTGCAGCTGCCGCCCCCGGACTGGCTGGCGAGCGTGGACACCGCGGCCATCGCCACCCGGCTGGCCGCGGACGCGGCCGCCATCGAGGGCTGGCGCACGGCGTTCCTGGCGGCCACCCGGGGCACGGCCACCGAGGACAGCGCGGTGACCCCGCGGGTGACCATCGTGCTGGCCCGGGTGGCGTACGAGGGGGGCGAGCTGGACGAGGCGCGCAAGACGCTGGACTCGCTGCCGGTGCGCACCGCCGCGGTGCGCAACGACCTCGGTGCGGTGCTGGCCCGGCAGGGACGGCTGCCCGAGGCGTTCCAGGAGGTGGCGGCGGCCCTGGATCTGGACCGGGCGGACCCCGGGATCTGGCTCAACCTGGGCCTGGTGGCGTACGAGAGCGGAGACACGGCCCAGGCGCGCGAGCTGCTCGGCCGGGGCGTGTTCCTGGCCGGGGGAGCGGAGGCCGCCGGGGCGCTGTTGGGCGTGCCGGCCGCCGACTCCACGGGGAAGGCGGCCGGGCGCGGGCTGACCGCGGAGGAGGCCCGGAGGCTGCTCCGGGAGGCCTCCAGC
>DATKKS010000244.1:0-4447 GCA_035542815.1 Saccharimonadales bacterium (SeqCode) | reverse complement strand
GCCGCGGGCTGCGGAGGTATCGGCAGACGCCGCCGCTCGCGCAGCGCGGATCGCGGAGGTGTCGGCAGCAGTTGCCGCCTGAGTCGGGCTCGCTGGATGGACCGCCGAGGTGTCGGCGCGCGCGCCAAGTCCGGGCGGCGGCGCGGGCGCCGCCCCCAGGCTCAGAGCGCCCGCGAGAGCCAGGGCGAGAGTCGGGAGCGCAGCAGCGGGCCGAGCGCGGCGAACAGCGCCACGTTGGCGGCCACGTGCACGGCGGTGAACGGCAGCGCCGCGGCCAGCGCCAGACGCTGGGCTGCCGGAGAGTGCGCGGTCACCACGGCGGTGGCTAGATTGGTCCACGCATCAAACCAGAGGGTGGTGGCAAGGCCGATCGCTCCGAAGACCCAGAACGGCTGCGCCCGCGGGCGCAGGAGTCCGCCGCACAGCCCCGCCGGGGCCATCCCCAGCACCTGCGCCGCCAGCACCAGCGGGTGGGGCAGGCCGTAGGGGCTGGTCAGACTGTAGAGCAACTCCCCCGCCGCCGCCACGCGGATTCCGCCCGCCGCGCCCAGCAGCAGCCCGGCGGTCAGCGACAAGAGGCTCACCCACTCGACGTTGGGCACCACCTTGAAGTAGCGGCCGCTCACCACGATGAGCGCGATGAGCACCGCCTCCACGGCGATGCGCCGCGCGCGCCGGGCGGTGGGGTCGGGATGGTTCAGGGCGTGTGACATCCAGGGGCGGGAGTCTAGGGAGGCCGGCCGGAGGGGTCAACCGCGGGGCGGCCGAAGGCGCCGGAGGGCGGCGCGCCGGGCAAGGCAGCGAGGTGCGCGCTGGAGGCCGCGGGCCGCGGCGGCCGAGCTAGCCGGGAAGCGCCGCGCGCAGTGCGTGCAGCACCGAGAGCGCGACCGGGGGCGTGCCGAGGGCGGCGTTGGGGGTGCGCGCGCCGTGGTAGTCGGAGCCGCCGGTGGCCACCAGCCCGAAGCGGCGGGCCATGGCCAGGTAGTACTTGGTGGCCTCCTCGCCGTGCCGGGAGTGCCACACTTCCAGTCCGGCCACGCCGCGCGCGCGCAGGTCGGGCAGGAGATCGTCGCGGTGGAGCGTGCCCGGGTGCGCCAGCGCCGCCAGCCCGCCGTGGGTGCGCGCCAGCGCCGCGGCTTCCTCCAGGCTGAGCTTCTCCTTGGGCACCCAGGCGGGCCGGCCGTGGCCCAGCCAGCGCTCGAAGGCCTGCTGGCTGGTCTCCACCTGGCCGTTGAGGACCAGCGCCTGGGCCAGGTGCGGCCGCCCGATGGAGCCGTGGCCGGCGAGCAGCCGCACGTCGGCCATGGTGACTTCCACCCCCAGCCCGTTGAGCCGGGCCACCATCTCCTCGGCGCGGCGCTCGCGTGCCTCCCGGAACCGTTTCAGGGTCTGCTCCAGGCCGTCCGGGTCCAGGTCACACCCGTACAGGAGCAGGTGAACGTCCGACTTGCCTTCCGAGATGGACAGCTCCACCCCCGCCACCACCTCCAGCGGCGCCTGCGCCGCGCGGCGGGCCCGCCCCACGCCCACGGTGGTGTCGTGGTCGGTGATGGCGATGGCCCCCAGGCCCAGCCGCTGCGCCTGGGCCACCAGCTCCTCGGGGCTCAGGGAGCCGTCGGAGCAGGTGCTGTGCAGGTGGAGGTCCACGTGTTCGGAGCGCGGGGGGCGGCCGAAGGGCAGCCCGAACGGCGGGGTCACGAGGCGCGCCGCAGGCGCACGGACTCGAGGTGCTGCGCCGCGTCCATGAAGTCGGGCCGCAGCTGGATCACCTGCTCCAGCAGCTCGCGCGCCTCGTCGTCGTTGCCCAGCAGCTCCAGCGCCAGCGCCAGGTGGTAGCGCAGCGACAGCCCCGCCTCCTCACCCAGGCTGTGGGTCTCGAGGCCGCGGCGCAGGATGCGCTCGGCCTCCTCCGGGCGGCCCTGCCGGAGGTAGCACTGCCCGAGCAGCTCGCAGCACTTGGGCCGCAGCTCCGGGTCGTGCGAGGCGGCCGCCAGCTCCGCCACCGCGTCGCCCAGGAGGTTCATTTCCATGTAGGCCATGGCCATGTCGTAGTGGCTCTTGGCGTCGTCGGGTCCGATCTGTTGCTCCAGCCCCTGCTTGAACTCCTCCAGGATCTTGGACAGATCAATGAGCGCCCCGCCGGCGGGCACCTCGTCCTTGACGCTCACCGAGCGGCTGGTGGCGCGCGGCCGCGCGGGCGGCTCCGGCTGCGCGAAGCGCGGCTCGGCGGGCCCCGCGGCCGGCTCCTCCGCGGCTGGCTCGGGCGGCGCCGGCTCCGCCTGGGCCTGCGCCGGGCCTTCGGGCGCCGCGGCGGGCTTTCCAGAGGCCGGTGCGAACGGAGCGCTTGGAGCGGCCGGCGCCTCCGCGGCGTCCCCCGCCGGGGCTGCCGACGCGGTCGCCGGCGCGCTCGGGCCGGGCTCGCCCACGGCCGCCGCGGGAGCCTCGTCGCGGGCGCCGGCTTCCCGCGCGGGCCCTTGGGAAGCAGCTTTCGCCTGCGCCTGCTCGGCGCGCGCGGCCTCCGCCAGGGCGGCGGCGGCGTGGTCGAACACGGCGCTCGCGCCGGCGGGCGGAGCCTCGGCGCCCCCCGTGCGCGCCGCCGCCGGACCGGTGCTCTCCAGACCCTCCAGGCGGCCTGCCGCGGGCTTGGGCTGCTGCGCCGGCGGCGCGGCGGGCGAGCCGCTCAGTGCCCCGCGCAGGTCCGAGAGCGCCTCGCGGCCCTCGGCGGCGGCTTCGACGCGGGCCGCGGGCTCCACCGAGGGCAGCTCGGCGGACGGATCCAGACCCCGGGCCCGCTCCAGCAGGAACGGCACCGGGTCCTCGTGCCCCGCCATGCGCAGCGCTTCCGCCAGGCGCAGCAGCTCGCGCGCGCCGGCCTCGGGCCGGCCCAGATCCACGCACAGGTCCACCAAGCGGTTGGAGCAGTCGGCGTGCATCGGGGCGACCGCCACCCCCTTGGCCAGCAGCACCGCCGCCTCCTCCAGCCGACCCGCCACCACTTCCTCGTCCGCCGCCGCGGCATAGTACGCGGCGGCGTCGTTGGACAGCCCGTCCTGCGCGTTGAGCTCCGCGAGCAGCGACAGCACCTCGCGGCGCTCCTGGTTGCAGCGGAGCAGCTTCTTGGCCACGGCCACGGCGTTCTTGAGCAGCCCGGTCTCCCGGTAGCCGCCGATGGCCTGCTGGTAGGAAGCGGTGGCGGACGCCGGGTCCCCCCGGCGCAGGTGCACGTCCCCGATCAGGACGTGCAGATAGGGATCGGGGTCCGAGGCCTGGACGAGCTTCTCGTAAGCCCGGATGGCCTCGTCCCACCGCCCCTGCTGGATATAGATCTGGGCCCGCCGCTTAACGTCGGCGACTCGCTCCAAGGACCCTCCCGAGACGCATCAGGCCAGCTCGGACTCCAATGACGACAACATACTATCGGCCTGCGCCAGCGCCAGCTTAAGGCCCCGAACCGCGCCGCGCACTTCCTCCTTTTCGGGCCCCTCCGGCAGATCCTTGAGATTGATGGCCACGTTGAACAGCGCGCCGCGGCCGGCCGCCTGCGACATCAGAATGGCCACCCCCGCGTCGCTGGCGGCGTTGCGGTTGCCGCGCGCCAGCAGGTCCGCCGCCAGGCGCAGCAGCTCCGCCGCCACCCGGGCGGTCTCCAGCGGCACGCGGGTGGCCTTCCACAGCGCCTCGAGCTCCAGCTTCGCCTTGCGTGACGCCTCCATCTCATTGTTGGCAGGAAGCTTGCGGACCCGCATCACTTCCTCGAACGCGGCGCTATCCTCCTCCACCAGCTGCGCCAATCGCGCCCGCAGCTGCTCGCAGCTGCGCAAGGTCTCGCGCATTTCGGCGTCCACCGCGGCGTACTTCTTGCGGCCCACGGTGAGCCCCGCGACCATCGCCCCGAGGGCGGCCGCGAGCGCCGCCGCGTGGGCCGAGACCGCGCCCCCGCCGGGGGTGGGCTCGCGCGAGGCCACCTGGTCCAGGAACTCCCGCACCGTGCCGCCGCCGCCGGCCCCCGCCGCGCCCAGCCGGGACTCCAGCACCTGGGCCGGGCTGAACCCCTCCAGCCGCAGCGCGTGCTCGGCCGCCGCGAACAGCGCGTCCTGCGGCACCAGCCCCACGATCTCGCTGCCCACCACGTTCACCCCGAACCGCTCGGCCTCCTCGCGCACCAGCGCGAAGGCGCGGTGCACCGGGCTCTGCTTGTAGTTGACCAGGTTCATGGACACCTGGGCGATGCCCCGGTCTTCCAGGAAGAACCCCAGGGCCTTCACGAAGCGCAGCCCGCCGCTCTGGAAGCGGAGCGCCTTGGCGATCTCCTTGGCCACCCGCACGTCGGGGGTGCCCAGGTTCACGTTGAACGCCACCAGCGGCATGCGCGCGCCCACCGCGGTGGCGCCCGCCGTGGGATGAACCCGCTCCGGCCCGAAGTCGGGGCGGCGGTCGGGGTCCCGCC
>DATKKS010000243.1:0-15682 GCA_035542815.1 Saccharimonadales bacterium (SeqCode) | reverse complement strand
AGCCCGCGGCGCACGAGCGGCGGCGCCTGCCGACACTTCCGCAGCCCGCGCCGCGCGGGCGGTCACGCCCGCCGACACCTCCGCCGCGCGGCCCGAGAGCCTCGCGGTGCGCGCCCCCGGCGCGACCGGCGTCCACCCGGTGCCTCCCGTGGACCGCGGCCCGCTGCCTCTGGCCGCCGCGACGGGCGGATTTCGCCTCGGCTCCGCCGCGCCGGCGCGGCAGGCGCCGGGGGAGGCCGAGGACCGCTACTTCCGCTCCTACCCCGACCGCCTCGCGGAGGCCGGCTGGATCGCCGACACCGACTACGGCTGGACCGGGCTGGAGCGCTACCTGTTCGCCCCGGGCTCGCCCCGCCCGCCCGCGATGAGCCTGGACGGCTTCCCGCTGGATCTGGGTTGGCCCGCCACCAGCGACCTGGAGGGCTGGGGCGGCGAGCCGCTGGCCAGCGGCCAGGCCTGGTGGCCGGACCCGCCTGCGGCGCCCGCCCCGATGGGCGCGCTGGACCTGGAGCGCTACCCCGCGGGCAACGGGGCGCTGCTCTCGCGGGTGAGCCTGCACGGCGAGGACCTGGGCGGCATGGACGCCCGGGTCCAGTTCGCGCGCCAGGACCCGGACGCCGAGTGGTCGCTGGCCACCGGGGTGCGCAAGGAAACCGCCAGCTACCTGGTCTCGGAGTTCCGCGAGCGCGGGCTGTCCGTGGAGGCCTCCCGCAAGACGCGCTGGGGGCGCTGGCGGGCGGCGGTGCTCAGCTCCACCTCGGACGTCGTGGCCTATGCCCCGGACTTCAGCGGCACCGATGTGCGCCGCGAGCTGTTGCGGGTGGGGCTGGGGGCGGCTTCGCGGGACAGCGGGGTGTCGGTGGCGGCGGTGCTGGCCAGCGCCGGCGACGGGACCTCCAGCGACGGCCGCCAGGCACTGGTGGCCCGGGTCCGGCTGCCGGGCCGGCCGGCGCTGGCCGCGCTGGGCGAGTTGGAAGGCGGCGGAGGCCTCTCCGGCGGCGCGCGGCCCAGCGTAGGTCTGGCCGCCGGCGGGCCCGGGCGCGAGGCGGCGGTGCTGCTGGGGCTGGGCGGCGGGCGGCACGAGCTGGCCCTGCGCGGCTCGGAGCGGTGGGAGATCTCGAGCTCGTTCGCGGCCGGGGCGGAGGGCTGCCTGCGGGCGGACCTCGGCGGCGTGCCGGCCGACTCGCAGCGCTTCTCCATGCTGCGCCTGGAGCCACAGCTGCAGTGGACCCGCGGGCGGATCCGGGCGCAGCTCCAGGCGTACCTCGAGCGCGACCGGGGCCTTCCGGGCGCCTCCGACGCGCCGCGCTTCTCCACCCTGCTGCCGGCGGCGGTGCGCGAGGCCAGCTCGGTGGGGCTCGAGGGGCGCCTGGAGCTGCCCGGGCCGCTGGGCACCCGGCTGGGGATGTCGGGGCTGGTGCAGCGCACCCGCGACGAGCACGGCTGGCGGCTGCCGTTCCAGCCGCCGGTCTCCGGCCACGCCTTCGTGGCCCTGGATCATCGCACCCCGTGGGTTCCGATGCTGGCGCACCTGCGCCTGACCGCCCACGCCGAGGGCGACCGCCGCGGGGAGCAGAACGTGGTGTCCGACGGCCACGCGACGCTGGACTTCGAGACGGTGCTGGACTACGGCGCGCTGCACCTGCAGGTGGCCTTCTACAATTTCACCGACCTCGTCTACCAGACCACCTTCGTGGTCCCCGGCCAGAGCGGCGTCGCCGCCCCGGCCGCGGGGCGTGCCATGCGCTTCGGGATCACCTGGGATCTGTGGGACTGAGCCTCCCGGCGTCCCTCCCCCGAGGCACTCCCGATGCGACCGTGGCTGCGCCTGGCGGCGCTGGCCCTGGCGTGCATCGCGCTGGGGACGGCCCTGCATTGGGCCCGCGGGTGCGCCCTGGAACCGGGCGGCCGGCCCGGCCCAGGGCTCGCCGCGGGCGGGCTCTGCCCGCCGGACAGCGCCACGGCTGAGCCGGGCGCCGGCGCGGCCGCCGCCGCGGCCCGCGTGCACCTCAACCGCGCCACCCAGGCCGAGCTGGAGACGCTGCCCGGGATCGGGCCGGCGCTGGCCCGGCGGATCCTCGAGTTCCGCGCGACCCACGGCCCATTCCGCGCCGCGGCGGAGCTGCGCCTGGTGCGCGGCATCGGCCCCAAGAAGTGGGCGGCGCTGAGCCCGCGGGTGGCCCCATGACTCCCGAAGCCCCGCGTCCCGCGCCGGCCCCGGATCCCCCCGGGCGCCCCGCGCGCCGCGCTCCTGCCGGTTCCGCGTGCACCCTGCAACGCACCCGATGCGCCCGCCGCAGCGCGATCGCGGCGGCGCAGGCAGTTAGCGCGCCGCGCCCGCGGCATGCACCTTGCGCACAACCGCACCGGGGACTCTGTGCCCTGACCCGCCATTTCCCTGACGCTGCAACCTGGCTGAGAGGCGCCCGAGCTTGGAAGACCTGGGACAGAAACTGCTTGAAGCGCAGCTGGTCACCGAGGAGGGCCTGACCAAGGCCCTGGCCCAGCAGAAGAGCTCGGGCGGGTCGCTGGCCTTCAACCTGGTCAAGACCGGCGCGGTAGGGGAGGAGCGGCTGATGCTGTTCCTCTCGGAGCTGTTCCACGTGGCGCTGTTCGACGTGGCCCACGCGGAGGTGGACCCCGCCATCACCCGCCTGATCCCGGGCGAGGTGGCCAACAAGTTCCTGGCCGTCCCGGTCTCGCGGGTGGGCCGCCGCCTCAAGGTGGCCATGGCCAGCCCGGACAACCTGTTCGCCATCGAAGACATCAAGTTCATCACCGGCTACGACGTGGAGCCGGTGCTGTCCTCGGAGTCCGACCTGCGCCGCGCCATCGAGCGGCACTACGACACCGGCGCCTCCCTGTCCGAAGTGATGAAGGGCATGGAGGACGACCTGCAGATCGTGGACGACGATGAGGACGAGGAAGCGGACCTCGGCACGCTGGCCGAGGAGGCGCCCATCGTCAAGCTGGTCAACTCGCTGATCACGGACGCGGTGCGCAAGGGCGCCAGCGACATCCACGTGGAGCCGTACGAGAAGAGCCTGCGGGTGCGCTTCCGAATCGACGGCACGCTGTACGAGATGATGTCCCCGCCGGTGAAGTTCAAGAGCGCCATCCTCTCGCGCCTCAAGATCATGGCCGAGCTGGACATCGCCGAGCGCCGCCTGCCCCAGGACGGCCGGTTCAAGACCAAGATCCTCAACAAGTCCGTGGAGTTCCGGGTCTCCTCCCTGCCCACCATCCACGGCGAGAAGATCGTGCTGCGCGTGCTGGACCAGTCCAACCTGAACGTGGACCTCACCCGGCTGGGGTTCCACCCGGCGTCGCTGGAGGCGTTCATGAAGGCCATCATGAACCCCTACGGCATGGTGCTGGTGACCGGCCCCACGGGCTCGGGCAAGACCACCACCCTGTACTCGGCGCTCTCCAAGCTGAACACCCCGGAGGTCAACATCATGACCGCCGAGGACCCGGTGGAGTACAACCTGGAGGGCGTCAACCAGGTGCTGGTGCAGGAGGACATCGGGCGCACCTTCGCCGCCGCGCTGCGCGCATTCCTGCGGCAGGACCCCAACATCATCCTCGTGGGCGAGGTCCGCGACGCCGAGACCGCCTCCATCGCCATCAAGGCCGCCCTCACCGGCCACCTGGTGCTGTCCACCCTGCACACCAACGACGCGGCCAGCTCCGTCAACCGGCTCATCGACATGGGCATGGAGCCCTTCCTGGTGGCCGCCTCGGTCAACCTGATCCAGGCCCAGCGGCTGGTGCGGCGGGTGTGTCCCCACTGCAAGGTGCCGCTCAAGGTCCATCCGGAGCTGCTGGAGGAGCTGCAGTACGACCGGACCGAGTGGGATGGCATCGAGCTGTTCGAGGGCCAGGGTTGCGTGGAGTGCCGCAACACCGGTTACAAGGGCCGGCTGGCGGTGCACGAGGTGATGCCCGTATCGCCCACCATCCGGGACATGATCCTGGATCGCGCGCCCACCAACGTGCTGAAGAAGCAGGGGGTGGACGAAGGCTACCTGACGCTGCGGAAGGACGCCCTGATCAAGCTCAAGAACGGTCTTACGACGGCCGAAGAAGTGCTGAAGGAGACGGCCCCGGATCGGTTCTGACCGACCCTTACGCCACGCCCGCGTCGCCTGTCCCCCGGCTGCGGCGCGGGCCGAGGTATGCGTCATGTGGAACATGCGGACCCTGCTGGAGGAGATGATCTCGCGGAACGCCTCCGACCTGCACCTGGCGGCCGGGATCCCACCCGCCTACCGGGTGGACGGCTCGGTGGCGATGGGGGACGGCGAGCCGCTGGGGCCGGAGGACACCCAGAAGCTGGCCTACAGCGTACTCACCGACGAGCAGCGCAAGCGCTTCGAGGTCACCAAGGAGCTGGACCTGTCCTTCGGGATCAAGGGGCTGTCCCGCTTCCGCGCCAACGTCTTCCAGCAGCGCGGCGTCATCTCCATGGCCATCCGGCAGATTCCGTACACGGTGATGAGCTTCGAGTCGCTGGGCCTGCCCGCGGCGTGCCGCGAGCTGACCCTGCGGCCCCGCGGCCTGGTGCTGGTCACCGGGCCCACCGGCTCGGGCAAGAGCACCACGCTGGCCTCCATGCTCGACCTCATCAACGGGGAGCGCGAAGGGCACATCATCACCATCGAGGACCCCATCGAGTACGTGCACACCCACCGGAAGTGCATCGTCAACCAGCGCGAGGTGAACACCGACACCCAGACCTTCGGGGCGGCGCTCAAGTACGTCCTGCGGCAGGACCCGGACATCATCCTGGTGGGCGAGATGCGCGACCTGGAGACCATCGCGGCCGCGCTCACCATCGCCGAGACCGGCCACCTGGTGTTCGCCACGCTGCACACCAACAGCACCTTCGAGAGCGTCAACCGCATCGTGGACGTGTTCCCGGCGGAGCAGCAGGAGCAGATCCGCGCGCAGCTCGCGTTCTGCCTGGAGGGCGTGATCACGCAACAGCTGGTGCCGCACCTGAAGGGCCGGGGGCGGGTGCTGGTGGCCGAGGTGCTGATGGTCACCCAGGCGGTTCGGGCAGTGGTCCGCGAGGGGAAGGTGCACCAGATCTACACCCTGATGCAGGCCGGCGCCAAGCACGGCATGCAGACCATGAACCAGGCCCTGTACCAGGCCTACATCAACAAGAAGATCTCGCTCGAGGAATGCCTGGGTCGCAGCCCCAACGTACCGGAACTGGAGCAGCTGCTGGGCCGCGGCGGACAGCGGGCGGCCGCCTGAGGAGCACCTGAGATGCCGACCTACCTGTGGAAGGGCAAGACGGTCAGCGGCGACACGCAGACCGGAGAGCTCACCTACGAGACCCAGGAAGAGGCGCTCGCCTACCTGCGCAAGAAGCGCATCCTGATCACCTCGCTGGTGGAGAAGCCCAAGAGCATCAAGTTCAAGCTCCCGGGCAAGACCAGCGTCTCGGTGAAGGACCTGGCCATCTTCACCCGGCAGTTCGCCACCATGATCGGGGCCGGGCTGCCGCTGGTGCAGTGCCTGGACATCCTCTCCAAGCAGACCGAGAGCGCCGGCTTCCGGGCGGTGATCACCGAGGTGATGCACGACGTGGAGGCCGGTTCCACCCTGGCCGACGCGCTGGGCAAGCACCGCCGAGTGTTCGACGACCTGTTCGTGAACATGGTGCACGCGGGCGAGGCGGGCGGTGTGCTGGACGAGATCCTGCTGCGCCTGGCCACCTACATCGAGAAGGCCAACGCCCTGATCCGCAAGGTCAAGGGGGCGCTGACCTACCCGGCGGTGGTGCTGACCGTGGCCCTGGGCGCGACCGTGTTCATGCTGATGTTCATCATCCCCACCTTCGCCAAGCTGTTCCTGGACTTCGGCGGCGAACTGCCGCTGCCCACCAAGGTGGTGATGGGGCTGTCCAACTTCCTGCGCCACTTCTGGTGGGCGCTGCTGGCCGGCGTGATCGGGGCGTCCATCGCGTTCCAGCGCTACTACTCCACCGAGGCCGGGCGCACCATGGTGGACCGGATCACGCTCAAGCTGCCCATCCTGGGCGACGTCATCCTCAAGGGCGGCGTGGCGCGCTTCACCCGCACCCTGGGCACCCTGATCGCCAGCGGCGTGCCCATCCTGACCGGGCTGGAGATCACCGCCAAGACCGCCGGCAACAAGATCCTCCAGATGGCCATCGACGCCACCCGCACCAGCATCCGGGAAGGCGAGACCATTGCGGCCCCGCTGCGCGCCTCGGGCGTGTTCCCGCCGATGGTGGTGCAGATGATCGCGGTGGGCGAGCAGACCGGCGCGCTGGACCAGATGCTCAGCAAGATCGCCTCCTTCTACGAGGAGGAGGTGGACGCCGCGGTGGAGACGCTCACCTCGGTGATCGAGCCGGTGATGATCGTGATCATGGGCACCATCGTGGGCGGCATGCTGATCGCCATGTACCTGCCCATGTTCAAGCTCATCAACGTGGTGGCCGGCAAGGGTTGATGCAGGCTTCCGAATCCGAGACCCAGGCCCGCCCGGCGCACGGACGCGCCGGGGCGCTCCTGGTGCGCCTGGGCATCCTGGCGCTCACCGGGTGCATGACCCTGCTGTTGCCGTCCCGGCCCTGGCACGCGGCGGCGGTCGCGGCGCTGGTGGCGGCGGGCGTGGGGCTGACGGTGCTGGAGCGGCTGGTGTCCTTCCGGCTGGCCGAGCCGGCGGAGCTGGTGGCCCACTACGTGGGCGACGTCAGCCTGCTCACCGCGGCGCTGGTGGTGGGGGGCGACCTCCAGGGCCAGTTCGCCCCGCTGTACCTGCTGGTGGTGGCCGCCGCCGGGTCCTCCGCCGGCCTGGGCGCGGGACTCGCGTGCGGCACCCTTTCGGCGGTCGCCTTCCCGGCCACCCTGTGGCTGACCCACGCACACGCCACCCAGGACGTGGACTGGCAGCGGGCCACGGTGCTGTCCCTGGTGTTCCTGTCGGTGGGCGCGCTGGCCGGCACGCTGGGCCAGCGCTCGCGCGAGCACCGCGCGGCGCTGGAGGAGGCCCGCCGCCGGCTGCACCGCATGCAGCTGGACACCGACTGCATCGTCCGCAACATGTCCAGCGGCCTGATGACCGTGGACCTCGAGGGCCAGGTGGGCATCTGCAACCCCGCGGCCGAGGACATCCTGGGCCTGCCGCGGGCCTCCACCGCCGGCCACGGGGTGCAGGCTGCGCTGCCCGAGGGCCTGGGGCCCTTCGTGCGCATCCTGGACTCGGCCATCTACGCGGGGCGGGTGCACCAGCGGGCCGAGGTGGACATCCGCCAACGCGGCGGCCGGGAGCTGCCGCTGGGGGTGAGCACCTCGCTGCTGCGCGAGCCGGACGGGCGGCGGCGCGGGGTGGTGGCGGTGTTCCAGGACCTGACCGAGGCGCGCGAGCGGGCCCGCCGGGCGCGCCGCCAGGAGACCCTGGCGGCCATCGGTGAGCTGGCCGCGGGGGTGGCCCACGAGATCCGGAACTGCCTCAACCCGATCACCGGGTCCATCGAGCTGCTCAAGGGCGAGCTGCGGGTGGAGGGCGAGAGCGGGCGCCTCATGGACCTGATCGTGCGCGAGGGCGAGCGGCTCAACCGGTTCATCGGCGAGCTGCTGGACTTCGCCCGGGTGGAGGAGCTGCACCCCGGCCCGGTGCAGCTGGACACCCTGCTGGAGGAGGTGGCCCGGCTGCTGGAGTGCCACGTGCGCCGCCGCCCGGAACACGAGGTGCGCTGCGAGATCGCCGGGCCGTGTGCCGCCCGGGTGGACGGCGAGCAGCTCAAGCGGGTGTTCGTGAACCTGGGGGTGAACGCCCTGGAGGCCATGGACGGGCCCGGGTGCCTGCGGCTGCGGCTGCTGCCGCCGGACGAGACCTCCTGGGCCCAGGAAGTGGAGATCGTGTTCGAGGACGACGGCCAGGGCATCCGGCCGGAGCACCTGCCGCACGTGTTCGAGCCGTTCTTCACCACCAAGCCGGCCGGCACCGGGCTGGGGCTGTCCCTGGCCCGCCAGGTGGTGGAGCGGCACGGGGGCCGGGTCAGCGCCCGCAGCACCCCCGGGCGGGGGACCCGAATGAGCATCGTGCTGCCCCTCGAGGAGGGCGAGCCGGGCCTGGCCCGGGCTTCGTGAGCCCGCCGGGCGGCCATCTCTCAAGGCTCCGGCCTGAGCCGCCGAAAATGACATGGATGGGGATCCTCGCTTCTCCGGGAAGGAACACCTGATGGCCCAGAACAAGATCCTGGTGGTGGACGACGAACAGAGCATGTGCCAGTTCCTGGCGCTGATGCTGCGCCGGGACGGCTATCTCGTGACGCCGGTGACCAGCGGCCAGGAGGCCCTGGACAAGCTCCGGGAAGAGGAGTTCGACGTCGTCATCACCGACATCAAAATGCCGGAGATGGACGGCCTGGAAGTGCTCTCCTCGGTCAAGAAGCTGGATCCGGGCATCCCGGTGATCATCCTCACCGCGTTCGCCTCGCAGCGCAGCGCCATCGAGGCGGTGAACCGCGGCGCCTTCCAGTACCTCGAGAAGAACGCCAAGAACGACGACATCAAGATGGTGGTCAAGAGCGCCCTGGAGATGCGCCGGGTGCGCTCGGAGAACTCGTTCCTCAAGCGCCAGCTGCGCAAGAGCCACGAGGAGCGCGAGATCATCGGCTCCTCCGACGGCATGGTGCAGGTGTTCAAGATGGTGGACAAGGTCGCCGAGACCGACAGCACCATCATGATCTTCGGGGAGAGCGGCACCGGCAAGGAGCTGGTGGCGCGCGAGGTGCACTACCGCAGCCGGCGGGCGCAGGGGCCGTTCGTGTCCATCAACTGCGGCGCCATCCCGCGGGACCTCCTGGAGAGCAACCTGTTCGGGCACGTGAAGGGCTCGTTCACCGGGGCGATCAAGGACCAGGCGGGGCTGCTGACCGTGGCCGAGGGCGGCACCTTCTTCCTGGACGAGGTGGGCGAGATGCCCGCCGCCACCCAGGTCAAGCTGCTGCGGGCGCTCCAGGAGCGGGAGATCATCCCGGTGGGGGGCACCAGCCCGGTCAAGATTGACGTGCGCCTGGTGGCGGCCACCAACTCCGACCTGGACAAGGCGGTGGCCGAGGGGCGCTTCCGCGCCGACCTGTACTTCCGGCTGAACGTGATCGCCGTGCAGCTCCCGCCGCTGCGCGACCGCGCCGACGACATCCCGCTCCTGGTGGACCACTTCCTGAAGAAGCTGTGCGCCGGGCGGGACGCCAAGACGGTGGGCAAAGAGGCCATGGAGTGCCTGATGAAGTACGACTGGCCGGGCAACGTGCGCGAGCTGGAAAACGTGATGGAGCGCGCCGTCATCCTGAGCGAGTCGGGCTCCATCGGCCCGGCCGACCTGCCGGAGAAGGTGCGCCGCGGCAGCAGCGCCTCGGCCAGCCTGGTGATCGACCGGCCCACCATGACCCTGGAGGAGCTGGAGAAGCAGTACATCCTCCGGGTGCTGGAGTTCACCGGGTGGCAGAAGAAGCGGGCCGCGCAGATGCTGGGGATCAACGCCTCCACGCTGTACCGCAAGCTGGTGGCGTACGGGATGCAGAAGGAGTCGCCCGAGGGCGAGGCCGAGGCGGCCTAGCCCATTGCAGGATGCTCCACGCGGTGCGGAGCGCACGGCGCGGGGGGCGGAAGGTGCAGGATGCAACGCCGGGAACGCCCCGCGGCCCGGCCTAAAGCGCAGAACCTCAAGGTCCTGACGACAGCAGCGGCGGATGGAGTGGTGGCACACCGGTTGCACTACTCCGCGGCCAGGAGAGCGAGCGACCAACTGCGGCGGCGGCCCCGGCGCAGCTGAAGCTCCCAACCCGGCGCCACCGGCGCCACAACCGAAGCAGGTCGGCCCCCGGGGCCGCCGGAAGAAAGGAAGGCACCAAGATGCTGCGGAACTCCAAGGGCTTCACCCTGATCGAGCTGATGATCGTGGTGGTCATCATCGGGATCCTGGCCGCCATCGCGATCCCGAACTTCATCGCCATGCAGGCGCGTGCGAAGGAAGGCTCCACCAAGGCCAACATGCACACCTACCAGCTGGCCGCGGAGGACTGGGCCGTGAAGCGGGACGGCGCGTACGGGAGCTACGACACCGTCGCCAACTTCCTGCCGCAGAACTTCAAGAACCCGTTCGACCAGACCGTGGGTGACGGCAACGCCTACATGAACGGCACCGCCAACAAGGCGGGCATCACCGGGTACACCCCGAACGCCACGGACTCCACGCTGGGCTACACCATCAGCGGCGGAGACAAGGACGGGAACCCGCTGACCTTGACCCTCACCAACGGGTCGTAGCCACCCGGCAGAAGCACCAGGGCGCGACGGCGGGCCTCCGGCCCGCCGTCCGCTTTTGGGGCGCGGCCCGGGCTCAAGAAACTCCCCCAGGGTGCCGATATAGGCGCCGGAACGCCCTGTGCGGGCCGTTCCGGCGGACCCGTTGGGGGGCGCCGGGGCGCGGCCGCCCAGGGCCGAGATCGCAGGGGGAGACCGTGAAGCACGCACCCATCAGCATCCACGGGGCCGGGGTCCGGAAGGCCCGCTCCCGGCCCGGCGGCGCCGGCCGGCGTCCGGCCGGCCCCACCGAAGCCCCGGTGGTGCGCCTCGCCGGGCTGCGCAAGGTGTACCGTCACCCGCTCACCCTCCGGCGCAGCGAGGGGCTGGTGGACGTCGGCTTCGAACTCCACCGCGGCCAGACCTTCGGCCTGCTGGGCCCCAACGGGGCGGGCAAGACCACCACCCTCAAGATCCTGCTGGGCCTGCTCCGGCCCACCGAGGGCGGCGGCACCGTGTTCGGGCACCCGCTGGGCTCCATCGAGGCCCGCCGCAACCTCGGCTACCTGCCGGAGAACCCCTACTTCTACGACTACCTGAGCGCCCGGGAGCTGCTGGAGCTGTACGGCACCCTGGCGGGGGTGGAGCG
Organism: Saccharimonadales bacterium (SeqCode); assembly: GCA_035542815.1. GTDB lineage: Bacteria > Eisenbacteria > RBG-16-71-46 > RBG-16-71-46 > JACRLI01 > JACRLI01. The sequence continues at coordinate 4,738 of DATKKS010000243.1, read as the reverse complement.
GACGGAGCGCCGCCGCCGCATCGGGGCGCTGCTGGAGGAACTGGAGCTAGGGCACGCCGGCGACCGCCCGCTGGGCAAGTACTCGAAGGGCATGCTGCAGCGGGTGGGCCTGGCCCAGGCGCTGCTGTCCGACCCCCAGCTGCTGGTGCTGGACGAGCCCATGAGCGGGCTGGACCCGCTGGGCCGGCGCCTGGTGCGCGACCTCATCCTGCGCCTCAAGAAGCGCGGCAAGACCATCCTCATGAGTTCGCACATCCTGCCCGACGTGGAGCACCTGTGCGACCGGGTCGGGGTGCTGAACCGCGGCCGCCTGGTGCGCTGCCTGGACCTCTCGGAGCTGAGCGCGGGCGCGCGCGGCGGCGCGGAGATCCGGCTGCGCGGCCTGCCCCGCGGCCGGCCCCGGCGCTGGCCCGGCGCGCCCGAGATCGAGTGGGGCGTGGACACCGCGCTGGTGCGGCTGTCCGACGCCGGGCAGCTGGGCGAGCTGCTGGCGGCCCTGGTGCGCGCCGGGGCGGAGATCCTGGCGGTGCAGCGCGACCAGTTCCAGCTCGAGGAGGTCTTCCTGCGGCTGCTGGCCGAGGAGCCGCGGCCCGCGGCGGAAGCGAGGGCCGCCGCATGAAGCGCCTGGCCGCCATCGCCGCCAACACCTTCCGAGAGGCCCTGCGCCAGAAGGTGCTCTACATCACCCTGGGCTTCATGCTGTTCCTGGTCGGCGCGGCCCAGGTGCTCTCGCCGCTGGCCCTGGGCGAGGGCCCCCGCGTGGTGCGCGACGTGGGCCTCAGCCTGGTCAGCCTGTTCGGGATGTTCCTGATCGTCATGGTGGGCACCTCGCTGCTGCACAAGGAAGTGGAGCGGCGCAGCATCCACGTGCTGCTGTCCAAGCCGGTGGCCCGGCGCGAGTACCTGCTGGGCAAGTACGCCGGGCTGGTGGCGGTGCTGGCGGTGTGCGTGGGGGCCATGACCGTGGCGGTGTTCCTGGTGGACCGCTGGATGGGCCGCGCGTGGCACCCGCAGGTGCTGCTGTGCGGCGTGGGCACGCTGGCCGAGCTGGCGGTGCTCACCTCCTGGACCCTGTTGTTCTCGGCGGTGGCCTCGCCGCTCCTGGCGGGCGCCTTCACCCTGGGCTTCTACGTCATCGGGAACGCGGTGGCCGACCTGCGCGACATGGCCGCGCTGCTGCCCTCCGGCGGGAACCTGCTGGTGGGGCTCTCCTACGTGCTGCCCAACCTGTACGTGTTCAACTTCCGAGCGCAGGTGGCCGAGGGCGTGTGGCCGGACGCGGCCCAGCTGGGGCTGGCGCTCACCTACGCGGTGCTGTACTGCGCGCTGATCCTGACCGTGGCGGTGGGGCTGTTCCAGCGGCGGGAGTTCGCGTGAGCCGTGCGGCGCCGGCGGTCGCGGCCGCGCTGCTGGTGGCGCTGGTGGCGGCGGCGTGCCTTTCGGCGCTGCTGGCCGCGGAGCGGGCGCGCCCCGCCGTGCACGGGCTGGCGGAGCTGTCGTACTTTCCCAACGGCAAGCTGGTCCGGCTGGTGTCCGCCGGGCACTCGGTGGCGTGGGCCGACCTGGCCTGGTTCCAGACCATCCAGTACTACGGCAAGCATCGGAAGAGCGACCAGGACTTCCACATGCTGCGCCACCTGGCCGCGGTGATCGCGGACCTGGACCCGCACTTCCTGGGCGTGTACCGGTTCGTGGGCTTCTCCCTGGGGCAGGAGGGGCACGACTTCCCGGCGGGCATGGCGGTGCTGCAGCGGGCGGTGGCCGACAACCCCGGCCGCTGGGAGCCGTGGTTCGACGCCGGCTTCCTGGAGTTCGTGGGGCGGCACGACTACAAGCGCGCCAGCTACTACCTGGCGCACGCCGCACAGCTCCCGGGCCACCCCGAGTACGTGGACCGGCTCGCCGGGTGGGTGGCCGGCAAGGCCGGCTACGCCGAGACCGCCGAAGTCTTCTGGACCCAGATCCTGCTGACCTCGGAGAACGACTACCTGCGCGAGATGGCCCGCAAGTACCTGGACCGCCTGCACCGCAAGGGGCACCTGTGATCCCGCCGCCGTTTCCGGTGTGGGCCCTGGCCGCGCTCTTGGGGCTCCTGATCGGGAGCTTCCTCAACGTGGTGATCTACCGCATGCCCCGCGGCATGTCGGTGGTGCTCTGGCGCTCGCGCTGCCCCCACTGCGGGCACGAGATCCGCTTCTTCGACAACGTCCCGGTGCTCTCGTGGCTGTGGCTCCGGGGGCGGTGCCGCGACTGCCGCGCGCCCATCTCGCCGCGCTACCCGCTGGTGGAGGCGCTCACCGGGGCGCTGTTCGCGCTGCTGGCGCTGCGCTTCGGCGCGCAGCCGGCGCTGGCCTTCCGGATGTTCTTCGCCGCGGCCATGGTGGCGGTGGTGTTCATTGACCTGGAGCACCAGATCATCCCGGACCGGATCACGCTGCCGGGCACCGCGCTGGGGCTGCTGGCCTCGGTCTTCGGCCCGCCCGGGCTGCGGGACGCGGCGCTGGGCGCGGCGGTGGGCGGCGGATGGCTGTACCTAGTGGGCCTGGCCTACCGGAAGCTGCGCGGGGTGGAGGGCATGGGCGGGGGAGACGTGAAGCTGGGGCTGATGCTGGGCGCGTTCACCGGCTGGCAGGGAGCGGTGTTCGCGGTGCTGGCGGCCTCCGCGGCGGGCACGCTGGTGGGGCTGGGGCTCATCGCGGGACGCCGCGCCAGCGCCCGCACGGCGCTGCCGTTCGGCTCCTTCCTGGCCCCGGCGGCGGTCTTGGCGCTGTTCGTGGCGCCCGCATTTTTCTCTTGGTATGGGGCAATTCTGAGCCGATAACCCGGCCGGCAGAGGAAGCGCCCGCGCGCGCCGGGGAGGAGCCGGCGGGCGCGTGAATCGCACCCTGCGCGGTGCGACCTGCAACCCGCACTCGACGGAACTGTCGAGCCCGCTCCACCCCCCGGGGCTAGGGTGGTGCGGGGCAAGCCCCTGGGGCGCGGAGTTGCACGGCGCATCGGTGGCACAGGCGTTGCAGTCCCTGAAAGGCCGTGGTCTCGGCCTGCGCCGCAACCCGGCGGCGCGCATGGGCCGGACGGGCCAAGAGCAGCAACGCGAGGACATCCCGCGGCGGCCGCCGCGAGAGGCGCGACCCAGCGCCCCAAGGAGGCTCGGCGTGATCTTCAAGAAACAGAGGCCGGTGGTGGGCCTTGACCTGGGCAGCCACACCATCAAGGCGGTCGAGCTGGAGACCACCCCGGCCGGGCCCCGGCTGGTGAACGTCGGGGTGTCCGAGCCGCTGGACGAAGCCATCGTGGACGGGGAGATCATCGATCGGCAGATGGTGGTCGAGGCGCTCCGCCGGCTGTTCGAGACCCGCCACTTCAAGTCGCGGCGGGTGGTCAGCTCGGTCTCCGGCCGGGCGGTGATCATCAAGCCCATCACCATGGACCGGCTGGGCCAGCAGGAGGCCCGGCAGGCCATCGTGTGGGAGGCCGAGCAGCACGTCCCGTACGACGTGAACGACGTGGTCCTGGACTTCGAGATCCTGGACCCGCAGGGCGAAGGCAAGCAGATGCAGGTGCTGCTGGTGGCCGCCAAGAAGGACCTGGTGATGTCCCAGGCGGACCTGCTGCGCGAGGCCGGGCTCACCCCGGTGGCGGTGGACGTGGACTCCTTCGCCCTCCAGAACGCCGTGGAAATGAACTACACCCTGGACGACAAGGAGATGGTCACGCTGGTGAACGTGGGTGCGGAGCTCACCAACATCAACGTGGTCCAGAACGGCCGCCCGCTGTTCACCAAGGACCTGCAGCTGGGCGGGAACAACGTCGAGGAGGCCCTGCAGCGCAAACTGGGGCTGACCCAGTCCGAGGCCCAGGCGGTGGTGCAGGGGCGCAGCCCCAGCAAGCCCGAGCACATGGACACCCTGCGGGCGGCGTTCGAGCCGCTGTCCACCGGGATCGAGCGGGCCGCCTCGTACATCAAGACCGGGGCGGAGAGCGAGAAGATCGACCGCATTTTCCTCTCCGGCGGGTGCGCCCGGGTGGAAGGCCTGAAGGCCTTCCTGGAGGAGCGCCACCACGTGCCGGTGGAGGTGGTGAACCCGATGAACCGCATTCCCTATGACCCAGCCGTGTTCGGCACCTACGACCCCGAGTCGCTGGCGCCGTCGCTGGCCGTGGGCATAGGTCTGGCGCTTCGGAGCGTGGGGGACAAATGATCCGGATCAACCTGCTGCCGGCGGAAGAGCGGATTGCCCGGGCGCGCAAGGGTCCGGCGTTCCCATGGTTCGCCTGGCCGGCGTGTGCGGCCGGGGTGCTGGTGGCGCTGGCCTTCGCCAGCGTGGGGGTGCAGAGCGCGCGCATCCGCACCCTGGAGCGCGACATCAGCAAGTCCGAGGCGGAGACCGCCTCGCTCGCCCCCCAGATCGAGCGCATCGGCCAGCTGGCCCGCGAGCGCGCCGACATGGACCTGCGCATGTCGCTGCTCAAGCGGCTCGAGAGCAGCCGCTACGTGCGTGTGCAGATGATGGACGAGCTGTCCCGCCAGCTCCCCGACCACGTGTGGGTGACCTCGGTGCGTGAGAGCTCCCCGGGGAAGGTGGAGATCCAGGGAGTCACGTTCAGCAACCTGATGGTGGCGGACTTCATGCAGCGCCTGGAGGACTCCCCGCTGTACGAGGCGGTGGACCTCAAGGTGTCGGAGCGCGGCACCATGGAGGACCGGGACGTCCTGAGGTTCACGATGACGGCCCGC
>DATKKS010000242.1:0-6009 GCA_035542815.1 Saccharimonadales bacterium (SeqCode) | reverse complement strand
ATGGCCAAGCAGAAGTACGAGCGCACGAAGCCGCACGTGAACGTGGGGACGATAGGTCACGTGGATCACGGGAAGACGACGCTGACGGCGGCGATCACGATGGTGATGGCGCAGCGGAACCCGAAGATTGCGGTTCGGACGTTTGACTCGATCGACAATGCGCCGGAAGAGAAGGCTCGTGGGATCACGATTGCGACGGCGCACGTGGAGTACGAGACGGACAAGCGTCACTATGCGCACGTGGACTGTCCGGGGCACGCGGACTACGTGAAGAACATGATAACGGGAGCGGCGCAGATGGACGGGGCGATTCTGGTGGTGTCGGCGGCGGACGGGCCGATGCCGCAGACGCGGGAGCACGTGCTGTTGGCGCGGCAGGTGAACGTACCGTACATCGTGGTGTACATGAACAAGGTGGACATGGTGGACGATCCGGAGCTCTTGGATCTGGTGGAGATTGAGGTCCGGGATCTGTTGAAGAAGTATGAGTTTCCGGGGGACGAGATTCCGGTGATTCGGGGTTCGGCGCTGAAGGCGATGGAGGGGCAGGGGAAGGACGCGGAGGCGAACAAGTCGATCCTGGCGCTGATGGAGGCGGTGGACAACTACATTCCGACGCCGCAGCGGGACGTGGACAAGCCGTTTTTGATGCCGGTGGAGGACGTGTTTTCGATCACGGGGCGCGGGACGGTGGGGACGGGTCGGGTGGAGCGAGGGAAGGTGAAGGTGGGGGACAAGGTGGAGCGGGTGGGGATCCGGGAGACGCGGGAGACGGTGGTGACGGGGGTGGAGATGTTCCGCAAGAGCATGGACGAGGCGATTGCGGGGGACAACATAGGGTTGTTGTTGCGGGGGATTGAGAAGGACGACCTGGAGCGAGGGATGGTGTTGGCGGCGGCGAAGTCGGTGACGCCGCACACGAAGTTCAAGGGCGAGGTGTACATTCTGACGAAGGAAGAGGGCGGTCGGCACACTCCGTTTTTCACGGGGTATCGGCCGCAGTTTTATTTTCGGACGACGGACGTGACGGGGGTGGCGCATCTTCCGGAGGGACGGGAGATGGTGATGCCGGGGGACAACGTGACGATGGAGATCGAGTTGATCACGCCGATTGCGATGGAGAAGGAGCTTCGGTTCGCCATCCGCGAGGGTGGGCGGACCGTGGGCGCCGGCGTGGTCGCCGAGATCGTGGAGTAAGGGAGCCGTGATGCCAGGGCAGAGGATCCGCATCAAGCTGCGCTCGTACGATCACGTGATGCTGGACACCAGCGCCGGCGAGATCGTGCGCACGGCCAAGCGGACGGGGGCCCGGACCTTCGGCCCGGTGCCGCTGCCGACCCGCCGCACCGTGTACACCGTGAACCGCTCGCCGCACGTGGACAAGAAGTCGCGCGAGCAGTTCGAGATCCGGGTGCACAAGCGCATCATCGACATCGAACGTCCGACGCAGCAGACCATGGACGCGCTGATGCGGATGGACCTGCCGGCGGGCGTCGAGGCCGAGATCAAGCTGTAGCGGCGCACGGAAGTGCGCCGGGCGTGCCCCCGGCGGGCCGCGGGCCCGCGGGGAACACGAGATCGAGATTGCGTCCGCCGGGCGGGGCCGAGAGCGGCCGTCCGGGGCGCGGGAGACCGCGCCTCCCGACCCGTGACGCTGGGAGATGCACATGAAGATGGCGCTGCTGGGCAGAAAACTGGGGATGACCCAGGTCTACAACGAGAAGGGCGACGCGGTGCCGGTGACGGTGCTGGAAGCCGGGCCGTGCCCCGTGGTCCAGGTGAAGGACCCCAAGAAGGACGGCTACGCGGCCCTGCAGATCACCTTCGGCAAGGCCCGGACCAAGAACACCCCGGCGGCGCTCCGCGGCCACTACGCCAAGGCGAAGGTGGATCCCGGCCGGCGGCTGCGCGAGGTCCGGCTCGAGGGCCCGTCGGAGCACCAGGTCGGCCAGGCCCTCACCGTCGAGATGTTCGAGGTCGGGTCGCTGGTGGACGTGTCGGGCATCACCAAGGGGCGGGGGTTCGCGGGCGTGGTCCGGCGCCACCACTTCACCGGCGGCAAGGCCACGCACGGGTGCACCACCCACAAGCTGCCCGGCTCCATCGGGGCCAGCGCGTATCCGTCCCGGGTGATCAAGAACAAGCGGCTGCCCGGCCACATGGGGGCCGAGAACGCCACCGCCAAGAATCTCAAGGTCGTCGGCATCGACAAGGAGCGCAACCTCCTGTGGGTCCGCGGCTCCGTTCCGGGACACGTGAACGGGTTCGTGGTCATCCGCCGGAAGGGCTAGGCGCCTGCTCCGCGCCGGAGAAGGAACCAAGGCAATGGCATCGGCGAAACTGTTCACCAGCAGCGGCGATTCCAGCGGCACGGTCGAACTCCCGGCCGCGCTGTTCGACGCGCCCTGCAGCGAGCACGTGGTGTACGAGGCGCTGAAGGCGTACCTCGCGAACCAGCGGCAGGGCACGCACAGCGTGAAGCACCGCCACGACATGAAGGGCGGCGGCACCAAGCCGTGGCGGCAGAAGGGCACCGGGCGCGCCCGCGCCGGGTCCAACATCTCTCCCCTGTGGGTGGGCGGCGCCCGGGCGTTCGGCCCGGTCCCCCGGGATTACGGCTACCGCGTGCCTCGGGGCATCCGGCGCGCCGCGATCCGGGGGGTGCTGACCCGCCGGGCGAAGGAGGAGGCGGTGGTGGTGATGGAGGCGCTGGCCCCGGACAGCCACCGCACCAAGGAGTTCGCGGCGCTGCTCGGGAGGCTCGGCGTGGCCGGCCGCAAGACGCTGGTGGTGACCCAGGGCGTGATCCACAACGCGGTGCTGGCCAGCCGCAACCTGCCGGGAGTGGATGCCCGGCCGGCGCACCAGCTCACGGCGTACGACCTGGTGAGCCACGACGCGCTGGTGGTCACGCGGGATGCGCTCCAGCAGCTCAACGAGGTGTTTGCGTCATGATGGATGCCCGGCAGATCGTGCGGCTGGCGCTGGTAACCGAGAAGGGGAGCGTGCAGCGCGAGAAACACAACCAGTACCTCTTCGACGTGCACCCCAAGGCCAACAAGATCGAGATCAAGAAGGCCGTCGAGGCCATCTTCCCGGTCCAGGTCGAGTGCGTTCGCACCATGAACTACCAGGGCAAGAAGAAGCGCGTGGGCGCCTTCTCCGGACGCCGTTCGTCCTGGAAGAAGGCCGTCGTGACGCTCAAGGAAGGTCAGACCATCGAGCTGTTCGAGTCGGTCTAGGACCCTGGGTCTTACGGAGAGCTTGAGATGCCACTGAAGAAATACCGCCCGCTGACGCCGACCCAGCGCTACCGCGTGACCAGCGGCTTCGATGAGGTAACGGCCACGAAGCCGCACAAGCCCCTGACCGAGTTCCTGCACCGGCCGGGGGGCCGCAACAACCTCGGGCACACCAGCTCCTGGCTGCGCGGCGGCGGGCACCGACGGCTGTACCGGTTCATCGACTGGAAGCGCAACAAGGACGGCATCCCGGCGAAGGTCGCCACGATCGAGTACGACCCCAACCGCTCGGCCCGCATCGCGCTGCTGTACTACGCGGACGGCGAGAAGCGTTACATCCTGGCGCCGGTGGGGCTGACCGTGGGCGAGACGCTGATGAGCGGCGAGGGCGCCGAGGTGCGCAACGGCAACTGCCTGCCGCTGCGCTCGCTGCCGCTGGGGACGAACGTGCACAACGTGGAGCTGACGCCCGGCCGCGGCGGGCAGATGGCGCGCGGCGCCGGCTCCTTCTGCCAGCTCATGGCCAAGGAGGGCAACTACGCGCAGCTGCGCCTGCCCTCCGGGGAGATGCGCCTGGTGCACCTGAACTGCCGGGCCACCGTGGGCCAGGTGGGCAACCTGGACCACGAGAACGAGGTGGTCGGGAAGGCCGGCCGCAGCCGCTGGCTGGGGCGGCGGCCGAGCGTCCGCGGCGTGGCGATGAACCCGGTGGACCACCCCATGGGCGGCGGCGAAGGCAAGAGCTCGGGCGGCCGGCACCCCTGCACTCCGTGGGGCACGCCGACCAAGGGATACAAGACCCGGAGGCACAAGGCCTCCGACAAGCACATCGTGCGCCGGCGGAAGTAGGGCGCGCGGAAGGAACACGGAGAATCCATGTCGCGTTCCATCAAGAAGGGCCCGTTCATTGACGCCAAACTGGCCCAGAAGATCCAGAAGCTCAACGACGTGGGCGAGAAGCGGGTGATCAAGACGTGGGCCCGCCGCTCGACCATCTCGCCGGAGTTCGTGGGGCACACGCTGGCGGTGCACAACGGGAACAAGTTCATCCCCATCTACGTGACCGAGAACATGGTGGGGCACAAGCTCGGGGAGTTCGCTCCCACGCGGCTGTTCCGCGGCCACAGCTCCCACGTGGAGAAGGCCGCGCCCGCGCCGAAATAGGCCTGCGCGCCGGGGCGCGGCCTGCGGCGCGACGGACGCACGAAGCAGGGAGTCGGTTAGGATGGAAGCCAAGGCGGTTGCGAAATACGTTCGCATCACCCCGCGCAAGGTGGGCCAGGTGCTGGACCTGATCCGCGGCCAGCGGGTGGAGAACGCGCAGCACATCTTGATGTTCACGCCCAAGAACGCCGCCCGCATGGTGGCCAAGGTGCTCAAGTCCGCGGTGGCCAACGCCACCAACCGGGAGGAGCACGTGGACGCGGACAAGCTCGTGGTCCGGGCGGCCATGGTGGGGCCCGGCCCCACGCTGAAGCGGTGGCTGCCGCGCGCGCAGGGCCGGGCGACGCAGATCCTGAAGCGAACCTGTCACATCACCGTCGTGGTCAGCGACGGGAAGAGCCAGTAAGGAGCCAGGAACGACGATGGGCCAGAAAACCAATCCGATCGGGCTGCGCCTGGGCATCATCCGGACCTGGGACTCCCGGTGGTTCGCGAAGCGCGGCTACGCCGAACTGCTCAAGGAAGACCTGCTGCTCCGGAAGTACCTCAAGAAGCGGCTGGAGCGCGAGGGAGTGCCCAAGATCCTCATCCAGCGCACTGCCAACAAGGTGATCGTCACGATCCGGACCGCGCGGCCCGGCATGGTGATCGGCCGCAAGGGCGAGCAGGTGGAGAAGCTGTCGGCCGAGCTGCGGCAGCTCACCAGCAAGGACATCGACATCAAGATCGAGGAGATCAAGCGCGCCGACCTCGACGCCCAGCTCCTCGCGGAGCACGTCGCGCGCCAGCTCGAGCAGCGGGTGGCGTTCCGGCGCGCCATGAAGCGCTCCATGGACTCGGCCATGCTGCGCGGCGCCCAGGGCATCCGCATCATGTGCTCCGGGAGGCTCGGCGGCGCCGAGATCGCCCGCACCGAGAGCTACCGCAGGGGCCGCGTGCCCCTGCACACGCTCCGCGCGGACATCGACTACGCCACGGCCACCGCCCGGACCACCTACGGCACCTGCGGCGTGAAGGTGTGGGTGTTCAACGGCGAGGTGCTGGACAAGTCGGTAGTGGACGCCCAGCCCGTGGCCACGGTCTGATTCGGAAGGAACGCGTACCATGTTGATGCCGAAGCGCGTCAAGCACCGCAAGCAGCACCGGGGCCGCCGGTGGGGCAAGGCCACCCGGGGGGCCGCCGTCACGTTCGGGGAGTTCGGGCTGCAGGCCCTGGAGCCCGGCTGGATCACCGCGCGGCAGATCGAGGCCGCCCGCGTGGCCATCACCCGCTACATCAAGCGCGGCGGCAAGATGTGGATCCGGATCTTCCCGGACAAGCCGATCACCAAGAAGCCGGCCGAGACCCGGATGGGCAAGGGCAAGGGCAACCCCGAGGAGTGGGTGGCGGTGATCAAGCCCGGCCGCATCCTGTTCGAGCTGGAGGGCATCACGCCGCCGCTGGCCAAGCGGGCCATGGAGCTGGGCGCAAGCAAGCTCCCGCTGCACGCGCGGTTCGTGGTGCGTGACGACATGGGCGCGGAGGCCCAGGCGCAATGAGCAAGGAGTTCAAGATCGACGCCATCCGGGAGATGAGCCCGGACGAGATCCGGCACAAGATGGC
>DATKKS010000241.1:0-6555 GCA_035542815.1 Saccharimonadales bacterium (SeqCode) | reverse complement strand
GGCCGCGGCCCGCGGCGTGCGGCACGAGGAGAGCGCCGGCCGGATGTTCATCTACCCCGGCGAGGACGACGGCGCGCTGCCGGAGTTCGAGGCGCGCTTCCCGCACCAGGGGCGGCTCTTGCGGAGCGCCACGCTCGAGGACGTGTTTTTGAAGTTGACCGGCCGCGTGCTGAGGGACTAGGCGGCGGCGGGGCGAGGAGCGGAGCCGGTCCCAGCACCGCCCGCCGCCGGGACGTGGCGGCATCGCGGGCACAGGAGGGAGCACAGATGGCGTTGATCGTGCTGATGGCGGCGGTCGAGCTGGTGATCCACCTGCTGACCAACGGCGGGTACAACGTCTTCCGCGACGAGTTCTACTACATCGCCTGCGGCCGGCACCTGGCTTGGGGCTACGTGGACCACCCGCCGCTGGTGGCGGCGGTGGCGGCGCTCTCGCGCGCCTGGTTCGGGGACTCGCTGCGCGGCCTGCGGTTGTTCCCCGCGCTGGCCGGCTCGCTCACGGTGCTGCTCACCGGGCTCATGGCGCGCGACCTGGGCGGCGGGCGCTTCGCCCGGTTCCTGGCGTGCCTGGGGGCCATCGTGGCGCCGGTGTACCTCGGCAACTTCACGCTGTTCACCATGAACGCCTTCGACCTCCTGTTCTGGGCGCTGGCCGCCTGGCTGCTCATCCGCATCCTGAACGGCGGGAATCCCCGCCAGTGGCTGCTGCTCGGGCTGGTGGCCGGCGTGGGGCTGCTGAACAAGCACTCCATGCTGTTCTTCCTGGGCGGCATGTTCCTGGGGCTGCTGCTGACCTCGGCGCGCCGCCACCTGCGCACCCGCTGGCCGTGGCTGGCGGCGCTCATCGCGGCGCTGCTGGTGGCGCCGCACGTGGCCTGGCAGGTGAGCCACGGGTGGCCCACGGTGGAGTTCATCCAGCGCGCCAGCCGGCTCAAGAACTTCCCCATCTCGCCCCTGGGGTTCCTGTGGGGCCAGGTGCTGCTGATGCAGCCGCTCACCTTCCCGGTGTGGCTGGCCGGGCTCGGTTCGCTGCTCCTCGGCTTCGGCTCGCGCCGCCACCGGGCGCTGGGCCTCGCGTACCTGGCGGTGTTCCTGCTGCTGATGCTGACCAAGTCCAAGGTGTACTACCTCTCGCCCGCCTACCCGTTCCTGCTGGCCGCCGGGGCCGGAGCCCTGGAGCGGTTCAGCGACGCGCGCGGCCGCGGCTGGCTCCGCCCCACCGCGGCGGCGGCCTGCCTGGTCGGCGGGGCGGTGCTGGCGCCGCTGGCCCTGCCGCTGCTCCCGCCGGCGCGCCTCGAGGCCTACATGCACGCGCTGCGCCTCACGCCCCCGCCCGAGGAACGGCACCGCGCGCCGCGCCTGACCCAGACCTTCGCCGACATGTTCGGCTGGGAGGAGATGGTGGCGAAGGTGGCGCGGGTCTACCATGCGCTGCCCCCGGCGGAGCGGGCCCGGTGCGTGCTGTTCGCCTCCAACTACGGCGAGGCCGGGGCCATCGACTACTACGGGCCCCGCTACGGCCTGCCGCCCGCGGTGAGCGGCCACAACAACTACTTCCTGTGGGGTCCCGGGGACATGTCGGGCGGGCGGGGCGACGTGGTGATCACGGTGGGCGAGACGCGCGAGGACGTCGGGCACTCCTACCGCGAGGTGACCGAGGCCGACCGCACCGACAACGAGTGGTGCATGCCCTTCGAGAACGACGTGCCCATCCTCGTGGGGCGCGGTCCCAAGAACCGGCTGTCGGAGATCTGGTGGCGATGCAAGGACTACATCTAGGCCGGCCGGCGGAAGCCCCGCGCCGGCTTCGCGCCGGCGGCGCGCCGGGGGCGGCCCCATGATCCCGGTGGTCTCCAACATCTCCTACCGGGCGGCCTACGTGTGGCGGCGCAACATGGACGTGTACCTCACCACCTGGGCCACCAACTTCCTGCCGCCGCTGCTGGAGCCGTTCCAGTACCTGCTGGCCTTCGGCCTGGGCCTGGGGACCGCGGTGGGGGTGCTGCACTTCCGGGGGCTCCCGGTGCCGTACATGGGCTTCATCGCGCCGGGCACCATCTCCATCGCCATCATGTTCTGGGCCTTTTTCGAGACCACCTACTCCTCGTTCGTGCGGATGTACTACCAGAAGACCTTCGACGCCATGACCGCCACGCCGCTCACCATCGAGGACGTGATCGCCGGCGAGCTGCTGTGGGGCACCACCAAGTCGCTGCTGGCCGCCGGGATCATGCTGCTGGTGCTGTCGTGCTTCGGCTTCGTGCGCTGGCCGTCGGGGCTGTGGGTGGTGCCGGTGGCCGCGGTGGGCGGGCTGCTGTTCGCCTCGCTGGGCATGATCGCGACCTCGCTGGTGCCGACCATCGAGGTGTTCAACCTGCCCATCTTCCTCCTGATCTTCCCGATGTTCGTGTTCGGCGGCACGTTTTTCCCCATCGAAAACCTGCCCCCGTGGGCGCGCTGGATCTCGGTGGTGCTGCCGCTCACCCACATCTCCCGGCTGGTGCGGGCCGCCGCGCTGGACCGCCTCGAGCCGGCCGACCTGGGCGTGGGCGTGGCGTTCCTGGCCGCCGCGCTGCTGCTGGCGCTGTCGGCGATCGCCCTGATGCGCCGCCGGCTGGTGAAGTAGCGTGGAACTCCTGTTTCTGGGCACCGCCGGCGCCACCCTCACCCCGCGCGCGGGATGCGCCTGCCGCGTGTGCGCCCCGGCCCGCGCGCTGGGCGGCCGGCGGGTGCGCTCCGGGCCCGCGCTGTACGTGGCGCCCGGCTCGGGGGACGCCCCGCGCGGCGGGGTGCTCGTGGACACCCCCGAGGAGATCCACGCGGCGCTGGTGCGCTGGGGCGTGGACCGCGTGGACGCCGCCTTCTACACCCACTGGCACCCGGACCACACCGCCGGGCTGCGGCTGTTCGAGCACCTCAACGTGGACTGGCGCGCCCCGGGCGGCGAGCGCCCCCACCGGTGCACGCCGGTGTACCTCCCGGAGCGCGTCGCCCGCGACTTCGAGCGCTGGTACGGGTTGATGGACCGGCTGCGCTACCTGGAGCGGCGCGGGCTGATCGAGGTGCGCGAGATCGCCGCCGGGGAGGTGGTGGAGGCGGCCGGGCTGCGCCTCCGGGCCTTCCCCATGGCCAATCCCGAGCTGTGGACCTACGAGGTCGTGGAAGACGGCCGGCGCGCGGTGCTGGCGGTGGACGACACCCGCGGCTACCGGCCCGAGGAGGCGCTGGCCGGCGCGGACGTGGCGGTGCTGGAGACCGGCTGGTTCGAGTTCGACCCCGAAGGCGCCCGCATCCAGATCCCGGGCCACCCCAAGGCGCAGGCGGAGGCCTCCTTCCAGGAGTCGCTCCAGATCGCCGCGCGGCTGCGCGCGGGGCGCACCTACTTCACGCACATCGAGGAGATCAACCAGCGCACCCTGGAGGAGTACGAGGCGCTGGAGGGCTCGGCCGAGCTGCAGGCGGTCCGGGGCCGCTTCGCCTGGGACGGCCTGCGGGTGGAGGTCTAACGCCGGCGGCCGGGCGCCCGGGCACGCCCCGCGGCGCGTCCCCGGCAGTTGAATCCAGGCCGGCCGCGGCGCTACAATTGAGTCAGAGGACCGCAGAGCCGGCGAAAGGGAGGCAAGGATGATCCATCTGGAGATGACCCCGGGCGAAGCCGCCATGCTGGCGGACGTCCTGTCCATCTACCTGGCCGAGCTGCGCGCGGAGATCGCGCACACGGATGCACGGGAGTTCCGCCACTCGCTCAAGGAGCGCGAAGTGCTCGTCCGCTCGATGATCGAGCGGCTGCACGCCAGCCCGGCCCTGGCGGCCGGACAGCCCGGCGATGGCCTGAAGCTGCCGGTGGGATGACCCCCACGGGCCGCCGTCCCGGCAATCGAAAGGGGCTTCCGCACTCCGCGGAAGCCCCCGGCATTTGAGGCGCGCGGGCGGCCCGGCGCTGCTCGGCCCTGCCGGCGCGCCCGGCGCAGCCCGGCCCGCCGCTGCCCGGCACGCCGGCGCGCCCGGCGCCCGCTACTCCATCTTCCGCCGCCCCTCCAGCGCCCGGCCGAGCGTGGACTGGTCGGAGTACTCGATGTCGCTGCCCATGGGCACCCCCACGGCGATCCGGCTCACGCTCACCCCCAAGGGCTTCAGGCGCTCCGAGATGTAGTTGGCGGTGGCCTCGCCGTTCACGTTGGGGTTGGTGGCCAGGATCACCTCGCGCACCAGGCCGCCCTTCACCCGTTCCACCAGCGACTGGAGATTCAGCTCGTCCGGGCCGCGCTGGTCCAGCGGCGACAGCGAGCCGTGCAGCACGTGGTACAGGCCGCGGTAGCGGCCGGTCTTCTCCAGCGCCACCACGTCCGAGGGCTGCTCCACCACGCACACCAGGTCGGCCGCGCGGCGCGCGTCCGAGCACAGGAGGCACACGTCGTCGTCGGCGATGTTGCCGCACTGGCGGCAGCGGCGCACCTTCTCCTTGACCGCCTCCACCGCGTGCGCCAGGCGCAGCGCGTCCTCCGGCTCGGCCTCCAGGATGAAGAACGCCAGCCGCTGGGCGGTCTTGCGCCCGATGCTCGGCAGCCGGGCGAACTCGTCCACCAGCTGCTCCAGGTGGCGGGAACTGTATTCCATGGTCAGAACGGCAGCGGCATCCCGCCGGTGAGCTTGTTCATTTCCACGTGCAGGTGCTCCTCCACCTTGCCCTGCGCCTCGCGGAAGGCCGCGGCGATGAGGTCCTCCAGCAGCTCCGGGTCGTTGGCGGCCACCACCTCCGGATCCAGCTTCACCGCCACCAGCTCGTGCTTGCCGTTCACCGTCACCGTCACCTTGCCGCCGCCCGCCGAGCCCTCCATCCGCAGGTCCCCCAGCGAGTCCTGGAACGCGGCCACCTTGGCCTGCATCTGCTGGGCCTGTTTCATGATCATTCCCATGTTCTTCAAGTCCGGTCCTCCGGGTGAGGGATGCGAGCGCGATGTGGATCGGGCCGCGCGCGGCCGGGCGCGGCGCCCGGGGCGCCTAGGGGACGACCTCGCCGCCGAAGATCTGGAGCACTTTGTCCACCAGGTCCTCCTCGGCGGGCGGCGCGGCCGTCTCGGCCGCCGGCGGCGGGTCGGTGGCGAGGCCGGTCCCGGCGGCGGGTCCGGCCAGCCCGTTCACCGCGGCCGCGGACCCCGCGGCGGGGGCGGGCGCCACCGTCGCACCGGCCGGCCGCACCACGCGGATGGGCGCGGTGACCGCCTGCGCGGCGGAGATGCAGTGCAGCCGGCGGGCCGGCAGCCCCAGCTCGGCGAGCGCCGCCTCCCAGAACTTCGTGTGCTCGCGGCTCTCGAGCTGCAGCCGGTGGAAGTCGCTGCTCACCGAGACGCACAGCGCGTCGCCCTGGCAGCCGAGCGGCTGGGCCACCTCCAGGATGGCGCCCAGGGTGCGCCGGGCCTCTCCCACCCGCGCCAGCAGCGCCGGCCACACGCCCTCGGGCAGCGCCACGACCTCGCCCACCGGCAGGGCCGCCACCGACGCCGTGAGCGACTTGCGCGCCGCGGCCGCCGCCGAGGCGGTGAGCGGCGCCCCGGCCGAGACCGCCCCGCCCAGCCCCGGGCGCGCCGCGGCCGGCTGCGGAGCTCGCTCGGCGCCCGGCTGCGGGAGCCGCTCCGCGGCCCGCGGGGCGGCGCCCAGGCCGGAGGCCGGCGCCTGGCCGGCGCTCGCGCCGCGCGAGCCGGCGGCGGGCATCCCGCCGCCCTCGAGCTGGCCCAGGATGCGCTGCAGGCTCTTCACCGAGTCCAGGCGCGCCAGCGTCACCACCAGCAGCTCCAGCTGGAAGCGCGGGTGCGGGCTGCGCTCCAGCCGCGCCGCGCCGTCCAGGCACAGGTCCAGGCACTGCAGCAGGTCCTCCTCCGGGAAGCGCTGGGCGGCTTCGCGGTAGCGCGCCAGCATCTCCGGGGTGCCCTCCAGCAGGCCGTCCAGCGAGGAGCTCACGCGCGCCAGCAGCAGCGCCCGGAAGTGCTCGCACAGCCCGGCGAAGATCAGCGTCTCGCGGGTGCGCCGGGAGATCGCCCCGGCCAGCAGCTGCAGCGCCTTCTCCGGCTGCCGCTGCTCGATGGCGTCAGAGAGCTGGAAGAAGAATTCCGAATCGGCGTGGCCCAGGAGCGCCGCCAGGCCGGCCTCGGTGATGCGCGCCTCGCCCGAGTTCACCGCCTGGTCCAGCAGCACCAGCGCGTCGCGCAGGCTCCCCTCGGAGCGGCGGGCCAGGAAGTGCAGCGCCCCGTCCTCCACGTCCAGCTTCTCGCGCTCGGCGATCCACTTCAGCCGCTCGAAGGCCTGCTTCACGCTGATGCGGTGGAAGTCGTAGCGCTGGCAGCGGGAACGGACCGTCTCCAGCAGCGCCTCGGGGTCGGTCGTCGCGAACACGAACACCACGTGTGGCGGCGGCTCTTCCAGGGTCTTGAGGAAGGCGTTGAAGGCCTGGTCGGTGAGCATGTGGACCTCGTCCACGATGTAGACCTTCTTGCCCCCGCCGGCCGGCGCGTAGCGCACCCGCTCGCGGATGTCGCGGATGTCGTCGATGCCGCGGTT
>DATKKS010000240.1:0-7304 GCA_035542815.1 Saccharimonadales bacterium (SeqCode) | reverse complement strand
GGCCACGCTCGCGGGCAGTGGCCACCCGGGCTCGCGCGGCGGCCCGAGCCCCTTCGGCCAGTTCGACCAGCCCATGGGCATCACCGTGGCCCCGGACGGCTGGGTGTACGTGGCCGACGTGAACAACCGGAAGGTGCGCTCGGCCAGCCCCGCGGGCTTCGTGGCCCAGGTGGCGGGCAGCGGGCTGTCCGGCTACCTGGACGGCGCCGGCGAGGCGAGCGAGTGGAAGTATCCTTCCGGCGTGGCCTGGCTGGCCTCCGGCGACCTCCTGGTGACCGACGCGCTCAACCACCGCCTGCGCCTGGTGCACGGCGGGCTCCACCTGACCGCGCCGAGGTGGCCCCCCTCCGCGCTGCGGCTGCTGCTCCGCCCGCGGGTGGGGGCGGCGCCGGCCCGCGCCGCCGTCCGGGCGCTCCCGCCGGGGGTGGCCCCGGCTCCGGCGGCGCGGTTCGGCGGGCGCCGGTGAGCGGGCCGCCGGCATGATCCGCGTGGGCGTGGACACCGGCGGCACCTTCACCGACTTCGTGGTGGAGGACGGCCGCCGGCTCACCCGGTTCAAGCTGCCGTCCACCCCCGACGACCCTTCGCAGGCGGTGCTGGAAGGGGTGGCCCGGGCCCTCGGCGCGCGCGCCGGCACGGTGCTGCACGGGACCACCGTGGCCACCAACGCGCTGCTCACCCGCCGCGGCGGCAAGGTGGCGCTGCTGGCCACCGCCGGGTTCGAGGACGTGCTGGAGATCGGCCGCCAGGCGCGCCCGGAGCTGTACGCGTTGGAGCCGCGGGTGCCCGAGCCGCTGGTCCCGGCCCGCCGCCGCCTGGGGCTGGCGGAGCGGGTGGGCCCGCGCGGCGAGGTGCTGCGGCCCCTGGCGGCGGGCTCGCTGCGGGCCGCGGTCCGGCGGCTGCTGCGGATGCGCCCGGACTCGGTGGCGCTGACCCTGCTCCACGCCTACGCCAACCCCGCGCACGAGCGCCGCGCGGCGGCCGCGCTCCGCCGCGCGGGCCTCAGGGTGTCCGCCTCCCACGAGCTGGCCCCCGAGTTCCGCGAGTTCGAGCGCACCGCCACCACCGTCGCCAACGCCTTCGTGCAGCCGGTGCTGGAGATCTATCTGACCCGCCTGGCCGGCCGCCTCGGCCGCCGTACTCTGTGGGTGATGGCCAGCTCCGGCGGCCTGATGCGCCCGGAGCGCGCGGCGCGCGAGCCGGTGCGCACGCTGCTCTCCGGGCCTGCCGGCGGCGTGGCCGCCGCGCTCCGCCTGGGGCGGGCGCTGGGGCGGCGCCGGCTGATCACCTTCGACATGGGCGGCACCTCCACCGACGTGGCCCTCCTCGACGGCGAGCCCGAGCCGTCGCTGGAGCGCTCGCTGGCCGGGCTGCCGCTGCGCGTGCCGATGCTGGACATCCACACCGTGGGGGCGGGCGGCGGCTCGTACGTGCGCGCCGACGCCACCGGGGCGCTGCGGGTGGGCCCGGAGAGCGCCGCGGCCGACCCGGGCCCGGCGGCCTGGGGCCGGGGCAGCGAGCCCACCCTCACCGACGCGCACCTGGTGCTGGGCACGCTGTGGCCGGAGTGCCTGCTCGGCCCGCCCGCGGATCTGGAGCTGTCCGAGGCGGCGTTCGGGCGGCTGGCGCGCCGGCTGGGGGTGTCGGCGGAGCGGGCGGCGCGCGGGGCGCTGGACGTGGGGGACGCGGTGATGGAGCGGGCCCTCCGGCGGATCAGCGTGGAGCGCGGCTACGACCCGCGGGACTTCACCCTGGTGAGCTTCGGCGGCGCAGGCGGGCTCCACGCGGCGCGCCTGGCGCAGCGCCTGGGGGTGCGGCGGGTGCTGGCCCCGCTGGACGCGGCGGCGTTCTCGGCCTGGGGGCTGCTGGTGGCGGCGCCGCGGGCCGAGCACTCCGCCCCGGTGCTGCGCGGCCTGGAGGAGCTGTCGCCGGCGGACCTGGCGCGGCGCTACGCGGCGCTGGAGCGCCCGGTGCGGGCGGCGCTGCGCCAGGAGCGCGCCGCCGCCGGGGTGCGCCTGGTGCGCCGGGCGGACCTGCGCTACGCGGGCCAGTCCTTCGAACTCAGCGTGCCCTACTCGGCCCACCTGGCGCGCGCCTTCCACGCGGCGCACCGGCGCGCCTACGGGGTGAGCGACCCCGGCCGGCCGATCGAGGTCATCAGCCTGCGGGTGCGGGCGGAGGCGCGCGCCCCGCGGGCGCTGTTCCCGGGGTTCGAGCAGCAGCCGTTCCTGTCCCGCTTCCGGCGCGGCACGCGCTACTTCGGCCGCCCGGTGGCGGTGGTGCCGGCGGGCGAGCTGGCGCCGCGCGAGGTGCTGCGCGGCCCGGCGTTCGTGACCTGCTACGCGTCCACGCTGCTGGTGCCCCCCGGCTGGCGCGCCCGGCGCGCCGCCGCGGGCGCGGTGGAGCTGGAGGCCCCGGCGGCCCGCGGCCGGGCGCGCGCCCCGCGGGCCCGCGCGGGGCGGAGGCGGTGATGCTGGACGCGGTGGATCTGGCCCTGTTCGCCGAGTGGTTCGCGGCGGTGGCCGAGGAGATGGGGACGGTGCTGCAGCGCTCGTCCTCCTCGCCCAACATCAAGGAGCGGCGGGATTTCTCGTGCGCGCTGTTCGACGCCCGCGGCGGGCTGCTGGCGCAGGCGGCGCACATCCCGGTGCACCTGGGGGCGATGCCCGGGGCGGTGGAGGCGGTGGCCCGGCGGTTGCGGCTGGGCCCGGGCGACGTGGCCATCCTCAACGACCCGTACACCGGGGGCACCCACCTGCCCGACCTGACGCTGGTGGCGGCGCTGTGCCATGCCGGCCGCCCGTGGTTCTACCTGGCCTCGCGCGCCCACCACGCCGACGTGGGCGGGGCGCAGCCCGGCTCCATGGGGCTGGCCACCGACATCGTGCAGGAGGGCGTGCGCATCCCGCCGACGCTGCTGGTGCACGGCGGGCGGGAGGTGACCGGCACGCTGGAGCTGCTGCTGGCCAACGTGCGCACCCCCGCCGAGCGCCGCGGGGATCTGATGGCCCAGCGGGCCTCGCTGGCGGTGGGGCTGAAGCGCCTGGAGGCGCTGGCGCGCCGCCACGGCCCGGCGCGCCTGGTGGAGGCCGGGCGGGCGCTGTGCGCGGGCACCGAGCGGGCGATGCGGGCGGCGCTCCGGGCCATCCCGGACGGCCGCTACCGGGCCGCGGACGTGCTGGACGGCGACGGGTGCGGCGCGCGCGACGTGCGCATCGCGCTGGCGCTGACGGTGCGCGGCGCGGCGGCTCGCCTGGACTTCAGCGGCTCGAGCCCGCAGGTGGCCGGGCCGTTCAACGCCCCCGCGGCGGTGGTGCGCTCGGCCTCGGTGTACGCCTTCCGCTGCCTGCTCCCGGGGGACGTGCCGGAGAACGACGGCCTGTTCCGGCCCATTGCCATCTTCGCCCCGCCCGGGACGGTGGTGAACCCGCGCTTCCCGGCGGCGGTGGCCGCCGGCAACGTGGAGACCTCCCAGCGGATCACCGACACGGTGCTGCGGGCGCTGGCCCGGGCGCTGCCCGGGCGCGTGCCGGCGGCCAGCGCCGGCACCATGAACAACCTCACCGCCGGGGGCGCCGACCCCCGCACCGGCGCGCCCTTCGCCTACTACGAGACCCTCGGCGGCGGCGCCGGCGCGGGCCCCGGCGGCCCGGGCGCCAGCGGCATCCAGGTGCACATGACCAACACGCTGAACACGCCGGTGGAGGCGCTCGAGCACGCCTACCCGCTGCGGGTGCGGGCCTACGCGCTGCGCCGCGGCTCCGGCGGGCCGGGGCGGCACCGGGGCGGCGACGGGCTGGTGCGCGAGCTGGAGGTGCTGGCCGCCTGCCGCGCGGCGATCGTCTCGGATCGCCGCCGGCACGGGCCCTACGGCCTGCGCGGGGGAGCCCCCGGCCGGCCCGGGCGGAACCGCCTGGTGCGCGGCGGGCGGGCCTACGAGCTGCCCGGCAAGGCGGAGCTGGAATTGGTGCCGGGGGACGTGCTGCGGGTGGAGTCCCCCGGCGGAGGCGGCTGGGGCCGGCCGCGGCGCCGACCGCGCGGGGTGCGCGCGAAGCGGTCCGGCCGCGCGTGACCGGGGCGCCGGGCGGGCCGCCGCCCGGGAGAGCCGAGGCCGTGGTCGGGGCCTCTAGTCAGAGGAGGCGACGTGATGGCTGCCTACGTGATCGTGGACATCGAGGTCACCGACCCCGGCACCTACGAGCGGTACAAGCAGCTGGCCGCGCCGGCGGTGGCCGCGTTCGGGGGGCGCTATCTGGCGCGGGGCGGCCGGGCGCTGACGCTGGAAGGTGAGTGGGCGCCCTCCCGCCTGGTGATCCTGGAGTTTCCCACCCTCGAGCGCGCGCAGCAGTGGCTCGGCTCGCCTGAGTACCGCGAGGCGCGCGGGCTGCGGCACGCGGCGGCGCGCAGCCGGATGGTCGCCGTGGAAGGCGTCGCCGGGATCTAGGAGGGGGCGTGAAGGAGGCCGGGAGCGCCGGGCAGGGCGGGGAGCGGGCCGGTGCGGGCCCGCCTCCGGAATTCGATCCGCGCCCGGTGACGCTGGAGGGCCGGCACGCGCGGCTCGAGCCGCTGGCGGCGCGCCACGCGCCGGACCTGCACCGGGTCGGCCAGGCCCCTGAGGTGTGGCGCTACCTGCCGCGCCCGGAGCTGGCCGCCGTGGCCGACGCCGAGGCCTGGATCGCGCAGACCCTGAAGCTCGCCGCGGGCGGCTCGCAGCTGCCGTTCGCCATCGTGCACCGCGCCTCCGGGCGGGCGGTGGGCTCCACCCGCTTCATGGACATCCGCCGTCGCGACCGGGCGCTGGAGATCGGCTGGACCTGGCTGGGGGTGGAGTTCCAGCGCACCGCGCTCAACACCGAGTGCAAGTACCTGCTGTTGCGGCACGCGTTCGAGGAGCTGGGGGCGGTGCGGGTGCAGCTCAAGACCGACGCGCGCAACGAGCGCTCGCAGCGGGCCATCGAGCGCATCGGCGCGGTGCGCGAAGGGGTGCTGCGGCAGCACATGATCCTGTGGGACGGCTTCGTCCGCGACAGCGTGTACTACAGCGTCGTGGACCGCGAGTGGCCGGCGGTGAAGCAGCGGCTGGAGGCGCGGCTGGCGCGGGGCTAGGGGCGCCGCTCCCGCCGCCGCTCGGCCTCCGCCAGCCAGCCGCGGCGGACGGACTCGGCGGGCACGCCGGACAGGTACGGCTTGAGGTCCAGGATCGGGGTGCCGTCCAGCATGTCCACCCCGCGCACATGGAGGCGCGGGCCTTCCCGGTGCAGCAGCTCCACCACCGTGAGCCCGATGGGGTTGGGCCGGCACGGCGCCCGCGTGGCGAATACGCCGTGGGGGCGGTCGTCGGTGGGCGGGGTGGGGAGGAGTTCCGGGCCCCCGCTGCGGTCGAACACCCAGATCACGAACAGGTGCGAGAAGCCCTCGATGTCGGTGAGCCCGGCCTCGAACTCGGGCCGGATCTCGAGCACGCCCTCGGCCCGGTGTTCCGCGCCCAGGCCCTTGGGGATCCCGGCGGTGTCGGTGTACGGGCTGCGCACCGTGCCGATGGGCTGAAAGTCAGGCATTCGGATCTCCCTCAGTGGCGGCTGGCGCGGCGCGCGGCTCGGGGTGGCGCCTCCGCCACGCGGGCGGCCACCGCCTCCAGCGCCCGGTGGGTGTCCTCGAAAGGACAGGCCACGAAGATCGCGCCGCGCGCGGGCGGCTCTTCGAGGCGCCTCGGCGAGAGCAGGCTGACCACTCCGAACGGGCGGCCGGCGGCCCGCCAGCGCCCGGTCCAGGCGGCCTCGGCCCGCTCCCAGCCGGTGCGCCCCGGCAGCACCAGAATCGCCATGGGCCGCCCGCTCCGGCGTCCGCTGCGCCCCGCGCGCCGCCCGGAGCCGGGGCCCGCCTCCGCGGGGCGCGCGTCCACGCCGTGCCGCCGGAGCGCCGCCGCCAGCTCCGCAGCCTGGGGCCCTCGCCCGAACACCTCCACCCCCGCCGGCGCCCCCGGGGCCAGCCCGGAGAAGTACAGCGCCGCGCGTGCGGCCCGGTCCCAGGCGCGGCGCAGCCCGGCCCCCGGGGCGGCCGCCCGACGTGCCGGGCGTGCGCGGTAGGCGGTCGCCACCTGGAGTCCGCGCGCCAGCGCCTCCTCCACCCGCGCCGGCGCCACCCGCCCCGCGCGGACCGCAGCCTGCACCGCCCGCCAGCCCGCCTGCCAGCGGTCGCCGGGCGCCGCGTACAGCAGCAGGTCGCAGCCCGCCAGCAGCGCGCGCACCGCCTCCTCGCCGCTGCGCGCGCCGCGCGCCCCGGCCATCTCCAGGGAGTCGGTCACCACCAGGCCGGCGAAGCCCAGCGGGCCGCGCAGCAGGCCCAGGATGCGCGGCGAGAAGGTCGCGG
The DNA here is from genome assembly GCA_035542815.1 of Saccharimonadales bacterium (SeqCode). Taxonomy (GTDB): domain Bacteria; phylum Eisenbacteria; class RBG-16-71-46; order RBG-16-71-46; family JACRLI01; genus JACRLI01. Next base: position 935 of record DATKKS010000240.1, on the reverse strand, counting down.
CCCGGCCCGGGTCCAGCTCCGGGTAGCGCACGTGCGCGGTCATCACCGCGGCCACCCCGGCGCGCGCCGCGGCCAGGAACGGCGGCAGGTCCAGGCGCTTGAGCAGCGCCCGGGGCCGCCGCACCTCGGGCAGGGTGAGGTGCGAGTCCGCCTCGGCCGCGCCGTGCCCCGGAAAGTGCTTGCCGGTGGCGGCCACCCCCGCGGCCTGGTGCGCGTGGATCCACGCCGCGCACCAGCGCGCCACCTCGGCTGGATCGCCGGACACGGCCCGCGCGCCGATCACCGGGCTGTTCCGCGCGGTGTCCACGTCGGCCACCGGGGCGAAGTTGAGGTTGAAGCCCAGCGAGCGCAGCGCGCGGGCCACGGCCCGCCCCGACGCCCGCGCCAGCGCCGCGTCCCCGCCGCGCGCCAGCACCCGCGGGCCGGGCGATTCCCACGCCGCGGCGCGCAGCTGCGACACCAGCCCGCCCTCCTCGTCCAGGGCCAGCAGCGGCGGGCCCAGGCCCAGGCGCGCGGCGCGCGCGATGAGCCGCGCGTTCAGCTGCCGCAGCGCCGGGAGCCCCGCGAAGTCGCGCCGGAACACGATGCAGTGCGGCACGCGGGCCTCGTCCAGCGCCCGCAGCGCGGCGCGGTCCCGCGGGACGGGGGCCATGAACAGCCGCCCCAGGTGCCTCAGCTCGGGTGCCCCGCGCGCCTGTCGCACTTCGTCTCCTTGGCCAGATTGTCCGCCGGGGCCGGCGAAGCTGTGCAAGGCGCCGGAGCCGGTCTCAGCACCTCTAGGCCGGACGCTCGGCTGCGCGCGTCCTGCGCTCCGCCTCGCTCGTCTCGCGGCCGGTTTCGCCGTCCTGGCTCCACTTCGGCCGCTCCACGCCGGCCTGCGAGGTCTGGACCTGCTTCCAATCGTGGTGTTGCACTCCGGGCGGAGCGCCCGGGAG
>DATKKS010000239.1:0-3281 GCA_035542815.1 Saccharimonadales bacterium (SeqCode) | reverse complement strand
CCCGCCGCCGCCGCCTCCAGGATCTTGTTCTGGATCCCGGTGGCGAAGGTGAGCGGGGCCACCAGCACCGTGGCGGTGGCGTACGCGTCCTGCACCCGGGCCACCGACCCGGCCACCTCCACCCCCGGTAGCCGCGCCAGGCGGCGCACCGCGGGCGCGGGCGAGGAGCCCACCACCCGGGCGCGCGCCCCCGGAACCGCGCGCCGCACCCGGGGGAGCACCCGCTCGCACAGGCGGCGCGCGGCCTCCACGTTGTGCCGCACGTCCATGCGTCCCACGAACAGCAGCGTCTGCCCGTCCGGCATCCAGCGGGCCGCGGGGTCCGAGTCGGCGGCGATCCCGTGGCGCACGACGCGCAGCTTGCCCCGGTGGGGTGTGGGGAAGTGCTGCGCGTCCGCCTCGGACACCAGCCACACCTCGTCCGCCCAGTCGGCGGCCTCCGTCTCCGCCCTGGCCATCCGGGTCGCCTCCTCGCGCAGGACGGCGCTCATGGGCCAGCGAGCCCAGCCCGCGGACCGGCGCAGGGCCAGCGACAGGCAGTCCTGGGCCATAAAGATCCGCCGCCGGGCCCGCAGCGCCCGGGCCGGGGCCACCATCCGCACCGCGTGCGCGATCACGCAGTCCGCGGGCCCCAGCGAGTCAACCTCCCGGACGGCCTGCAACAGGGCCGGGCTTCGGAAATAGGCGACCTGCAGCGAGCCGCGGCCGGCCAGCGCCAGTCCCGACTGCCACAACGAGGTGGCCCGCGCCAGGGGGAAAGCGCGCGCCTCCACCCCCAGAGCGCGCACCGCCGCCACCGAGTCGGGCGCCGGGGGGCGCTGGCAGACCGACAGCAGCCGCACCTGGTGCCGGGGCACGACGACCCGGAGGAAGTTGAACAGGGTGAGCCGGTCCCCGCGATCCGGGGGGTAGGCGTACCGATGGCTCAGAATCACCAGGTTCACCGGTCGGCCTCGTTCCACTCCAGCCGGGTGGAGCCGTCCGGGTGGGTCACCGGCAGCATCAGCCCCCACAGGAACGCCAGCGGCAGGGCCGCCGTCACGTGGGTCATGGCGAAGTCGAAGAGCGAGATGACCGCGATCAGCACGGTGATTCCCACGGCCGCCGCGCCCATCGCCCGCCGTTCCCAGGTGGGGCCCCGGATCGCCTCGCGCACCCCGGCCCAGCCGAAGGCGGCGAATAGGAAGAGCAGCGCCAGCAGGCCAGGGATGCCATACTTGAACGTCTGGAACAGGTACATTTCGTGGATGTAGGGGTGCTCCCTGCGGAAGCCGATGAAGGGATCCTCGCTCAACAGCGCCCCGCCCGCGCCGTAGCCCACGACCGGGTTGCGGCGGATCATGTCCAGCGCGGCGGCCCACTCCGTCAGCCGCAGGACGTTGGAGATGGTGTTGCCCGAGGCCTGGGTGGTGAAGCTGGACTCGAAGCGCTGGCCCACGGACCAGCCCACGTCGGCCCCCAGCAGGAACTGCGACGTGCCCAGGGCGGCCACCGCCACCAGCGCGAACACCAGGGTTCCCCACACCATCTGCACCAGGGCCCGCCCGCGGCGGGCGCTAGTCCAGACGAACAGGGCGACAACGCCGCCCAGCGCGGCCAGGAACCCCATCCAGTAGGCCCGGGTGAAGGACAGCAGCAGGTTGGCCAGCGGGACCACCGACAGCGCCGCGCACGGCCAGCGGGTTCTGGCCTCGGGTGCGTGCAGGGCCACGGACAGCAGCACCAGCGCGGCCATCGGCGGGATGGGCGAGAACCACGCGTCGCCGACGCGCTGGTGGAACACGAACAGCAGGGCCCCCAGCCCGAACAGCGAGCTCACCCAGGACACGCCCACCACCGCTGCGATCACCCCCTGGAAGGCCCTCGGCCGGGCCCGCCACAGGGGCGCCAGGATCGCTGCCGACAGCGCCAGCGCGTCGGCCAGGTCGATGCCCGCGTACTTGAGGTTGTTGCCGCGCACCAGGCCCACGGCCATGCCCCAGAAGGTCACCAGGAACCACAGCCCCAGCGCGGTGGTCAGCGCGTTCCGGGGCAGGGTCCAGCCGCGCTGGCGGTACTCGCGGATCCCCAGGATCCCGGCCAGCGCGCCGAACGCGCACACCACCGACAGGTCGCGCGTCAGGTGGCCCTGCGTGTACAGCGTGAACGCGCCCGCCAGCATGCAGGCCACCTGCATCCAGCGGAGGTTCGACCCGAACCGCCACAACACCAGCACCACCGCGGCGCCCAGCAGCGCCGCGACCCAGCCCACCAGCCAGCCCACGGCAAGGGCCGTGGCCTCGCCGGCCACCAGGATCGCCACGCGGGCCCGCGGCGCGCGGGCCGCCCCCGCTGCATCACCGGACACGCGCGGCCTCCGCGGAACTCGGCCATCTCGGCGGGGGCAGCGGGCCGCACGGCTCGCACCTGGCCCCCAGGACCCAGCGCGCCAGCCCCAGCCACAGGCGGGCGCGCAGCGCCCCCTCGCGGGAGCCGAACGCCGCCCGCACGCCCTGCGCCAGCGCTCGCCGCAGGCACACGAACACGATGGCGGCGCCGGCCACCGGCCGCCCCGCCCCGGCGTACCTGAGGTGGTACAGCCACAGGCTGCGGTAGTAGTGGCAGGCGATGTACGGGCTGTTCGAGCCGCTGCCGCGCACGTCGTGCGCCGCGGTCCACTCCGGGAGCCACACCCGCGCCACCCCGCACGCCTGCGCCCGGCGGCACCAGGTTTCGTCCTCGGAGTACATGAAGAAGTCCTCGTCCAGAGGGCCGATGCGCAGGGCCGCCGCCCGCGAGACCAGCAGGCATGCCCCGGACAGCCAGTCCACCCAACGCGCTTCGGGGTGGGCCGCGCCGGTGGCCAGATAGTCGGCCACCGTGCCTCGGCCCATGGCCTGCGCCGCCGCCCCTGCCGCCCGCCGCGCGCCGGGCAGGCGCAGCAGGGCGCGCAGGCCCAGGGCGTGCAGCACCGCCGTGAGCGGGGAGTTGAACGCCAGGGCCGAGGGCTGGGTGCGCCCGTCCAGCCCCACCAGGCGCGGGCCGGCGATGGCCGGCTTGCCCAGCGCCTCCAGGGCGCGCACCGCGGCCGGCAGGGACGCCGGGCCGAGCCGGCAGTCGGGGTTGAGCCACAGCAGGTAGCGCCCGGTGGCCGCCGGGAGGGCCCGGTTCATGGCCCGCGCGAACCCCTCGTTCTCCGGGCTGCGCACCAGCCGCACGCCGGGCCAGCCCGCCAGCACCTCGGGCGAGCCGTCGTCCGAGCCGTTGTCCACCGCCACCACCTCGAGCGTTAGCTCGCCGCG
>DATKKS010000238.1:0-2906 GCA_035542815.1 Saccharimonadales bacterium (SeqCode) | reverse complement strand
AGCGCCCGGGCGATCCCGCGGGTGAGGGCCCAGGTGTCGTGCACCTCCCCGTCGGTCACGAAGTACGCCTGCCCGGGCGCGCCGCGCTCGCCGGCCAGGCGGAGGGCCTGCACCAGGTCCTCCACGTGCACCATGGAGTTGCGGCGAGTGCCCCCGAGCAGCCGCGGCGAGAAGCCCGCCATGGCCAGGCGGAACAGCGTCAGGACCGCCCGGTCCCCGGGACCGTACACCACCGGCGGGCGGACCACCACCACCGGGACGCGGCCGCGGTACTCCTCCGCCAGGCGTTCCTGCGCCAGCTTGCTGCGCCCGTAGGCGGTGACCGGACGCGGGGGCTCGTCCTCGGTGAGCGGATGGCCGTCGGGAGAGGGTCCCGCGGCCGACTGGCTGCTCACCAGCACCACCTTGGGGGCTCCCCGGGGGCGCCGGGCGCAGGCCTCCAGCAGCCTCCGGGTCCCGTCCACATTACTGCGCTCGAACTCCGCCGGGTCCCGCGAGCGCACCACCGCGGCGGCGTGATACACCACGTCGGCTTGCCGCACCGCCTCCGCCAGCGCCGCCACGTCGCCCAGGTCGCCGGGCACGATCCGCGCGCCCAGCGCCTCCAGCGGCGCGCGCTTGGCCGGGGACCGGACCAGCGCGTCCAGCTCGCAGCCGGCCCGCCGCAGCTCGGCGGCCAGCGCCCCCCCGACGAACCCCGTGCCCCCGGTGACCAGCGCCCGCGCCATCAGCGCAGGCGCTCCACAGGGGCCTCGTAGATGCGGTAGGTCTTGTACAGCTTGGCGCCCAGGTTCTCCAGCGGCCGGCGCGCCACCCAGTTGTCCTCCAGCAGCCACGAGAACTCGCCTGAGGTGTAGCCGCGCTGCTGGGCCGCCAGCGTGACCTCGGCCATCAGCAGCGCGTCGATGCCCAGCTTGCGGTAACCCTCCTTGATCCCCAGCGTCAGCACCCGCCCCTGGCGGATGCTCCGCTTGTACCACAGGAACTTCAGCAGGCCGAACGGGAACATCCGCCCGTTGCAGTGCCGGAGCGCCAGGTTGAGGTCCGGCAGGGCCATCAGGAAGGCCACCGCCTGGCCGTCCACCTCCGCGAACAGCACCAGCGCCGGGTCCACCACCGCCTTGAACTGGGCCGCCATGTGCTCGATCTCGGCGGAACTCATGGGCACGAAGCCCCAGTTGCGCTCCCAGGCGTGGTTGTAGATGTCCTGGACCACCTGCAGCTCGTGCTCGAAGTTCTTCATGTCCAGGGGGCGGACGTGGATTCGGCGGCGCTTCTTGACCAGCTCCGCCCCGTGCACCAGGCGCTCCGGCAGCACGATCGGCTCCATGAAGTACGCCACCAGGTCCTTGACCTTCTCCAGGCCCAGGCCAGTGAGCAGCTCCGCGTACCACGGCGGGTTGTAGGGCATCATCAGCACCGGCGGGCGGTCGAAGCCGTCCACCAGCAGGCCCACGTCGTCGTTGGTGGAGAAGTTCATCGGGCCGCGCACCGAGGTCAGGCCCCGGCCCTCGAGCCAGCGCGCCGCCGCCTGGAGCAGCGCCCGCGCCACCTCCGGCCGGCGTTCGCTCTCGAAGAACCCGAAGAAGCCGACCCGGTCGCTCCAGAACTCGTTGTGGACGGCGTTGTGCACCGCCGACACCCGGCCCACCGGGCGGCCGTCGTCGAAGGCCACGAAGTCCTGAAGGGAGTTCTTCGCGAAGAACGGGTTGCGCTGCGGATCGTGCATGAAGCGCAGGTCCGACAGCAGCGGCGGGACCCAGTTGCGGTCGCCCCGATACAGGCGCCAGGGAATGCGGATGAACGTCTCGAGGTCGCGGCGGCTCTGGACGGGGCGGACGTCCACGGTCATGTTCGCGCCCTCCGGACTAGATCAGCCCCATCTTCTTGCCGACCTTCTCGAACTTCTCCAGCACAAAGTCGAGCTGCTCGCGCGTGTGGGTGGCGATGCAGCTGGTCCGGATGCGGCAGGAGTTCTCCGGGACCGCGGGGCTCACCACCGGGTTGGTGAAGACGCCCTCCTCGAACAGCTGCTTCCACACCCGGAGCGTGGTCTCGGAGTCCCCGGTGATCACCGGGATGATGGGCGTCTCGCAGCCGCCGATGTCGAAGCCCAGGCGCCGGAAGTTGTCCATCATGTAGTGCGCGTGCTTCCACAGGTTCTCCCGCCGCTCCGGCTCCTCGCGGATGATCTTGAGCGCGGCGTGCACCGTGGCCACCGCGTAGGGCGGCATGGACGCGCTGAAGATGAACGGGCGGGTGTGGTGCTTGAGGTAGTCGATGACGTCGGCGTCGGCGGCGATGTAGCCGCCGATGGAGGCGAAGCTCTTGGAGAAGGTGGCGGTGATCACATCCACCTCGCGGGCGACCCCGAAGTGCTCGCAGGTGCCGGCGCCCGAGGGCCCCAGCACCCCGGTGGCGTGGGCTTCGTCCACCAGCAGCCGCGCGCCGTGCCGGCGGCACAGCTCCAGGAGCCTGGGCAGGGGCGCGATGTCGCCCTCCATGCTGAAGATGCCGTCCACGGCGATCAGCCGGCCGCGCCGCGGCTCGAGCCCCGAGAGGATCCGCTCCAAGTCCTCCATGTCGTTGTGCTTGAACCGGATGGTCTCGCCGAGGGACTGGGTGCAGCCGTCCACGATGGAGGCGTGGTCGAACTTGTCGATCAGCACCACGTCGTTGCGCCCCACCAGGGCGGCGATGGCCCCCAGGTTGGTGAAGAAACCGGTGGAGAAGACCAGCACCCGCTCCTTGCCGGAGAACTCCGCCAGTTCGGCTTCCAGCTGCTCGTGGAGGTCCAGGGTGCCGTTGAGGAAGCGGCTGCCGGTGCAGCCCGAGCCGTACTTCTTGAGGGCGGCTTCGGCCGCCTCGAGCACCTTCGGGTGGTGGGTCAGGCCGAGGTAGTTGTT
>DATKKS010000237.1:0-3389 GCA_035542815.1 Saccharimonadales bacterium (SeqCode) | reverse complement strand
GCGCAGCACGCGCTGATCACGGGCACGGTGGATCCCGCCTGGCCTGCCAACGGGCGGGCGGTGTGCACGGCGACCGGCACGCAGAACGCGCTCACGATGGTGGCCGACGGTTCGAACGGGTGCATCGTCGGGTGGCAGGACTACCGCAGCAGCAACTCCTACACCCACATCTACGCCCAGCGGGTGGAGCGCTTCGGCTACCTCGGCAATCCCGAGCCCACGATCGCCGGGGTCCGCGACGTGCCCAACGACCAGGGCGGCAAGGTCAAGCTGTCGTGGAACTCCAGCTACCTGGAGGGCCCGCCGTTCAACCAGGTCACCTCCTACCAGATCTTCCGCTCGCTGCCGCCGAACTTCGCGGCGCGCGAGCTGGCGCGGGGCGCGCGCCTGGTGCGCGGCGGAGAGCCGCTGCCGGGGGACGCGCGGCGCGCCATCCTGGCCACGATCTCGGGCGGGGCGACCTACTACTGGGAGTACCTGGGTTCCCAGTCGGCCTACCAGTTCCCGGGCTACAGCTACTACGCCTCGACCGCCGGGGACTCGACCGGCGTGTCCAACCAGCGGACCTACCTCCTGGTGCGGGCGATCACGGGCGGCAGCGCGTTCTGGAACTCGGCGCCGGACAGCGGCTACTCCGTGGACAATCTGCCGCCGTCGAAGCCCCAGCCGTTCCTGGGCAACTACTCAGGTTCGGCCACCGCGCTGCACTGGGGGCCGAACCGCGAGGCGGACCTGGCCTACTACCGGGTCTACCGCGGCGAGACGGAGGATTTCGTGCCCGGGCCGTCCAACCTGGTGGCCCAGAAGCCGGACACCGGCTACGTGGACCACGTGGCCGGAGGCCACTACTACAAGCTGTGCGCGGTGGACGTGCACGGGAACCCCAGCGTCTGCGCGCTGTTGACGCCGCAGCAGGCGGGGGCGGTGCCCGCGCCGGGCGGGGTGGCGACCCTGTGGCTGGGGCGGGCCACGCCCAACCCGACGAACGCGGGCGCCCGGATTGACTACGGGCTGCCGCGGGACGCGTGGGTGCGGCTGGGTGTCTACGACGCCGCGGGGCGCCTGGTCCGGCAGTTGGTGAGCGGACGCGTCCCGGCCGGCGATCGGTCAGCCGCCTGGGACGGCCGCGACGAGCAGGGCGCGCGGGTGGCCGGCGGGCTGTACTTCTTCCGGCTGCAGGTGGGCGGCCGGACGCTGACCGCGAGGCTGGTGGCGGTTCACTAGGCGCGCCGGCGCTGCCAGAGGCCGATCCCGTACACGGCTAGCCCCGCGCCCGCCGCCAGCGCGCCGCTGTACAGGTCCCGCGGCTTGGCCCCCAGGAGCAGCCAGAAGCAGAACACGAGCGCCAGGACCGGCGCCACCGGACCCCCGGGGGCGCGAAACAGCGCCGGCGGCGCAGCGGGCCGCCGGCGCAGCACCAGGAGGCCGATCAGGGTGCAGGTGTAGGCCGCCAGCCGGGCGACCAGGCTGAAGGTCAACGCGGAGAGGAACGTCCCGGTGAGGAACACGTACAGCATCCCCGCGGAGGTGATCAGCACGGCCGCGTGAGGGATGTGAAAGCGCGGATGGGTCGCCGCCAGAAAGGGAGGCAGCAGGCCCTGCCGGGCCATCGAGTAGGGCAGGCGGGGGACCGAGAGCATCATCGCGTACAGGCTGCCCCCGGCCGAGACCACCGCCCCCAGGGCGATCATCCGGCCGGCCCATGGCCCGAAAAATCTCGCGCTCGCGTCAGCCAGCGGGCTGGTGGAGGCCGCGAGCCCTGGGAACGTCCCCACGCACACCAGCTGGACCCCGGTGTAGATCAGCGTCGCGGTGCCGATGGCCGCCAGCAGCGCCAGGGGCAGCGCGCGGCGCGCGTCCTTGGTCTCGCCCGCCAGCACGCTGGCGCTCTCGAATCCGGAGAAGGCGAAGCTCACCAGCAGGATCGTCGAGGCCGCGGCGGCCGGCCGGGGAAGCGGCCCGAAGGAGGCGGGGACGAGGCGGACGTAGAACGCCCCGATGGCGACGAACACCGCGAGCGGGAGCAGCTTGGCCACGGTGATGACGCTGCTGAAGATCGCGGACAGCCGGACCGGCAGCAGGTCCAGCGTGGTGTACAGGACGAGAATGCTCACCCCCACGGCGGTGCGCCAGGGTCCGGGGGCCGCCGCCGGCCAGAGGTAGCCCAGGTAGTCGAGCAGGATGCTGACCACGGTGGTGAACGAGGCCATGCGGGCCGTCCACAGCAGCCAGCCCACCATGAAGCCGGGCAGCGGGCCAAAAGTGTAGTGCGCGTAGAGGTAGGGCCCTCCCGGGCCGTCGAAACGGCTGGCCATCTCGGCGTAGCACAGCACCACCAGCCCGGTGATCACGGCGCACAGCGGAAAGGCCAGGATGCTCCAGGGGCCGGCGACCCCGAAGACGCGCGAGGGGAGGCCGTAGATCCCCCCGCCGATGATGAGGTTGGTGGCGAGGAAGATCATGTCGAAGCGGCGGATGCCGCGGGTCAGCTCGGCGGGGGCGCGTCGGCTCATGGCGCCCGCACGTTAGCCGCCGCGACTCCCGAACGCAAGCCCGCCGGGCCGCGGGGGTCGTGTCCGGGGCCGGTCGCCGGTGGTAGACTTGTTGATCATGTTCGAGCCCTTGGAGCCCGGGCGTCCGCCCTCCGCCATCTCCGTGGGGATCCTGGGAGCCGCGCATCTGGCGCGGCTTCGGCTGCACGAACGCTGGTCCGCGGCCCGGGTCCGGCAGCACGAGGACGAACTGCTGCGCCGCCTGATCACCCACGCGGCCGCCCACGTGCCCTACTACCGCGACCTGTTCCGCACGCTGGGCCTCCGGCCCTCCGACATCCGCACCCGCGAGGACCTCGCGCGCCTGCCGATCCTCCCGCGCTCCCAGCTGCAGCACCGCCCCGAGACGCTGGTGTCCGACCGGGCTCCGCGGCGCCGGCTCACCCGGTGCCAGAGTTCGGGGTCCACCGGGGAGCGGATCGTGATGTGGCTCGACCCGAACGAGTACATCGAGAGCTGGGGCTTCTGGGCCTACGCGTTTCTGCGCTGCGGCGGGCGCCCCACCGACCGCTACGCGGTGCTGGCGTTCCGTCACTCCACCCCGCCCAGCCGGCGTCCGTTCTTCGAGAAGCTGGGGCTCTTCCGGGTGAGCACGCTGTACGCGGAGGAGGCGCAGGAGCAGACGCTGGCGCGGCTGGAGGAGCTGCGTCCGGACGTGCTCTACGGGCACCCCAGCGTGCTCCACCTGCTGGCCCTGTGCGCTCTTCGGCGGGGCACCCGCTTCCGCCCGCGCCTGGTGCTGACCCACGGGGAGGTGCTGATGCCGGAGACGCGGGCGCTCCTGAAGGAGTCGCTGGGCTGGGACGTCCGCAACACCTACGGGGCGGCGGAGGCCTT
>DATKKS010000236.1:0-5557 GCA_035542815.1 Saccharimonadales bacterium (SeqCode) | reverse complement strand
CCAGGTACAGCGGATACAGGAACCAGAAGTCCAGCCCGTGCAGCATCCGGGCCTGGTCGGCCTCGGACAGCGGGATGCGCGCGGGGACCCCCGCGCGCTGCCCCAGCTCCAGCCGGCGCAGCCCGCCCTCGCTCAGCGCGCCGCCGGCCCCGGCTCCCGCCGGCTCCGCCGCCGCGCCCTCCGCCAGCGTCACCCGCGGCCAGCGCCCGCGCAGGTGCTCCGCCAGGTTGCGCCGGAACATGCCCCAGTGTCCCACGATCGGCGAGAAGTTGGGCACCCAGTGCACGTCCTCCAGGAACCGGGGGTCCTCGAACGCCCGGGTGTAGGGGTACGCGCCGGCCTCCCGCAGGTAGCTCCCGTAGTAGATGCTGACCCCGCCCCACTGCACCAGCGCCCCGACCAGCAGCAGCCCCCAGGCCCACCGGCGCAGCCCCGGGCCCGCCGGCCGCCCCAGCGCCGCGGCGACCGGCAGCATCAGGAGCGGCACGAACGGCACGAGATAGCGCGGACCCCACGACCCATCCCCGGCCCACGCGCGGAAGCTGGAGGTGAGCAGCAGGCTGGACAGGAACGCGCCCGCCAGGGTCCAGGCCTCCGCCCGGTGGGCGCGCGCGAAGGGCCGCCACGCGGCCGCCAGCAGCAGCAGCGGCGGCGCGAACCACACCAGCCCCTTGCCCGCACTCAGCAGCTGGCCATAGAGCCCCACGTAGAACGGGGTGCCGTAGGCCGCGGCGGTCTGCTCGAAGCCGTACCCCGACTCCAGCCACCGCCCGAAGCGCGCGTGGTTGGAGTAGAGCAGCAGCGCCGCGCACGCCAGGATGGGGGCGGCCGCCACCCCCAGTGCCGCGGCCGGCCCGGCGCCGCGCGGGGCCGCGGCGGCCGGCGCGTCCGGGCCGCCCGTCGCGGCCGGCCCGGCGGCCCGCGCGCGCTCCGCCACCGCGAACAGGAAATAACCCGCGAGCGCCAGCGCGGGCAGCGCCAGCGCCGCCTTGAACAGCACCGCCGCGCCCGCCGCGAGGCCCGCCCAGCCGGCCTGCCGCAGCTCCCCGCGGAGGCGGAAGCGGAACGCCGCCGCGAAGCCCGCCAGCAGCAGGAAGCAGCTGAACGGCTCGGTCAGGAAGGTCTTGGAGTAGGCCCACACCGGGGTGGCCAGCGCCAGCAGCGCGGTGGCCAAGAGCGCGCGCCGCGGCGGTGCCCCCAGCTCCAGCGCCAGCCCCAGGAACGCCCGGCAGGTCAGCGCCGCGGCCAGCGGGCCCAGGAGCTGCAGCACGAACTTGAGCCACGCCTCGCGGTGCCGGGCCAGCGGCGGCAGCGCGTCGGCGGCGCGGTCGGCGGCCCAGTAGGCCGGCACGCCCAGGAGCGCCTGGCCCAGGCCGGCCTTGGGGTACTGCCGGCCGCCCACGCCGGGGTAGGTGTTGCCGCCCGGGACGTCGAACGCGCCCCGCACCGCCAGGGAGCGGGTGAGCAGGAACATGGTGTGGCCGTCGCTCGAGGCGATGGTGCCGCTCATGGTGGTGAGGAACCCCAGCAGCGCGCACAGGAAGACCCAGCCGCGCAGCCCCGCCCCCGCGGGCCGGCCGCGCCGGGAGCGCCGGGGAACGCTCGGGGCCGCCGCGTCGCCGGTCATGGCCGGGCCAGCTCCTCGACCGCGCGGACCAGCGGCTCCCACCCGAACTGCCCGCGGTATTCGCGGATCCGGGCGCGGAAGGCGTCCCTCCCGCCGCGCTCGTAGAAGGCGTCGATGGCCGCGGCCAGCGCCGCCGGGTCGTCCGGAGGGGCCAGCAGCCCGGTGCCGCCCTCCGCCACCACCTCGTGCAGGCCGCCCACGCGGGTGGTGATGACCGGGCACTCCAGCGCGTACGCCAGCGGGATCACCCCGCTCTGGGTGGCGCTGCGGTAGGGCAGCACCACCGCGTCGCAGGCCGAGAAGTACTGCTGCACCTCGGCCTCCCCCAGGAAGCGGTCCAGGATCCGCACCCGCGCGGCCAGCCCCAGCTCCGCCACCAGCCGGTCGTAGGGCGCGCGGTCCTCGTAGAACTCGCCCGCCACGCACAGCGTCACCGGCCGGCGCACCTGCGGCAGCGCCCGCAGCAGCACGTCCAGCCCCTTGTAGGCGCGCACGAAGCCGAAGAACAGCAGGGTGTCCCCGGGAAGGTCCAGCGCCCGGCGCGCCGACTCCGGGTCGCCGGGCTCCCCGAACTGCGAGTACAGCGGGTGCCGCACCAGCCGGTGCGGGAGGCCCGGGCGCGCGTGCAGCAGCTCCCGGCACACCGCCTCGGACATCACCACCGCGCCGTCCAGCTCGGCCAGCCCCCAGCGCGTGAGCAGCGCGTCCAGGCCGCCGCGCTCGTGGGGCGACACGTTGTCGCACACGTAGATCACCCGCGCCCCCGCCCGGCGCGCCGCCCGGCTGACCTCGTGGTAGACCGGGGCGAAGTACGGGGTCCACCACTTGTAGACCACCGCGTCCGGCGCGAAGCGGGCCACCGACCGGCCGGTGGCCCACCAGGTGAGCGGGTTCAGCGAGTCCAGCGCCGGCTGCGAGGGCACCCGCAGCGCCGGCTGCTCCTCCTCGCGCTGGGTGCGCCCGGGGAACAGCAGCCCCGGGTACTGGCGGTAGAAGGAGTAGAAGCGCACCTCGTGCCGCCCCTCCAGGGCGCGGAACAGCAGCGCCAGGTACTGCGCGATGCCGCCGCGCAGCGGGTAGGCCGGTCCGATCAGCGCGATCTTCAAGGGCCGGCTCCGCCGCCGGCCGCCGCGGGCCCGCCCGCTAGCCGGCGGACCACGTCTGGAGGCCCTGCGACTCGAAGCTGAACGGCACCACCTGCCCGCCCATCTTCTCCAGCTGCGCGGCGATCTTGTGCTTGCGGTCGAAGGGGCAGTACAGCAGCAGGTAGCCGCCGCCGCCGGCGCCCAGGATCTTGCCCCCCAGCGCGCCGCGGCGCCGGGCCTCGGCGTACATCTCGTCGATGGCGCCGGTGGTGATCTGCGGGTCCAGCCGCCGCTTGTGCAGCCAGGCCACGTGGAGCAGCTCGCCGAAGCGCTCCAGGCGGCCCAGCAGCAGCGCGTCCTTGAGTTCCGCGGTGAGCGCCTTGAGTTCGTGCAGCGCGCGCACCACGCTGCGCTCGGCGCGCACGAAGCTGCGGGTCTGGCGCCGGATGATGGCCGAGGAGAGCCGGCTCTGGCCGGTGTAGCACAGCAGCAGCCGGTACTGCAGCTCGTTGACCACCCCGGTCGGCACCCGCAGCGGGTTCACCACGGTGCGGTCGGCGAAGAACTCGATGAAGTTGAAGCCGCCGAAGGCGGCCGCGTACTGGTCCTGCCGGCCCCCGGCAATGCCCAGGTCGCCGCGCTCGATGCGGTAGGCCAGCTCGGCCGTCTCGTACGGCGTGACCGGCCGCGCGCGCCACTCCAGGAACGCCCCGATCAGCGCCACCACCAGGGTGCTGGACGAGCCCAGCCCGGAGCCCGGCGGGGCGTCCGAGTGCAGGAACAGCTCCAGCCCCGCGCCGCGGCTCATCCGCTTCACCACCTGCTTCACCAGGTCCAGGTTGCCGTCCAGCTGCATGGCCTTCGAGTGGCGGTACTTCGCCACCACGTCGTAGTCGAGCGAGGTGAGCTTGATGGCGGACCCCGGGCGCGGGCGGAGCGTGGCGTAGGCGTACTTGTCGATGGTGGCGGAGAGCACCACCCCGCCGTGCCGCTCCGGGTAGGGGCTGACGTCGGTGCCCCCGCCGCAGAAGCTGATGCGCAGCGGGGCGCGCGCGCGGTAGATGCAGCGCTTCACGGAAGCCACCCTTCGTGCTGGGCCCGCTCCCAGTCCTGGGGCGTGCCGATGTCCAGGAACGGGGCCTGCGCGCAGAACGCGCGCACCGGCAGGCCCCGGGCGATCCAGTCCGGCAGCAGGTCCCGCTCCAGGGAGGCCGGCCGGCCGGCCGGCAGGGCCTCGAACAGCGAGCGGCGCAGGCGGTACACGCCGGCGTTGATCCAGCCCGGGCCGGAGCGGGCCTTCTCGGCGAAGCCCCGCACCCGGTCCTCGCCGTCCAGCTCCAGGGCGCCGCGGGCGGCGCCCTCTTCCTGGTGCACCGCGGTGAGCGTGGCGTCCGCCCCCCAGGCGCCGTGAGCCGCCGCCAGCGCGGCCAGCCGCACCGGGCAGAGCGAGTCCCCGTTCAGCAGGTAGAATTCCTGGGGCAGCCGCTCCAGCGCCCGCCGCACCGCCCCGCCGGTGCCCAGCGGCTCGGGCTCCGCCGACACCTCCAGGGCCGGGGAGCGGCCCGCGGCGTTCCAGCCCCCGGCGAACTCCTCCACCGCCGGCGCCAGGTGCCCGCACAGCAGCACCGCGCGGGGCACCCCTTCCGCCGCGAGCCACCGCAGGAGCCGCGCCAGGAATGGCTCGCCGGCGACGGGAGCCAGCGACTTGGGCACTCCCGGCAGGGCCGAGGCCAGGCGCGTGCCCTGTCCGCCGGCCAGCACCGCCGCGGTCTCGCCGGGGCCGGCCACGGGGCTCAGCCGATGCGCTCCCGGACGGCGTACTCGTCCGGGGAGCGGTGCCGGGCGATCAGCTCGCCCAGGAGCCCCAGCGACACGAACTGGATGGCCACGATCTCCAGGCCCACGCCGATCAGCAGCAGCGGGCGCACCCGCACCACGCCCTGGACCACCCACTGCCCCACCACCCACGCCAGCATCAGGGCGCCGGTCACGAAGAACAGCAGCGCCAGACGGCCGAACAGGTGCAGCGGGCTGCGCCGGCTGCTGGTCACGAACAGCACCGTCAGCAGGTCCAGGAAGCCGTTCACGAAGCGGGCCGCGCCGAACTTGCTCTGGCCGTGCTGCCGCGGGTGGTGCTCCACCTCCAGCTCGGTCACCCGGAAGCCGCCGAAGTGGGCCAGCACCGGCAGGTAGCGGTGCAGCTCCCCATAGATCTCCAGGCTCTGGGTGACCTCGCTGCGATAGGCCTTGAGGCCGCAGTTGAAGTCGTGCAGGCGGAGGCCGCTCAGGGCCGAGGTCACCAGGTTGAACAGCCTGGAGGGCGCGGTCTTGGTCCACGGGTCGTGGCGCACCTTCTTCCAGCCGGACACCAGGTCGAAGCCCTCCTCCAGCTTGCGCAGCAGCCGGGGAACCTCGCGGGGCTCGTCCTGCAGGTCGCCGTCCATGGTCACCACCCGCGCGCCGCGGGCCTCGCGGAAGGCCACCGCCAGCGCCGCGGACTTCCCGTAATTGCGCCGGAAGCGCAGCGCCCGCACCCGGGGGTCCTCGGCGTGCAGCTGCCGCAGCACCTCCGCGGTGCCGTCGGTGCTGCCGTCGTCCACGAACAGCACCTCGTAAGCCGGCACCGCGCCGGCCAGCGCCTCGCGGATGCGGGCCACCAGCTCGGGCAGGCTCTCGGCCTCGTTGAGGACCGGGATCACGATGCTGAGGGCGGGTTCGCCGGCCATGGCTCAGGGGCCCTCGAAGCCGGTCGGAGGCCCGCTCGGCAACGACGGGGTGAGGCCTCCCGGAACCTCCATCGGGCGGCCCAGGCGCCCCATGATGCTGGCGAAGACCGACTTGGCGC
>DATKKS010000235.1:0-9613 GCA_035542815.1 Saccharimonadales bacterium (SeqCode) | reverse complement strand
CCAGCTCGAGGACCCCCAGGTCGATCGGCACCTGCTTCTCGAACACCGTCACCGTCACCAGCTTGCCGCTGGCCGCGTGGGCGCGGAGCAGCGCGCCATAGTCCAGCGTGGTGAGGAGATCCCCGTTCATGGCCAGGAAGTGCTCCTCGGGGGGGTCGGCGAGCGCGAGGGGGCCGGCGGTGCCCAGCGGGGTGGTCTCGAAGGAGTAGCGGAGGTTCAGGCCCCAGCGCGAGCCGTCGCCGCAGTAGGCCTGGATGAGCTGGCCTAGGTGGCCCAGGGCCAGGGTGACGTCGGTGAAGCCGCCGGCGCGGAGCTGGCGCAGCACCAGTTCCAGGATCGGCTGGTCGCCCACCGGCACCAGGGGCTTGGGGAACACCGTGGTGTAGGGCTTGAGGCGGGAGCCCTTGCCTCCCGCGAGGATCACGGCGCGCATGTCAGACGTTGTACCGTTCGGGCTTGTAGCGGTCCAGGTGGGCCGCCAGGTAGCGCCGCACCCGCTCCAGGCCCTGGTCGAGGTTCACCTGCGGCTTCCAGCCCAGCAGCCGGCGGGCCTTGCGGGCGTCGCACACCAGGCGCATCACCTCGCTGTCCTTGGGGCGCACCCGCTGCCGCTCCCGGACCAGCCGGCAGCGCACCCCGCACACCCCGGCGGCGCGGCGGGCCAGCTCCCCGACGCTCACCCCGCGCCCCGAGCCCAGGTTCACCACCTCGCCCACCGCCCGCGGCGCGCGCGCCGCGCGCAGGAAGCCGTCCACGGTGTCGTCCACGTAGGTGAAGTCGCGCACCGGGGTGAGCGAGCCCAGGCGCAGTGCAGGGCGCCCCGCCAGGAGCTGGGTCAGGATGGTCGGGATCACCGCGCGGGCGCTCTGGCGCGGGCCGTAGGTGTTGAATGGCCGGACCGTCACCACCGGCAGGCCGAAGGAGCGGTGGTAGCTCTCGGCCAGCTTGTCCGCGCCGATCTTGCTGGCGGAGTAGGGCGACTGGCCCTGCAGCGGGTGCTCCTCGTCCATGGGCACGTAGCGCGCGGTGCCGTAGGTCTCGGAGGTGGAGGTGTGCACCACCCGGCGCGCGCCGCTGCGGCGGGCCGCCTCCAGCACGTTCACCGTGCCCTGGACGTTGACCGCGACGTAGCTCGAGGGGGCGGCGTAGGAGTAGGGGATCGCGATCAGCGCGCCCAGGTGGAAGATGGTGTCCTGGCCCGCGGCGGCCTCGAGCACGCTGCGCGGGTCGGTCAGCTCGCCGGCCACCACCTTGAGGCGGCGGCGCACGGCGGCGGGGCACAGCTCCAGGTTGCCCCAGTCGCTGCGGCTGTTGTAGTGCACCAGCGCGGTCACCCGCGCGCCCTCGGCCGCCAGGCGCTCGCACAGGTGGCTGCCGATGAACCCGCCCGCCCCGGTCACCAGCACCCGGCGGCCCTTCCAGAACCCGCTCACAGCCCCAGCTCCCGGTACAGGGCCAGGATCTTGGCGCCGTTGTCCTCCATCGTAGCCTCCTTGGTCCGCGCCCGCGCCGCGGGGAGATCCTCCAGCGCCTGCGCGGTCGCCCGGGCGAAGTCCGCCGCGTCGCCGGAGCGGAAGGTGAAGCACGCCGGGGGGCGCGGCGCGGCGTCGCTCGCCACCACCGGGGTCCCCAGCGCCAGGGCCTCGCGCACCGCCACCGAGTCGCCGTCGCTCAGGGTGGGCCGCAGGCACGCGTCCACCCGCCGGAACAGCGGGTGGATCTCGGGCAGCCCGCCCACGGTGAACAGCGCGTCGCGCAGGCCGCGCCGCTCGGCGCCTTCCAGGAGCCGCTCCCAGTGCTGCGCGTCCCGGATGCCGCTGAAACATAGCACGCAGCCCAGCCCGGGAAAACGGCCCCGCAGCCGCTCGACCAGGTCCAGCGTCAGATCCAGGCCGTAGAGGTCCCGGCCTTCCCGCAGCAGCGCCCAACCGACCCACAGCAGCCGGGGCGAGCGCTGGCCCAGGAAGCGCTCCAGGTCCGCGGGCAGCGGCGGGTCCGGCGCGTCCAGGGGCGGCGGCAGGAACGCCGGGATGGTCCGCACCCGCGCGCGCGGGCCAACCAGGGCGCGCACCTGGGCCTCGATCTCCGGGTTGGCGGTGATGACCGCCGAGGTGCGGCGCAGGAAGAAGCGGACCAGCGCCCGGCGCGGCCCGGCGGCCCGCACCGTGGGGGCCAGGCTCTCGCCCTGGATGGAGATGACCGAGCGGCGCCCGGTGAGCAGGCCCCACAGGGCCACCAGGCAGCGCATGCGCCAGTCGGGGCTCTGGTAGTGCAGGATCCGGCGCGGCCCGGCGGTGAACAGCCGCCACAGCAGCCGCCGCGGCCCGCCCGCCCCCACCACCCGGCGCTCCGGGAAGCTCGGGCCGGCCTCGTTGTAGACCAGGAGGTCCACGCCGCGGGCCTCGAGGTAGCGGGCCAGGCGCTGGATTCCGACCGAGACCCCGCCGTAGGGGGGAGGGTAGGGGCCCACGATCCCCAGCGCCGGCCGGCGCCGGACCGCCGCGGGGGCGGAGGGCTCGGCAGCGGGTGGGGTCATGGGTGGCGTGCGTCTCCCTGGCGTATCGCACCCGGTCGCCGGAACTTCCGGCTGGCGCGGATCGGGCCAGCATCTTAGGGTAGGCACGGCGAACTGTCCAGCCGAGCCGGCATCCAAGGGGTGAGGGCGGCGGCGGAAGTGGATGCAGGCGCCGGCGAGCGGCCCCCGATTCCCAGGGCGGGAGCCGGGCGGATGCGCGCGGCGCGGGCCGGGCAGGAGAAGGGAGGATCCTCCATGCTGTTCGAGCGCTCCCGCGGGCCGGCGGGACTGGTGGCGCTGGTGCTGGGGGCGGCGCTGCTGGCGCTGGCCCTGGTGCGGGTGGCGTTCCTGCGCCCGGCGCTGCCCTCGGCCGAGGAGGGCCGGCGCCTGGCGGAGCGTTCAGGCTGCTTCGGCTGCCACGGCGCCGAGGCCGGCAAGGGCGCGCCGAACTTGGGCGCCAAGGACCCCGTGCCGAGCTTCACCGGCGGGGTGCTCATGATGGATACCCCGCAGGGCGCGCCGCAGGTCCGCGACTGGATCCTCCTGGGCACGGTGGGCATCGAGCGGCGCGAGGCCGAGGAGGCCCGCCAGGACTCGCTGCGCCGGGCGCGCGCGGGCCTGCCGCCGGCGGCGGAGAGCCCGCCGGAGCACCCGGCGCTGCGCATGCCGGCCTACGCCCGGCGGTTCAGCGCGCGGGAGGTGGACCGGCTGGTGGACTTCGCGCTGGCCCAGGGCCTGTGGGGCGCGGACAGCGCGCCCGCGGGGGTGCGCCACGGGCTCGAGGTGGCCCGCCGCGCCGGGTGCTTCTCGTGCCACGGCCCGCTGGGCCTGTTCGCGCGGCCGGACCCGGGCTCGGTCAAGGGCTACATCCCGGCGTGGCGGGGGCTGGACGCGGTGGAGCTGGTGCGCAGCCCGGCCGAGTTCGGGCAGTGGGTGCGGAACGGCTGGCCCGACCGCTTCGTGCACCAGGCGATCGCCAACTGGTTCCTGCATCACGAGGCAGTGCGCATGCCGGCCTTCAAGGACCGTCTGACGGACGGGGAGGTGGCGGCGCTCGACAGCCTGTTCCTGTGGGTCCGCGCGGGCCACGGCGGAAGATGAGCCGCGGCGCGGCCGCCCCCGCAGCGCGGAGATCCAACCGGCCCGCGAGGGCCGCCACGGAGGTTCGAGCATGAAGTCCATGGGCAAGGTGGTGGTGCCCGTCGGGGGGCTCTTGGTCCTGGGCGGGCTGTTCGGAATGGGCTACGACGCGCTGTGGGCCACCGGGATCCTGCTGCTGGGCGGGCTGGTGGTGGCGGCGGGCCTGGTGGACGTGTTCCGCTGGGATCGGCGCGCCTGAGGGCGCCGGCCGGTCAGGCGGCCTTGCGCAGCTCGAATTCCGGCCCCAGCACCTGGAGCATCGCCGACTTCTCCCGCTCCATCGCCTCGAGGGTGGCCTGGATCTCCTCGCGGGTCAGGGCCAGGTGCTGGACGGCGGTGCTGAGCAGGTGGTTCTCCTGGTTGTCGTCCACCCGGTGGCGCAGCTCCGAGAGCGCCTCGGCGGCGCCCGCGATGTAGGTGAGCTGGAGCGAGCCGGGGGACTCGGTGGCGCAGCGCGCCGGGTCGTGGTGGAACCGGATGGCGTCGCACAGCGAGCCGGGCAGGTTCCACTGGGCCGCCACCCACGCGCCGATGGCGCCGTGGTGCACCCCGGTCACCCGCTCCTCCGCTTCCAGCTCGCTCAACCCCTCCTCCTCGATCAGCGACTCGATCCGCGCCGACAGGTCGTGGTGGTAGTAGTCCAGCGCGATCCGGCCGATGTCGTGCAGCAACCCGGCGGTGAAGGCCTCGTCGGGCTCGCCCATGCGCCGCAGCCGGGCCAGGGTCATGGCGCCCACCGCGGTCTCCACCGAATGCTCCCACAGCCGCAGCCGGGTGGCCCGGCTCTGCGGGTTGCCGCCGCGGAAGAAGCCCGCCAGCCCCACGTTGATCACCATGTTGCGCACGTTGCGCAGGCCCAGGATGGTCAGCGCCAGGCTGACCGTGGAGATGCGGCGCGAGAAGCCGTAGAAGGCCGAGTTCACCAGGCGCAGCAGCCGGGACACCAGGCCCTGGTCGCGCGAGACCAGCTCGGCCAGCTCGCGGATGCTGCAGTTGGGGTCGCGGCTGCGCTCGATGACCGTGTGCACCACCTGGGGCATGGAGGGCAGCTCCTTGATCTTCTGGCTGAACAGCCGCTCCAGCAGCTCCTGGTTCTCGCTGGCGGGCTCGCTGCGGTCGGCCTCCAGCTGCACCGACAGCGCGCCGCTCTCGAACGCCCGCCCCAGGGCCTCCACCACCTCGGGGTCGTGGTGGAGCCCGGCGAGGTTGCGGATCTGCTCCACCGCGAATTCCGGCGCCGAGCCGTGGCGGTAGGGCCGGTCGCTGGTGATGGCGTCGAAGCAGTCGGCGGTGCCCACGATGCGGGCGATGAGGGGGATGACCTCGCCCTTCAGCCGCTTGGGATAGCCGGTGCCGTCGAAGCGCTCGTGGTGGAACCGGATGGCATCCAGGATGTCGCGGATGTTCTTCACGCCGTTGACGATCGCCGCGCCCTTCTCGGCGTGCGACTTCATGGCCTCGAACTCCTCCTCGTTGAGCCGCTCCGGCTTGTGCAGGATGGAGTCCGAGATCCCGATCTTGCCGATGTCGTGGAGCATCGCCCCCAGCCGCACCGAGTCCCGGAAGCCGTCGGCGAAGCCCTGCCCGCGCATCGCCTCCAGCTCGTTGAGGATGGCCAGCGAGTACATCGCCACCCGCTCGCTGTGCCCGCGGGTGTAGGGGTCGCGGGCGTCCAGGGCCGCGGACAGGGAGCGGATGGTGGCGATCAGGAAGGTCTGCGCCTCCTCCACCGCGCGGATGCTGCGCAGCGTGCTGCGGGCCATGGTGGCCAGGATCTGCAGGAAGCGCAGGTCGTCGGGCTGGAAGCGGTGGCGCCGCTCCAGCGTGCCCACGCACAGCAGGCCGGCCTGGTCGTGGCCGCCGGGCAGCGGCACCAGCAGGAAGTTGCCGGGGTAGAAGTGGACCGCGCGCACGTCGGAGATGTCCACCGGCACGCCGGGCGGGGACAGCAGCAGGGCGCGGCCGCGCTCCAGCACCCACACGAAGTGCTGCTCCTCGAGTTCGGCGCGGGCGTGGTCCAGCAGCCCGTCGTCCAGCTCCCGGCGGTGTTCCACCTCGATGGGCCCGTTGGGGCCGGTGCGGGTGGCCAGGCTGCCGATGCGCATCCCGGTGCCGTCCACCGCCGCCTCCAGCACCGACTGCAGCGAGTGCTGCACGGACGTCGCGGCCGCCTGCGCCTGGGCGGCCCGGGCCAGGCTTTCGAACTGGCGCTGGGCCCTTTCCAAGTCGCTCAGGGAGCGCTGGATGCGCTGGATGAACTCCGGACCGGGCTTGTTTTGCATGGTCTCCGTCTGGGAGGGCGGCGCCGGGCAAGCGCCAGCGCCCCGGGGCGCGCGGCGAACCGACGCGACACGGACTCCGCACGGTATATCGGGCCGCCGGCGGCGCACCTGTAGGCGGACGGACCTAACTGCTTGACGGAGCTAGGGGTGGGCCTGGGACGGGGCGGGGGCCGGCCTATTTCCAGCGCAGCAGGACCGGCTGGCCCAGGGGCCCGTCCGGGGTGCGGAGGTCGGCCGAGGGGTCGTAGGCGCCGGCGACTTCCAGGGAGTCGGCCAGCAGGCGGTACACCGCGCGCGGGTCGGGCGGGCGGCCCCACAGCTCCGAGGCGTAGCCGGTCACCACCAGGCCGGTGCCCAGGAAGTAGGCCTGGTGCCCGGCGGCCCGCGCCCGCCGCGCCCCGGCCCGGAGGGAGTCCAGCGAGGCCGGGAACGAGCGGGTGTTGTGGGCCAGCACCTCCAGGGTCTGCAGGTGGGTGCGCGCGGAGTAGTAGAGCAGGTAGCCCTCCATGTCTCCCTCGGGCACCAGCAGGAAGTCCTCCGGCGCGGTGGCGCGGGCCACCGCCTCGGCCCACCGCCGCGGCGCGTCTCGGTGCGGGTCGTGCCGCGGGGCCACCACCAGGAAGCCGGTCGGGATCACCAGCAGCGCCAGGCCCAGCACCACGCCGGCGGCCGCGGCGTGGGACATGCGCCGCGCCCCCAGGCCCTCGGGGTCGCCGAAGCGCAGGTCCGCCCACACCGCGATGAACGCCCACAGCGGGGGCAGGGTCAGCGTCCAGAACTTCAGGCTGGAGCGGCCCACCCAGCCCAGGAACAGCTCGAACACCAGGAACCACACGAGGCACAGCACCGGCAGCGGTCCGAAGCGCCAGGTGAGGTAGGGGCGCTTGCGCCAGCCGTCCCAGATCAGGTACGCCACCAGCGCCGTGAACAGCAGGAACGGCACCCGGGCCAGGTCGTTGAGCAGCGCCGAGGCGGTGGGGCTGGGGGCGCGCCCGATGAGGCCGAAGTCGGGCACCGCGCCGCGCAGGAACCACAGGAAGCCCAGCAGCACCCGCACCGGGTTGCGGTCCACCCACGACTCCCAGCGCATGTAGCGCCCGGCCCAGGCGGAGGCCAGCGCGACCGAGGCCGCCCCGCGCGCCGCCAGGACCGCCAGGTAGCCCAGGGCCAGCGGCGCGGCCAGGCCCACGACGAGCGCCGCCATCAGCCGCAGGCGGTGCCGGCGGTCCTCCGCGGCGCGGCCCACCACCGCCAGCGCGGGCACCACGAACAGCACCGCCACCACGTGGAACAGCGCGGCCGCGGCGGTGAACAGGCCGGCGCGCAGGGCCTGCCCGGCCTGGGCGGTGCGCGCCGCGCGCAGGGCCTGCCGGGCGGCCAGGGTCAGCAGCAGCAGGGTGGCCACGTAGACCTCGTTCTCCGAGGCCATCAGCCACATGCACTGCGAGAATCCCAGTCCCAGGGTGGCCAGGCTGGTCCAGAAGAAGGTGGCCCCGTTCTCCAGCAGGCAGCGCGCGAACAGCAGCAGCGTGAGCCCGGCCAGGGCCGAGTTCAGGAACGCCGCCAGCGCCAGCGGGTCCAGGTGCGGGTGCACCACCAGCAGCGCCTTCCACACCACGCGCACCAGCGGGTCGTACAGCAGGTGGTGGGGGTGCAGCAGGTCCCGCCAGGTGCCGTCGCGCACCGCGCGGGCGTAGGAGATGGCGTCCAGGCTGTGGGCCTCGGTGCGGCTGATCCAGTAGAGAAGGGCGAAGCCGAGGGCCCAGACGCGGGTGGCCAGGCGCTGGCGGTGATCCAGGGGGACGAGGGGCCGGTCAGGCATGGCTGCACTCTAGAGGAGCCCCGGCGCGTCCGCAACGCGGGCCTCCGGCGGCCGCCGCGCGCGGCGGGCGGACCCGGAGCCGGGAACCCTGGGGCGTGCTATGCTGTTGGCCCGGGGGTGAGCCGCGCCGACCGCGGCCACGGAGAGAGGAGCATCGCATGCGAAGTCCTGCCGTGATCCTGGCGATTGCCGGTCTGGGAGCGATGTTGGCAACGGGGTGCGGCTCGGGCGGGGGCGCGGCGCCGCCGCCGACGTACTGCCGGGTGCGCATGGCCAACATGGCCCCCGGCATCGCGGCGACCGACATGAGCGCCGGGGGGCACAAGATCGGCGTCCACCTGGCGTTCGGGACCGCGAGCGGGTACGTGACGCTGGCGACCAGCACGGTGTCCTTCCGGGCCTACCAGCCCGACACCACGGTGCTGCTGGCGGACGACGCGCAGGGCGTGCCGCTGGCCCCCGATCGCGACTACACCTGCTTCCTGCACGGGCCCATCGGGGGCGCCTACAGCGTCAACGCCGTGGTCATCGACGACCGCGCGGCGGTGCCGGCGAACAAGGCCAAGATCCGGTTCTTCCACCTGGCGCCGGACCTCTCCGCCAAGGTGCGCGTGATCCTGGACGCGTCGAACTACTACAATGTGGAACAGTATGACATGACCAACGACTACCAGGAGTACGCGCCGGGGACCTACAACACCCTGTGCCGCCTGGCCTCCGACACCACCGGCGCGCTGGCCCAGGCGCAGATGCAGTTCCTGGCCGGCCAGCGGTACACGCTGGTGTTCAGCGGGGTGTCCAGCGGCGGGCCGGCGTACCGGCTGATCCAGCTGGTGGACAGCCTGCCGTCGGCCCCGCAGCCGGGTCCGTTCCCGACGGCGCCGGAGCACCTCGCCCGGCGCTAGCCGCGCGCCCGGGCCTCAGGGGAAGATCGTCCTCCAGGCCGCCTCCACGTTGACCTTGAAGCGGTCGGCGTAGCCGCTCCAGTCCGCGTACTTGGGCAGGCGCAGGGAGGCCATCGCCTGCTCCCGGGTGTGGCCCGCGGCGTGCTCGGCGCGCACCGCGTCGGCCAGATCGGAGAGGTACTGGCGGAACTCCTTGAGGCCGTCGGCCCCGCTCACCTCGCCGTGGCCCGGGATGAACTGCGCGTCCGCCGGGGCCTGGCTCAGCACCGTGTCCAGGAACGCGATGTAGCCCGGCACGCTGGCCCCATGCTCCCAGTCGATGTACGGGATCACCCGGTGGAAGTACAGGTCCCCCATGTGCACCACGTGCGCCTGCTCGAAGAACACCGCGCAGTCGCCGTCGGTGTGCGCCGGCCCCACATGCAGCAGGCGCACCGTCTCCGCGCCCAGGTGGACGCGCAGCTCGCCGTTGCCCACCAGCGTCAAGGTCGGCGCGAGGTCCTCCATCTTCACGCTGCGCGCCCACGCCACCTGGTCGTCCAGCCGCTTGAGGGTGCGCTCCAGCCGGCCGCGCTCGGCGGAGTCGGGGGCCGCCGCCAGCAGCCGGCGCAGCGAATCGCCGAAGGACGGGGCCTCCGCCAGGATCTCGGCGGGCTCGGCCAGCATGTGCCGGCGCACGTTCTCGTGGGCCAGGATGCGGGTCCGGGACGCGAAGTACTCGTTGCCGCCGACGTGGTCGTTGTGGTGGTGGGTGTTCACCAGGAACTCGATCGGCAGCGGGGAGACCTTGGCCACCTCCGCGGCAATGCCCGGGGCGACGTCGCGGAACTCGGCGTCCACCATCAGCACCGACTTGGGCCCCACCAGGAAGCCCACGTTGCCGCCGCGGCCGTAGAGCACGTACACGTTGCCGCGCAGCGGGACCACTCGGAACGGGCTCGCGGGAGCG
>DATKKS010000234.1:0-7256 GCA_035542815.1 Saccharimonadales bacterium (SeqCode) | reverse complement strand
CTTGCGCTCCCTCTTGGCACCTAACGTTCGGCATCAGCCGCGCGCAGCCAGCTGCGCGTCGGCTGCATGCCGCGGTTAGGCGGCATGTTTACTGGCGGCTGAAAGCAAGGCATGCCCAGCACCCACGACCCTTATGAGCTGTGACTCGAGATCGTCCGGTGTAACCAGCAAACGGTCTCCGATCTCCCGAGTCTCGCCTGTGGCCTCAAGGTAGCGAGCATCGACGATGCCTCATCGATGGACGATGAGATGCCTCTGTTGACAAAGGACCTGCAACGCCTTGTCGTCCAGGGCAGCACCAACATCAGGCTCAGAGTCAAGCAGAGGCAGCATCACGGCTTTGACTGTAGCGAAATCGCTGAAATCCTGCCGCGATGGCAGAAGTGATCCGAGGGAGGCTGACAAATTGAAGCCGGCCGTCGCGAGTTCTTCGAGCGTGAACTTCGACTGGAGGCGGTGCTTCGCCGTTGGTTCTCGAAGAATCGTGAGTATGCGTGTGGGACTAGCGTTCAACATCGTTTCGAAGAGATCTCTGGACAGCATTTCCAGTGCCGACCATGTCAGCACAACGCCCTGCCTCAGGAGCTCGTTGGCCGCTTCGCTGAGGTCGGCAGAGCTGAGCGCCCTCAGGAGGAACCGACAGGCGTCAGCCGCAAGCGCACCACGACCGTCTGGCGAAGTTGCGAAGTCATGCATTCGCTTTGACGCGCCCTCGCGTGCATGCGATGCTCTTCTAGCTTCTAGAGCGTCCGTGTCTTCGCCCGGCTCTGCATCTAGCGCACGGGCGCGAATGCGCTCCGCCGTATGGATGCGTTGCCAATGACTTCCTTCGGACGCAGCCAATGCCAACGTTACCGGCATGCCTACGGTCGCTCCGACCGCGGAGATGTTCTGTTCGAATGCCGCGGCGAGCACGTCGAGCTCTGCCGAGAGGTTCCCCTTGAGGTTCGAAATGCTGGAGGTCAGAGCAGCACCGTCGACAACCAGGAATCGCTGCGTCGCCTCCGTTGCCAGTAGCTTTAGCTCAGCGCGCCAGTCGTCGGTTCCCATCGTCATGCCGTCTAACTGAGAGTATCAGGTTCCAGGTAGTCCAATACCGACCAGCTATCCGCCCCTGTAGCAGGGCAGCCTGCTTCCCGCCAGACGCGTCAACTCACCGCGCGCCACTGGCTTCCACGACTCCGAGCGGGCCCACGTATCCGGATATGCCGCCCGGCAATATCCGCAACGCACGCCCGCGGCGCGGGCGGCAGCCTCCAGCTCCCCATACCCCATACAACCCATCCATCTGACTCTTCACGCCCCGGCCCCCGCGGTTCAGTACATGGGTGCAGATTATCGTGGCGCTGACGTCGCGGTGCCCCGGCACCTCCTGCATCGTCCGGATGTCGCAGCCGGCCTCCAGCAGGTGGGTGGCAAAGGAGTGGCGCAGGAACTCCCGCGGCCGGTCCCCGGGCGTCCATGTTGAGGGAGGCGTCGCCGGCCGCTGGTCCGCCCGCGGGTGTGCCCAACCGCCCCCAAACGAGCTGCATGGGGAAAAGAGGTGCGGAGATGGCCGCAACTCCACGGGCGGGAGCCCGAGAGCCTTCCATAGGCGCCTTTCTCCGGGGGGTAGCACTATGTGAGAAGTTCATCGCGATCTTTGCAGTCAGACACCATCCAAGTCAAAGGGAAACTGAGCGCTGACGCGGGACCGGAAGCGCTCCCACCCCCCCTCGACAACACCGCCTGCAAACACTAGAGTTACCGGGGTTGCGGGATGTCGGGGCGGGGGCCCCGAGCCCCCCGGGGAGGTACGCCGCCATGAAAGACGAAGTCGCCCGGCTGTGGCCGGAGCTGGAGTGGATCCAGGATCCGGACCTCCGGAAGCGGACGCTCGACACCTGGGTCAAGGCCTTCGACCTGAGTCCCCTAAAGCCCGCCGATCTGCTCACCATCCCGTTCACCCTGCTCGTCCCCAACTGCCCGGTGACCTTCATGGAGCACAAGCGCTGCGTGGTCCACATCGCCCGCCGGTCGGCCGAGGTGATGCGCGAGTTCCTGGGCCCGTCGCTCCCGATCGACCTGGACACGGTGATCGCAGGGGCCATCCTGGCGGACGTGGGGAAGATCCTGGAATACGAGATTCAGGACGGGAAGCCGCGCCAGAGCGAGCGCGGCGAGCTGCTGCGCCACCCGTTCACCGGCGTCGGGGTGGCCATGATGTGCGGCGTGCCGGACGCCGTGTGCCACATCATCGCCACGCACGCCGGCGAGGGCGACCTGGTGAAGCGCAGCACCGAGGCCTTCATCGTCCACCACGCCGACTTCATGAGCTTCCTGCCGTTCAAGGACCCCAAGAACCTGAAGCGATAGAAGAGGACGCGCAATGACCGCCATCCCCGACACTGCCAAGGAAACCATCACCGCCACGATGGCCCGCTGGGCCGCCGGGCTGGAGTTCGACCACATCCCGCAGGAGCCGGTGTACCAGGCCAAGCGCTACCTGCTGGACTCGCTGGGCTGCGCGCTGGGCGGCTACCGCCAGCACGACGTGAAGATCGCGCTGGAGACGCTGGCCGAGGTGGCCGGCCCGGGCCAGGCCACCGTGATCGGCAGCGGCCGGCGGGTGGACCCGGTGAGCGCCGCGCTGGCCAACGCGCTCATGATCCGGGTGATGGACTACAACGACATCTACTGGCAGGCGGACCCCTCGCACCCCACCGACATCATCCCCGCCGCCATGGCCGGCTGCGAGCGCTCCGGGAGCGACGGCCGCGAGCTGATCGTGGGGATCGTGCTGGGCCACGAGTTCGAGATGCGCCTGTGCGAGACGGGCGTCCCGGGGGTGCGCGAGTACGGCTGGCACCACGCCACGCTGACCGCGTTCGTCTCCCCCATCGTGGCCGGCCGCGCGCTGCGCCTCCCGTGGGAGAAGATCCAGCACGCCGTCGGGATCTCCGGCTGTCACGGCTGCACGCTGGGCGCGATCACCGCCGGCAAGCTGACCATGATGAAGAACACGGCGGACCCGATGGCCACCCAGCAGGGGGTCCTGGCGGCGCTCCTGGCGGAGCGCGGCTACACCGGCCCGGAGCACGTGCTCGACGGCAAGGAGGGGCTGGTCAAGGTGTTCGGCCACCAGTGGAGGCTGGAGGTGCTGACCGAGGGGCTGGGCCGCGACTGGCGGATCCCGCGCTGCGGGATGAAGGCCTTCCCCACCGAGGCCCTCACCCACGCGCCCATCTCGGCGGTGCTGGACATCGTCAAGGAGCACGATCTCAAGCCGGACCAGGTGGCCAAGGTGCACATCCGCTCGCTGGCGCGGGCGGCCGACATCCTGAGCGACCCCAGCAAGTACGACCCGCACAACAAGGAGACCGCCGACCACTCGCTGCCGTACGTGATCGCCGCCGCGCTGGCCGAGCGCCAGGTGACGCCGCTGCAGTTCACCGACGCCAAGATCATGGACCCGGCGATCCGCGCGCAGCTGAAGAAGGTCGAAGTGGTGGCCGACCCCGAGGTGGAGAAGCTGTTCCCCAAGCTGCAGCGGGTGATCGTGACCATCCACACCACCGACGGGAAGCAGCACAAGCGCCAGCTGGACTACCCCAAGGGCGACCCGCGCAACCCGCTCTCCGACGCCGAGATCGAGGAGAAGTTCGACGCGCTGGCCGACCCGGTGATGACCCCCCCCGCCCGCCGCAAGCTGAAGGACGCGGTGTGGGGCCTGGAGAAGATGAAGTCGGTGGCCGAGCTGATGGCTCTCGCCCGGGCAGATCGCTGATTTCGGAGCCGGCGCCATGACCTCTAAGGCCGGCGTGGAGCGGCCGACGTGGAGCCAGGACGGCGGAACCGGCCGCGAGACGAGCGAGGCGGAGCGCAGGACGCGCGGAGCGGAGCGTCCGGCCGTGAGGTCACGGCGCCGGCTCCGCGAGGCAACGCGCACGACGCGCGGGGCGGAGCGTCCGGCCGTGAGGTCATCGCGCCGGCCCCAAGCATGGAGAACTGAGGAATGGGCCAGACCCTAGCCGAGAAGATCTGCCAGGCCCACCTGGCGGAGGGACCGGACCGGCCGCTGCGCGCCGGCGACTTCGTGTCGCTCCGGCCCCACCACATCATGACCCACGACAACACCTCGGCGGTCATGAAGAAGTTCAAGTCCATCGGCGCGCCGCGCATCCGCGACCCCCGCCAGCCGGTGTTCGCGCTCGACCACGACATCCAGAACACCGCCGAGGACAACCTCAAGAAGTACCGCTCCATCGAGGCCTTCGCCAAGGAGCACGGGGTGGACTTCTACCCCGCCGGCACCGGCATCGGCCACCAGATCATGGTGGAGCAGGGCTACGTGGTGCCGGGCTCGCTGGTGGTGGCCTCCGACTCGCACTCCAACACCTACGGCGCGCTGGGCGCGCTGGGCACGCCGGTGGTGCGCACCGACGCGGCCGCGGTGTGGGCCACCGGGGAGTTCTGGTGGCAGATCCCGCCCACCGTCCAGGTGGTGCTGAACGGCCGGCTGTCCCCCGGCGCCACCGGCAAGGACGTGATCATCACCCTGTGCGGCCTGTACAACCGCGAGGAGGTCCTGAACGCGGTGGTGGAGTTCAGCGGGCCGGGGGTGGCGAGCCTGTCCATGGACGAGCGGCTGACCATCGCCAACATGAGCACCGAGTGGGGCGCGCTGGCGGGCATCTTCCCGGTGGACGGCGTCACCCTCGAGTACCTGCGGGCGCGCCACGCGGCGCTCCAGGCCCGGGGCGTGGAGCGCTACACCCAGGCGGACCTCGCCGGGTGGGCCAAGAACCCGCCGGCGGCGGACCGCGACGCCGCGTACGCCGCGCGCATCACGCTGGACCTGGGCGAGGTGACGCCGCACGTCTCCGGCCCCGACACGGTGCAGGTGATGGCCTCGCTGGCGGAGGTCGCGCGGCGCCAGGTCCGGATCCACAAGGCCTACCTGGTGTCGTGCGTGAACTCGCGCCTCTCGGACCTGGAGGCGGCCGCCCGGGTGGTGCGCGGCCGGCGGGTGGCCGACGGGGTGCAGTTCTACGTGGCCGCGGCCAGCGCGGAGGTGCAGGCGGCCGCCGAGCGCAGCGGCGCGTGGAAGACGCTGCTGGAGGCCGGCGCGAAGCCGCTCACCGCGGGCTGCGGCCCGTGCATCGGCCTGGGCGCGGGGCTCCTGGAGCCGGGCGAGGTGGGCATCTCCGCCACCAACCGGAATTTCAAGGGCCGCATGGGCTCGCGCGACGCCCAGTGCTACCTGGCCAGCCCCGAGGTGGTGGCCGCCTCGGCGGTGGCCGGCCACATCACCGGGCCCGCGGAGTCCTCCGGCCAGGCGCCCGCGCGGCGCTTCCAGGCGCTGGCGGCGGCCCCGGCCGGCGGCGAGACGGTGGAGATCCTGCCCGGTTTCCCGGAGCGGCTGCGGGGCCGGCTGGTGTTCGCGCCCCAGGACAACCTCAACACCGACGGCATCTACGGCAAGGACTACACCTACCGCGAGGACATGACCCGCGAGATGATGGCCGAAGTGGTGATGCAGAACTACGACCCGGAGTTCGGGAAGCTGACCCGCGCCGGCGACGTGCTGGTGGGCGGCTTCAACTTCGGCACCGGCTCCAGCCGCGAGCAGGCGGTGACCGCGTTGCAGGCCAAGGGGATTCCCCTGGTGATCGCGGGGAGCTTCTCGCAGACCTACCTCCGGAACGCCTTCAACAACGGCTTCCTGTGCGTCGAGGCCCCCGAGCTGGTCCGCGCGCTCAAGGAGGCGTTCGCGGCGGACATCGCCGCGGGCAAGAAGACGCTGCTGCCGGGCGAGGCGCTGGACATCGACTTCCGGACCGGCGCGGTGGCCTGGCGCGGCCGCACCTTCCGGTTCCCGCCGCTGGGCAGCGTGCCGCAGTCGCTGGTGGTGGCCGGCGGGGTGGAGAAGCTGGTGGCGAGGAAGCTGCAGGACAAGAGGTAGAGGCGCACGGCAGTGCGCCCCCTGGAACGTTCGCGCCGCCTGCGCGGCGCGCCTGGGAGGAGGCGGAGATGGCGAAACACACGGTGGTGACCATGCCCGGGGACGGCATCGGCAAGACGGTGCTGCCCGAGGCGGTGCGGGTGCTCCAGAAGGTGGGCTTCGACGCGGACTACGTCCACGCCGACATCGGCTGGGACTGCTGGGTGAACGAGGGCAACGCGCTGCCCGAGCGCACCGTGGAGCTGCTGCGCCGGCACCGGCTGGGGCTGTTCGGCGCCATCACCTCCAAGCCCAAGAAGGCCTCCGAGGCGGAGCTGTCCCCGGCGCTCCAGGGCAAGGGCCTCACCTACTTCAGCCCCATCGTGGGGATGCGCCAGCGGTTCAACCTCGACATCTGCGTGCGGCCGTGCATCGCCTACCCGGGCAACCCGCTGAACTTCGTCCGCCGGACGGCCTCGGGCGGCTTCGAGGAGCCGGCGGTGAACGCGGTGGTGTTCCGCCAGAACACCGAGGGGCTGTACGCGGGCGTGGAGTGGACCGACCCGCCGGCCGAGGTGCGCGCGGCGCTGGCGGCCCACAAGAAGTTCGCCCCGTTCAAGGACGTTCCGGGCAAGGACCTGGCGATCGCGGTGCGCTGCATCACGCGGCAGGCCAGCGAGCGCATCGTGCGCGCCGCCTTCGACCACGCCCGCCAGCACGGCTACAAGTCGGTGACGGTGTGCGAGAAGCCCAACGTGCTGCGCGAGACCTCCGGCCTCATCGAGGAGGTGGCCAAGGCCATGGCCCCCGAGTACCCGGGGATCAAGCTGGGCACCGACAACATTGACGCCATGATGATGTGGCTCACCAAGAACCCCGAGCACTACGGGGTGGTGGTGGCCAGCAACCTGTTCGGGGACATCGTGTCGGACGCCTTCGCCGGGCTGGTGGGCGGGCTGGGGTTCGCCTCCTCCGCCAACATCGGCGACGAGGTGGCGGTGTTCGAGCCCACCCACGGCTCCGCGCCCAAGTACCAGGAACTCCGGCCCTCCATCGTGAACCCCATCGCCATGATCCTGTCCGCGGCCCAGATGCTGGACCACGTGCGCGAGGCGGCCTCGGCCCGGCGGGTGCGCGAGGCGGTCGCGGCGGTGGTGAAGGAGGGCCGGGTGCGCACCTACGACATGCTGCGCATCCCGGGCGGGCCGGAAGCCATCCGCAGCGGCGCGGCCAGCACGCAGCAGATGACCGACGCCGTCCTGGCACACCTGTAGCGAGACCCGCGGCACCTTGGAGGAGCGAGCCATGAAAGCTGCCAAGCCCCGTCCCGCGC
>DATKKS010000233.1:0-7222 GCA_035542815.1 Saccharimonadales bacterium (SeqCode) | reverse complement strand
AGCCGGGGGTGGGCAAGAGCGCCATCGTGGAAGGGCTGGCGCTGGCCATCGTGAACGGGCGCGTGCCCGACTTCCTCAAGAGCTGCCGGCTGCTGGCGCTGGACCTGCCGGCGCTCATCGCGGGCGCCAAGTACAAAGGCGAGTTCGAGGAGCGGCTCAAGAAGCTGCTCGCGGAGCTGTCCGCGGCCGACAACGTGGTGCTGTTCGTGGACGAAATCCACATGCTGCTGGGCGCGGGCGGCGGGGGCGGCGGCATGGACGCCGCGAACATCCTGAAGCCGGCGCTGGCGCGCGGCGAGCTGCGCGTGCTGGGCGCGACCACCGTGGGCGAGTACCGCAAGCACATCGAGGCCGACGCCGCCTTCGCGCGGCGCTTCGTGCGCGTGGACATCGAGGAGCCGTCGCTGGACGCGGCGGTGGCCATCCTGCGCGGGGTGCGCGAGAAGTACGAGAAGCACCACGACGTGAAGATCCAGGACGAGGCGCTCGACGCGGCGGTGCGGCTGTCCAAGAAGTACATCCCGGACCGTTTCCTGCCCGACAAGGCGGTGGACCTGGTGGACGAGGCCGCCGCCGACGTGCGCATCTTCTGCGAGATGTGCGCGCTGGCGAAGCCGCTGCTGGAGGCGCCCGCGGCGGCCCCGGCGGCGCCCGAGGCGAAGCCCGCGGCCGCGGGGGACGCCGCCGGCGCGCCGCCTCCCGCGGCCCCCGGCGAGGACCCGGTGGCGCAGCTGGAGCGCGCACTGCGCGACCGCGGGCTGCTGCGGGCCGACGCCGCCGGCCCCGCGCTGCAGACCGAGATGCTGAAGCAGGCCCAGGAGGTGCGGCGCGAGGTGGGCGAGACCGAGGTGGCCCGGAGGGTGTCCATCCGCACCGGCATCCCGGTGCACCGCATGATGGCCGACGAGCGCGAGCGGCTGGCCCGCATCGAGGACTACCTGCACGAGCGCATCATCGGCCAGGAGGACGCCGTCTCCGCGGTGGGCGACGCGGTGCGCCGCGGCCGCACCGGGCTCAAGCGCCGGAACCTCCCGGTGGGCCGGTTCCTGTTCCTGGGGCCCACCGGCACCGGCAAGACCGAGCTGGCCAAGGCCCTGGCGGCCTTCCTGTTCAACGACGAGAAGGCCATGATCCGGTTCGACATGAGCGAGTTCAAGGGCGAGCACACGGTGGCCCGCCTCACCGGCCCGCCCCCCGGCTACGTGGGCTACGAGGCCGGCGGCGCGCTCACCAACGCGGTGCTGCGGCGGCCCTACTCGGTGATCCTGTTCGACGAGATCGAGAAGGCCGACCCCCAGGTGCTGGACCCGCTGCTGCAGGTGCTGGACGACGGCCGGCTGACCGACGGCCAGAGCCGCCTGGTGGACTTCTCCAACACCGTGGTGATCCTGACCAGCAACCTGTGCGGGGCGTGGATCGGGGAGCACGACGCCCGCGGCAAGGCGGTGGACGACAAGGAGCTGCGCGACCGGCTGATCGCCTCGGGGATGCGCCCCGAGCTGGTGAACCGCTTCGACAAGCTGGTGATCTACCACCGCTTCGACGCGGAGCAGGTGGGCCGGATCGTGGACCTGCAGCTCAAGAACAACGTGGGCAAGCTGCTCGAGGAGCAGAAGGTGCAGCTGGACATCTCCAAGGAGGCCCGCGAAATCCTGGCCCGCGACGGATACGACCCGGAGATGGGCGCGCGGCCGGTGGCCCGGGTCATTGACGAGCGCGTGATGAGCCCGCTGGCCAAGCTGCTGATCGGCGTGGACAGCCCGGCCGGCCACAAGGCGGTGGTGGGCGTGGAGGGCGGCCAGGTGGTGGTGAAGCTTGAGTAACGGCGAAGCCGGCTACCGCTACGGCAGCGGCAAGAAGCCCTTCGGCGAGTACAAGGTCGAGCTGGGGGTGCGGCGCAACGAGGTCTACGAGCAGTACGTTGTGGCGCCGGAGTCGGGAGTCCGGCTGAGCCTGAAGTCGGTCTCGCCCGAAGGCGGGCCGCTGGCGGAGCGGCTGTCCGCGGTGGGCGAGCCGTTCTCGGTGGGCCTGCTGACGCTGCTGGACTTCAAGCAGAACTCCTCCGGGGGCGGCGACGTGCTGATCCTGACCGAGCTGGCCGGCACCACGCTGCGCGAGCGCCTGGCCGAGGGCGCGCTGGGCCCGGAACGGGCGTTCGAGTACCTGCGCGACCTG
This sequence comes from Saccharimonadales bacterium (SeqCode), assembly GCA_035542815.1. Taxonomy (GTDB): domain Bacteria; phylum Eisenbacteria; class RBG-16-71-46; order RBG-16-71-46; family JACRLI01; genus JACRLI01. The sequence continues at coordinate 5,047 of DATKKS010000233.1, read as the reverse complement.
GCCGGCTGCCTGCAGACCCTGGAGGCCCGCGGCCTGCCGCTGCCGACGGTGTACCCCGAGGCGGTGTGCGTGCGCCAGGACGGGGCGCGCCTGGACGACTACTACCTGCCGCTGCTGTACGACACCCAGCGGGTGCCCACCTGCCTGTCGCTGGCCGCCTACACCGCGCCGGAGGCGGACGAGGCCGGCCCGGGGGCCAAGGCCACGCTGTTCTCCCTGGGCGCGGTGCTCTACGAGATGCTGGTGGGGCGCCCGCCCTTCACCGGCTCGGTGCGCCAGGTGATCGCGGCGATCATGACCCGTGACGTGGACCTGGCCCCCGCCCCGGAGGCGGCCCGGCCGCTGCTCCAGCGGCTGCTGGCGCGCGACCCGCGGGAGCGCTTCGCGAGCCTGGCCGAGCTGGCCGGGCTCTTGGGCGGCGCGGGCGGCGCCTTCCCCGCGGGGGACTGGAGCCTGCCCGAGGCGGCCGGCGCGGAGGGCGCGGCGGCCGCCCCGCGCGACACCGGGCCGCGGCTGGAGCCGCTGGGGCCCAACGCCCAGGGCCGGCCCGAATTCCGGCGCAGCCTGGACGGCGCGGTGATGGTGCTGGCGCCGGGCGGGACCTTCACCATGGGCGGCGCGAGCGGCGGGCCCGCCGAGCAGCCGCCGGTGGCGGTCACGCTGGAGCCCTTCCTGATCGACAAGTACCCGGTGACCTGGGAGCAGTTCATGGCCGCGCACGCCGGCCACGACAAGAGCTGCGAGTTCTGCGCGGCGCGCGCCCAGGTGGTCCCGTCACGGTACATGCCCACCCCGCGCAAGGCGCGCGATCCGCACGGCCTGACCGACCTCGAGGTGCGCCACCCGGCGGTCAACGACGCCATCTCCGCGGAGGGCGGCGAGAAGACCCCGGTGGTGTTCCTGACCTGGAACGAGATGCGGAAGTACGCCGAGACGGTGGGCGCGGAGCTGCCCAGCGAGGCCGAGTGGGAGTGCGCCTGCCGTGCCGGCACCGCCGCGCGCTACCCGTGGGGCGAGGAGTGGGACCCGGACGCCGCCTGGTTCTCGGGCAACGCCGGCGGCGCCCCGCACCCGGTGGGGCAGAAGAAGCCCAATCCCTGGGGCCTGTGCGACATGAACGGGAACGTGGCCGAGATGTGCCGGGACCGGTTCGTGAAGGAGATCTACGAGATGGTGGCGGGCGGGGCGGCCAGCGCCGAGGAGCTGGCGGCGGGCGTGAACCGGCCCACCGGGCGCTACTCGGTGCGCGGCGGGGCGTTCACCTCGGGCGAGAACGGGGTCACCTCGAGCTTCCGCGCGGGGGCCGCGCCGGATCTGCGCAGCGAGGCCCGCGGCTTCCGCTGCGTGATCCGCAAGGGGCACGCGCCGGCGTGGGCCGAGGCGGCTTTCGCCGAGGCGCCCCCGGCGGTATCCTGAACCCAGGAGTTCGAGCGCCGGCCGGGGCCGGTAAGGAGATCGCGATGAGCACCAGGAAGCCGAAACACCCGGGCGCGGCCCCACGCCCCGGTCAGCCCGCGCCCGCCGGCGGGCCGCGGGAGCTGCGCCCGCGCTACTCGCAGCTGGCCCAGGGCGACGGGTGCGCCTCGGACGAGGCCCTGTTGGCCGCCGCCGGCCCGATGGACGTGGAGCCCGGGACGCTGGCCGAGGTGCCCGCCGGCGCGGTGCTGGGCACCGGCTGCAGCTACCCGCTGGGGGACGTGGACGTGCCGGAGGGGGCGGTGGTGCTGGACCTCGGCTGCGGGGGCGGGACGGACTGCTTCCAGGCCGGCCGGCGGGTGCAGGACGACGGCCTGCTGATCGGCGAGGACCTGACCGAGGTGGCGCTGGAGCGCACGCGCATCGCCGCGCGGGCCTCGGCCTACTCCACCGCGAAATTCAACCGCGCCGCGGGCGACGCGCTGCCGGTCGCGGATGCCTCGGTGGACCTGGTGATCTCCAATTGCGTGCTGAACCTGGTGAGCGACAAGACCCGTGCCTACGCCGAGATCCACCGGGTGCTGCGGCCCGGGGGCCGGGCGGCCATCGGGGACGTGGTCACCCGCGGCAGCCTCTCGCCCGAGGTGCGCCGGGACATCCAGGCCTACATCGGGTGCGTGGTGCGCGCCCTCGACCGGGAGGACTACCTGAGGCTGGTCCGGGCCGCCGGCTTCCGCGAGGTGCTCATCACCCGCACCCAGGAGTTCGCCTTCGGCGCCTCGGAGGAGGGGGCGGCCCAGAGCATCACCGTGGTCGCCACCAAGTAGGGGCCGCCGGCGGGGCGCGCCCATCGAGGCGTGCGCGCCGGCCGGGGTCCCCCGCGCCCCCTAGTCCAGCTCACAGCCCGCGCAGCCGCAGGCCTGGCCGCGCAGCGCCCGGACCCCCTCGCGGGCGATGAGCGGCACCATGCACAGGGCCGCCACCGGGTCCGCCCACCACCACCCCAGCACCGCGTTGAGCGAGAGCCCCGCCAGCGTGACCGCGGCGAGCCAGGCGCACACGTCCGCCTGCAGCGCGTCGGCCCGGAGCGCCGCGCTGTGCAGGGGCGCGGCCACCCGCCGCTTGGCGCGCGCCAGGAGCGGCATGGCCACCAGCGAGGCCACCGCCAGCGCCATCCCCACCGGGCTCCGCTCGGGCCGGGCGCGCAGCCACAGGTCGGCGACCGCCTGCCAGGCCACGTAGGCTCCCAGGAGGAACAGGCAGATCCCCACCAGGCGCAGCGCCTGGCGCTCGCTCAGCCACCGGGCTCCCCCGGGCCGGGCCGGCAGAAAGCGCCACAGCAGGACCAGCGCGGAGGCCATCTCGATCAGGCTGTCCAGACCAAAACCCAGCAGGGCCACGCTGTCGGCGCGCAGCCCGGCGGCGATCCCCACCGCAGCCTCGCCGGCGCTGAGCGCCAGCGTGAGCCACTCCAGGCGGCGGCCGCGCCGCCGCAGCGTCTCGCGGTCGGGGGCCGGGGCGGGCGCGCCCGGGTCCGCCGGAAAGGCCGCCAGGGGGGCCGGCGCGGAAGGCTGGGGGAGCGGGGCGCTGGGGTGCAAGCAAATCTCCAGTTCGAGGGTGGACCGCGGCCCGGCCGCCAGGTGGGGTACCCACGCCATGAGTGTACCGCACCCCGGGCTCCCGGAGAGATCGGCAGGCGGCCAGCCGGAGCCGAGGAGATTGAGAACAGGCCCGTCACAGCGCGATCGCCGTCGCACCTGCTAGAGCGGAATCGGAACTGCTCGGGGGAGCCGGACTCGCTCGCGATGTAGTCTGGCAACTGTATCCATGACAACGCGTTAGACATCCACACCGGCCGCCACGAAGATCGCAGGAGACATTGAAAAAAGTCTTTTGACAACGGACTCGGAAGTGCTAATATGTAATCCTCAGGCTTGGACCTGGGCCGCAGATTGTTAGCCGCCAGCGCCGTGGCGCGGACCTCGGGAGGGACTCCGCGCGGCGCGTGTCTGGGTGGTGAAGCGCAGGCGAATTAGCCCCACCCCCTTGTTCGGGAGGAGATGAACCTATGCGCAAGATCCTACTGAGCGCGATCGTGGCCTGTGGCGTGCTGGCCGCGGTCCCCGCGATGGCTACCTACACGGGCAGCCTGTACACCACGGATTTCATCACTCACCACGTGTACCGCACGGACGTGGTGAACAACATCTGCGGAGGCCTGATCGACCTGGCGGGTCAGCTGCCAGGTGCCGACGGCATCATCTTCAACCCGCTGGACGATTCCAGACTCCTGATCGGCGGACAGCTGTCGAACGCAATCTATGAGGTTGGCGTCGTGCCGGGAGGGTACTCCACCTTCAGCAGCCAGCCGATCGTCAACGGGTCGCTGCTCCTGGCCTTCAAGCCGGGCGACCCGGTGCCCGGGAAGCCCGGCGGCGTGACGCCCGAGGGGATTATCCTGACGAGCGGCTACGAGGGTCCGGTGCCCAACTCCCTCGCCCTGGTCGGGGTCAGCTCGCACAACGTGGACAACCGCGTGATTTCGGGCATGTCCATGGTGTCAGGCATGGCCGTTCGCAACAGCATCCTGTACGCCTCGGACGGCAACGAGTTCGGTGGCGGCAGGCTGTTCACCATCAACTTGGCCACGAACACGGGCACTCTGCTGCCGGTGGCGGGCTCCACCGCGGACATGCACGCCCTGTGGTTGGACAACTACACGGGCCACCTCTTCGCGGTCGGCGGGCGGATCATCCAGGAGATCGACCTCGACGCCGTGGGCGGTCCGGCAGTGGTTCGCTCGTGGGATTGCACCAGCCTGATTCCGCCGTTCCCGTGGCTGGACCACTTTGACGGCATCCACTCCGATGACGACGGCAACTTCTTCGCGGCCGTGAACAGTGGGCCGATGGTCTACTTGGACCTGAAGGCGGCCACCCCCACTCCGATCATGCTGAAGGACTTTGGGAGTGGGTTGGACGACGTGGCCTGTGGCAAGACGCCGATTCCGGAGCCGTCCACGCTGCTGCTGGCGGGCATGGCCCTCCTGGGCGGCGCCCTGCTTCGCAAGCGTTCCTAGGCATCCAAGCGCGCAAGGTTCGTCAACGCCGAACCCCCGCCCGCTCACGCGGGCGGGGGTTCTTGTTGTGCGGGGCGCGGAGCCGGCACGCGCCCGCCGGCGCGCCCGGCTCCGCCGCCGGCAGCTCAGCGCCCGTTCGCGTCCACTCCCCCGGCCACCAGCTCCGCCACCGTCCGCGCCGCCAGCGGGCGTGAGATCAGCGAGGCGGAGGCCTCCATCAGCGGCAGCCGGCCGGCCGGGCCCAGCACCTCCCGCACCCGGCCCCCCACCTCCTCCACGCTCTCCAGCCGAATGGCCGCGCCGGCCTCCACCAGGTAGTTGCAGTTGCGCTCCTCCTGCCCGGGGATGGGGTCCAGGATCAACATCGGGCGCCGCTTGGCCAGGCTCTCGGCGGTGGTGAGGCCGCCGGCCTTGCTCACCACCAGCGAGGCCGCGTCCATCAGCCGGTCCACGTCGCGCACGAAACCCCGGATGGCGATGCGGCCCTCGCGCTCCTCGGCGTTCTCGTAGCGCGCCTGCAGACTCCGCCGCAGGCGCGCGTTCCGGCCGCAC
>DATKKS010000232.1:0-2315 GCA_035542815.1 Saccharimonadales bacterium (SeqCode) | reverse complement strand
ACATCTGATGCTAATCATTCACTTCTGGCGGTGAAGCTCTCGCCGCCCCAACTGCCTCCTCAGGGCAGTGCTTTGCGAGCTGTGGACGTGGGCAGGGGGCGTCCGCCCCCTGACCCGCGTTCCAGATAGCCACCTCAGATGCTCGGGAGGAGAGCCGGTGACCGGATCCGCTGGGAAGCGATGGCAACCCCGTGGGCGGGGCCGCTCCGCTGCGAGCGCCCCCGGGCTGGCTGGCGTGCGCCCCAGGCCGGCCGGAGCACCGCCGGAACGGCCGCGCGAGTTCGGCCCCTCCACGGGGGATGACGTCGAGGACTTGCTGGAGATCGGGCGCGCGGTGCTGGATCGCGCCGAGGCGCTGGCCGACGCGCGGCACTTCGACGAGTGCGTGCTGGCCTGCGACGCCATCCTCCAGCTGCTGGCGGCGCGGATTCCCGGCCCGCCCGCGCGGCTCGCGCCCCTGCGTGCGGAAGTGCTGACCTGCAAGGGCCGGGCGCTGGACGGCGCCGGTCACCAAGAGGATTCCCTGGCGTGCCTGGAGCGGGCGCGCGAGCTGCTGGACGGCCGGCAGGATGCGGGGAGCGCCGCCGACGCCGCCGCGCGCGCCCGCGCCATGAGCCTCTTGGGGGTCACCCTCATCCATCTGGGTCGGGGCTGCGAGGCGCTGGACCCCTGCCGCGGCGCGGTCTCGGTTCTGCGCCCCTGGGTCGGGCGCTCGGGGATCGGCGAGCTGGCTGCCGAGCTGGCGCGCGCGCTGACCCGCCTGGGGCAGGTGCAGCTCCTCCGCAGCCAGGTCCACGACGCTCTCAAGTCGCTGGACGAGGCGATTCCGATCTATGACCGCCTGATGTTCGAGTCCGGCCGGGACGAACTCCGATCCGAGCTGGACGAGGCGCTCGCCTGCCGGATGGAGGCGATGGAGCGGGTGGGTTAGGCCCCGCGCCCGCGCCGCTACCTCAGCGCCGTCCCCGGATTCGGATCCCGCGGCAGCCCCCACCAGGCGGCGTCCAGCGCCGCGCGCTCCTCCGCGTCAAGTTGCATCTCCGCCGCCGCCAGGCTCGTCTCCAGCTGCTCGGGCTTGCTGGCCCCGAGGATGACCGCGGTGATCCCCGGCTGCGCCAGCACCCACGCCACCGCCGCGGTCCCCAGCTGCTTGCCGCGGGCGTTGAAGAAGGTGGCCAGCTTCTCCACCGCCTGCAGGTGCGCCGCGGTCCAGGACCGGTTGCGGTAGATCTCCCCCGCCCGGGTCACCCCGCCCAGCGCGAAGCGCGTCCCCGGCTCCACCTCCTGCCCGGTGCGGTACCGCCCGGTGAGCAGCCCGCCGGCCAGCGGGTTGTAGGGGATCACCGCCACCTGCTGGTCTCGGCACAGCGGGAGCGTGTCCTGCTCGATGTAGCGGAACAGCGCGTTGTAGCGCGGCTGCAGGGCGTCGTAGCGGTGCAGGCCGCCCCGGTCGCTGGCCCACAGTGCGCGGGCGAACTCCCACGCCTGGTAGTTGGAGGCCCCCAGATAGCGCACCTTGCCGTCGCGCACCAGGCGGTCGAACGCGTCCATCGTCTCCTCGATGGGGGTCTCGGGGTCGGACGAGTGGGAGTAGTACAGATCGATGGAGTCGGTCTGCAGGCGCCGGAGCGAGGCCTCCACTGCGCGCAGGATGTAGCGGCGCGACAGCCCGCCGTCGTTGGGCCCGGTGCCCATGGGGATGCGGCACTTGGTGGCCAGCACGCACTGGTCCCGCCGGCCGCGGTCCTTGAGCCAGCGGCCCACGATCTCCTCGGTGCGGCCCAGAATCGCGCGGTCTCCGCCGAGCGGGTACATGTCGGCGGTGTCGAGGAAGTACACGCCGGCGTCCCAGGCGCGGTCCAGGATCTGCCTGGAGGTGGCTTCGTCGCACTGGTTGCCGAAGGTCATGGTTCCGAGGCACAGCTCGGAGATCTTGAGGCCGGTACGGCCGAGGCGCACGGTCTTCAATCGGGTTCCTCCTGGCGCGCCGGCGCCGGCCACCGGCGCCCGCGCGCCCGCGCATCTTATCAGGATTCCCCTGCGGCCGCTCCAGCGTGTAGAGTCGAGGGCGCGCCGGGCGGCCGGCGGCCGGGGACGCGACGCCCCGGCGGCGGGCGGCGCGGCGCGAAGCGCCCGCGCCAGCCCCGGCCGCCGGGGCCTGTGAGAACGCCCCGCCCCGGTGGCGGGCGGCGCGGCGCGAAGCGCCCGCGCCAGCCCCGGCCACCGGGGCCCGCGATGGCGCCTCGGCCGCCGGCCGCCGGCGCGACGCAGGAGGGGACCATGGGACAACCGACACCGCTGGCGCGGCCGCGCGC
>DATKKS010000231.1:0-19178 GCA_035542815.1 Saccharimonadales bacterium (SeqCode) | reverse complement strand
CCGGCACCCACCTGCTCGCGTGGGACGGGCGCGACGGCGACGGCGACGCCCTCGCCAACGGGGTGTACCTGTTCAAGCTCACCGCCCGCTCCGGCGGCCGCACGCTGGAGAAGATGGGCAAGATGATCAAGGTCCAGTAGTCGCGAGGTTCGCTCGGCGATGGGAGTCGCTCGGACCCGCCGCGCCGGCCTCGGCGCGGCTTTGCTGCTTGCCGGGGCGGTGGTGGCCTCGGGCCAGCCGGCCGCGGCGTCGGGCCCGCCGGGATCGGGCCGGACGGCCGGAATCGCTACGCGCCCGGCCGTCCGACCCGACCCGGCCGGCCCTCGGTGGGATTCGGCGCGCCCGGCCGTTCGACCCGACCCGGCTGGCCCTCGGGGGGACTCGGCGCGCCCGGCCGTTCGACCCGATCCGCCGGGCCCTTCGGCGGCTGCGGCCCCCGTGGACTCGGTCCTGGCCGCCATCGCGGACGTCGAGGACCGGCGCGCGGCGGGCGACCCGCGCCTCGCGGGCTGGCTGGCGGACGCGGCGCCGGAGGTGCGCGCCCGCGCGGCGCTGGCGCTCGGCCGGATGGGCGCGCGGCGGACGCTGCCGGCGCTGCTGCCGCTCCTCGCGGACGCCGATTCCGCGGTCCGCGCCCGGGCGGCCTTCGCCGCCGGGCTCGTCGGCGACAGCGCCGCCCTGGAGCCGCTGGGCCGCCTGGCGGCGGATGCCTCGGCGGAGGTGCGCCGGCGGGCGGTGGAGGCGCTCTCGCGCCTGGGCTCGCGGCGGGCCGCGCCGCTGCTGGGCGCGGCGCTGCGCGACCCGGCGCGCGAGGTGCGCGCGGAAGCCGCCGTGGGCCTGTGGCGGCTCCAGGACTCCTCGGCGGTGGACGCCACCCTCCCGCTGCTGGCCGATCCCGACCCCGGGATGCGCTGGCGCGGCGTGTACGCGCTGGAGCGCAGCGGCAGCCGCCGCGCGCCGGCCGCGGTGGAGCCGCTGCTGGCCGACCCCGACCCCACGGTGCGCATGATGGCGGCCCGCGCCGCCGGCCGCATGAAGGACCCCGGCGCGGTGGAGGCCCTGGGGCGCGCCCTGGCCGACCCCGCCTGGCGGGTGCGGGTCAACGCCGCCGCGGCGCTGGGCGCGGTCGGGGATTCCGCCGCCGGGCCGGCGCTGGTGCGCGCGCTGTCGGACTCTTCCGGCTACGTCCGGCTCACCGCGGCCGCGGCGCTGGGCGCGCTGCGCCTCCACCCGGCGGTGCCTGCGCTCCAGGCCCTGGAGCGGGACACCGTCGCCGGCTGCCGCCAGGCGGCCGGGGTGGCGGTGGCCCGCACCCTGGGCGCGGGCGCCTTCGCCGCGTGCAAGACCTTCCTCGCGGACAGCCTGGACTTCGTGCGGGCGGCGGTGCTGGAAGCGCTCGGCGAGGGCCGGTGCACCGCCGCCTGGACCTTCGCCACCTGGGCCGCGGAGCGCGGCAGCCCGCGCGTCCAGAGCGCCGCGCTGCGCTACTTCGGCTCGATCCGCGACGGCGCGGCCATCCCGATGGTGCTGGGCGCGCTGCGCGGCGACGACGACCTGCTGGCCGCCACCGCCGCCCAGGTGCTGGGCGACAGCGGCGACTCGGCGCACTTCGAGGACCTCCGCGGCCTGTACCTCAAGTGGCCGGGGGAGGCCCACGTGGACGCGCGGCAGGCCGCGGTGGAGGCGGCCGCCAAGCTGTGGCCGGAGCGCGGCGCGCGGCTCTTCCGGCTGGCGCTGGACGACCCCGACCCGCGGGTGCGCGCGTCCGCCGCCGCCGGACTCAAGGCCGCGGGGCTCGAGGCGGTGCCGGACTCGGCGCTGGACCGGCCGCTGCCCGCGCGGCGCTCCGGCTGGTTCCTGGGCCCGCCGGGCGCGCGGCTGCCGCAGGCGGCGGTGCTGCGCACCAGCCGCGGGGACATCCGGATCGCCTTCGAGCGCGACCGCTCCCCGAACACCGTGGCCAACTTCGCGGCGCTGGCCGCGCGCGGCTACTTCGACGGGCTCACCTGGCACCGGGTGGTGCCCAACTTCGTGATCCAGGGCGGCGACCCGCGCGGCGACGGCGAGGGCGGGCCCGGCTACACCATCCGGTGCGAGATGAACGAGCTGGGCTACGCGCCGGGCGCCGTCGGGATGGCCCTGGCCGGCAAGGACACCGGCGGCAGCCAGTTCTTCATCACCCAGTCCAGCCAGCCCCACCTGAACGGGCGCTACACCATCTTCGGGCGGGTGGAGCAGGGGCAGGACGTGGTGGACCGCATCCAGCAGGGCGACCGGATCCTGTCGGTGCGCCTCATGGAATGATCCAGGGGCGCACGGCAGTGCGCCCGGAAAGAACGCCGTAGGGGCACACGGCAGTGCGCCCGCAATCTCTCCGAGGGAACCCTCCATGCGACTCGACCGATTCACCGTGAAGGCCCAGGAGGCGCTGGCGGAGGCCCAGCAGCTGGCCGCCTCCTCCGGCCACCCCGAGATCGAGCCGGCCCACCTGCTGGCGGCCCTGGTGCGCCAGGAGGGCGGGGTGGTGCCGGCGGTGCTGGAGAAGCTGGGCGCGGCGCCCGCCGGGCTGGCGGCGGAGGCCGAGAAGGCGCTGCTCGCGCGCCTCCCGCGCGCCTCCGGCGGGGGCGAGCCGGGGCTCTCCGCGCGCCTGCGCAAGGTGCTGGACGCGGCCGAGGCCGAGCGCGAGAAGCTCAAGGACGAGTACCTCTCCTCGGAGCACCTGCTGCTGGCGCTGCTGGCCGAGCCGGGCGAGACCGGGAAGTTCCTGCGCGCCCGCGGGGTGAGCGCCGACGGCGCGCTGCAGGCGCTGCGCGCGGTGCGCGGCACGGCCCGCGCCGACGACCCCAACGCCGAGGAGGGCTACCAGGCGCTGGCCAAGTACTCGCGCGACCTCACCCGGCTGGCGCGCGCCGGCAAGCTGGACCCGGTCATCGGCCGGGACGACGAGATCCGCCGGGTGATCCAGGTGCTGGCGCGGCGCACCAAGAACAACCCGGTGCTGATCGGCGAGCCGGGCGTGGGCAAGACCGCCATCGCCGAGGGCCTGGCCCAGCGCATCGTGCGCGGGGACGTGCCCGAGAGCCTCAAGGACAAGCGGGTGATGGCCCTGGACATGGGCGCGCTGATCGCCGGGGCCAAGTACCGCGGCGAGTTCGAGGAGCGGCTGAAGGCGGTGCTGCGCGAGGTGGCGGCGGCCTCCGGCTCGGTGGTGCTGTTCATTGACGAGCTGCACACCCTGGTGGGCGCGGGCGCGGCGGAGGGGGCCATGGACGCCTCCAACCTGCTCAAGCCCGCGCTGGCGCGCGGCGAGCTGCACTGCGTGGGCGCCACCACCCTGGACGAGTACCGCAAGCACATCGAGAAGGACGCCGCCCTGGAGCGGCGCTTCCAGCCGGTGCTGGTCACCCCGCCCTCGGTCGAGGCCACCGTGGCCATCCTGCGCGGCCTCAAGGAACGCTACGAGGTGCACCACGGGGTGAGGATCAAGGACGCCGCGCTGGTGGCCGCCGCCACCCTGAGCGACCGCTACGTCGCCGACCGCTTCCTGCCCGACAAGGCCATTGACCTGGTGGACGAGGCCGGCGCGCGGCTGCGCATGGAGATCGACAGCCGCCCGGTGGAGATTGACGAGCGCGAGCGGCGCCTGACCCAGCTCTCGGTGGAGCGAGAGATGCTGCGCAAGGAGACCGACACCGGCTCCCGCGAGCGCCTCAAGCGGCTGGAGGCGGACATGGAGGAGCTGCGCGCCGAGCTGGCCGGCCTGACCGCGCACTGGGAGAAGGAGAAGACCGCGCTCTCGCGCATCCGCGGCCTCAAGGAGGAGCTGGAGGGCGCGCGGGTCAAGGCCGAGGAGGCCGAGCGCCGCAGCGACTGGAACCAGGCCGCCGAGCTGCGCTACGGGGTGATCTCCGGCCTGGAGAAGCGCCTGGCGGAGGAGAACGACGCGCTGGCCCGGCTGCAGAAGGACCAGAAGATGCTCAAGGAGGAGGTGGACGAGGAGGACATCGCCGAGGTGGTGGCCAAGTGGACCGGCATCCCGGTGACCCGCCTGGTGGAGAGCGAGATGGACAAGCTCGTCCACATGGAGGAGCGGATCGGAAAGCGGGTGGTGGGCCAGAGCGAGGCCGTCCGGGCCGTCTCGGAGGCGGTGCGCCGGGCGCGCGCGGGGCTGCAGGACGCCAACCGCCCGCTGGCCTCGTTCCTGTTCCTGGGGCCCACCGGGGTGGGCAAGACCGAGCTGGCCCGCGCGCTGGCGGAGTTCCTGTTCGACGACGAGCGCGCCATGGTGCGCCTGGACATGTCCGAGTACATGGAAAAGCACGCCGTGGCCCGGCTCATCGGCGCGCCCCCCGGCTACGTGGGCTACGAGGAGGGCGGCGCGCTCACCGAGGCGGTGCGCCGCCGGCCGTACGCGGTGGTGCTGTTCGACGAGGTGGAGAAGGCCCACCCGGACGTGATGAACGCCCTGCTCCAGGTGCTGGACGACGGGCGCATGACCGACGGCCAGGGCCGCACGGTGGACTTCAAGAACACGCTGATCGTCATGACCTCTAACCTCGGCTCGGCCGAGCTGGCCGACTTCGGGCGGGACGAGCGGGACGCCCGCCGGGCGCGCATGCTGGAGATCCTGCGCGCCCACTTCCGGCCGGAGTTCCTGAACCGCCTGGACGAGATCGTGATCTTCGAATCGCTCACCCTGGAGGACCTGCGGGCCATCGTGGAGATCCAGCTCGGCCGGCTGCGCCCGGCGCTGGAGGCGCGCGGCCTGGAACTCTCCTGGACCCGCGAGGCGGCCGAGCTGCTGGCGCGCGCGGGCTTCGACCCCACCTACGGCGCCCGGCCCCTGAAGCGCGAGATCCAGCGCCTGGTGCAGAACCCGCTGGCGATGAAGATCCTGGCCGGCGAGATCGGCGAGGGCGGGAAGGTCAAGCTGGAGGTCCGGAAGGGCGAGCTGGTCTTCGGGTAGGGGCGCACGGCAGTGCGCCCGGGATGGGCGCGGGGGCGCATTGCCATGCGCCCCCACGGGCGCCGGCGCCTCGCGGGCGCATTGCCATGCGCCCCTACGTCTCGCGGCGGGCCACCCCCAGGGCCGCGCTGCGGGCCTCCTCGAGCAGCGGGCGGAACTCGGCGTCCGGCTGCGTCACCAGCGCCTCCAGCTCGAGCCACCGCCGGCGGGCTTCCGCCGGCCGCCCCAGCCGGGCTTCCAGCACCACCACCCGCTGCAGCGCGAAGGGCAGCGTGAGGGTGCGCGAGACCAGCACGTCGTCGCCGCGGCCCCGTTCCAGCGCCAGCCGGTAGTAGAAGCACGCCGAGTCCGCCCGGCCCAGGCTCGCCCAGGCGCCCGCCACCAGCCAGCGCGAGGCATAGGCCACGTCGTCGGGGAGCACGCGCCCCTCGAGCCGGCGCGTGCGGGCCATCGGACCCAGCCGCTCGATCACCCTCGGAAGACGGTGGGCGCGGCTCTCGATCGCCCCTTCCGCAAGCAGGGCATCCACCCTCGTGGACCAGGTGGCCTTCCGGCGTGCCAGGCTGCGCAGCCCGGCGCGCGCCTTGAGCGTGTCGCCCGTGCCGGCCAGCCGCAGGACCCGGTACAGCTGCCAGGCCTCGCTGGTGTCCGCCGGGCCGGGTCCCGCGGCCGGCTCCCGCGGGTGGCCGGTGAGCAGGTCGAGCAGCAGCCACTTGCGCAGCGCGTCCAGGCTGAAGTCGGACGAGGCGCCGGCGACGGCCACGGTCCGGCTCAGCGTCGCTCGCGCCGACGCCACGGCGCCGCGCGCGCACCGGGCCGCCGCGGCGCACTGGCCGCTGGCCACGCGGACGTCGCCGTCCTCGGCGGCGTCTTCGAGCTGCGCGATTCCGATGCTCTCCGCCCGGGCCCACTGGCTCGCGGCGAGCGCGTTCACCGGGAGCGTCCCGCGGGCCATGATGCCGGCGAGCCGCGCGCTGGTGGAGCACGCCTCCTGCACCTGCCCCAGGGACAGCAGGCACAGCCACTCGTTCCACCGGGCCAGCGGATTGGGCCGGAACGCGACCTCCTGCACCTGGCGGTTGGCGGCGACGGCCTCCGCGTCCCGGCCGAAGGACACCAGCACGCGCGCGCGCTGGAAATGGCCTCGCCAGTCCCCGGGCGCGATCGCGACCATGCGGTCGGCGATGGCGAGCGCCCGGGAGGGGTCATCCTCCACGCCGGCGGCCTGGGCCTCGATCATGAGCCGGGAGATCTCGTCCAGGCGCTGCGGGGACTCCAGCGCCCGCCGCAGGTACACCACCTGCGAGTCGGAGTTGCCGCTGTTGCGCCACGCGGTGGCGATGGTCCACCAGCCGAAGGCGAACGCCGGGTCCAGGCCCGTCGCGCGGCGCGCCAGCTCGATCGCGCCACTGTTGTCGCCCGCCGAGATGCGCCGGTCCGCCTGGCGCCACAGCTTCAGAGCCTCGAAGGACGGGGTCCGGATCAGCAGCAGATTGGCCGTGCTCTGGACCGCGGCGGGGTTCTCGCCCAGCTCGCGGCGCAGCTTCCGGCCGATGTGGTCGGCGGCCGGGATCAGGCCGTCCTCGCTGCGGGCGCGCTCCGTGGCCGCGGCGATGACCCGCGCGCTGTCCGCGTCCACCACCCGCACGGTGAGGGTGTAGCTCCCCCCGAAGCGGGTCACGCGCCCTTCCACCACCGCGGGCACGAACAGGCGCACCGCCAGCTCCCGCCCCAGCTCCGGGTCCACCCGGGTGCCCCGCGGCCGGCCGGAGGACTCGAGCGCCTCCAGCACGTTGGACCGCGGCACGCACCCGAAGACGGCCGACTGGTCCAGCGCCGTGCGCACCAGGTCCTGCACTCCGCCGGCGACGCTCGGGTCCGGAGCGTCGAAGTCCGCCACCAGGATCCACGACTTCTTCGCCGGCGCGTGGGCCGCCGGGCGGCCGAGCCACCCCGCGAACGGGCCCCAGCGCTGCCAGGCGGCGAGCGCGATGAGCGCGACCGCGGCGGCCGCCGCCATTGCGGTCCACCGCCCGCGATGGCGCCTCGCCTGGGGGAGTGTCGTCGGGGGAGGCGGGGGTGCCGCCGTGCCCGCCGGCGGGGGCTCGTGGAATGCGGCCGTGCCGGCGGGCGCCGTGGGCGTCTCCGCCGCGCCGGCCAGCGCCGCGCCGAACGCCGTGGCGGTGGCGAACCGGTCCGCGGGCATCTTGGCCAGGGCTCGCTGCAGCGCGGCCGCCACCGGCGCCGGCACCGCCGGCCGCAGCTCCGTCACCGGGCGGGGCGCCACGTTCAGGTGCTGGTGCGAGAGGCTCTCGGCCGTGGGTCCGGTGAACGGCGGCTGCCCCGCCAGCATCTCGTGCAGCACGCAGCCCAGGCTGTACTCGTCGCTCCGGCCATCCAGAGCCCGGCTCCCCGCCGCCTGCTCCGGGCTCATGTACGCCGGCGTGCCCACGGCGATCCCCGTGGCGGTCAGCGCCTCCCCGCCCGCCGCCGCCACCGCCCGGGCCACCCCGAAGTCCGCCACCACCGCGTGCCCTTCCTCCAGCAGGATGTTCTCGGGCTTCACGTCCCGGTGCACGACTCCGCGGCTGTGGGCGTAACCGAGCGCCTCGGCCGCCTCGCGGGCGATGCGCAGGGCGTCCTCCAGGGGCAGCTGCTTCTCGCGGGCGAGCCGCTGGCGCAGCGACTCGCCCTCGACGTAGGGCATGACGTAGAAGAGGAGCCCGCCGGCCTCGCCGGAGTCGTGGAGCGGCAGGATGTGCGGGTGGGTGAGCTGGGCGACGGTCTCGATCTCGCGCAGGAAGCGCTCGGAGCCGACGGCGGCGGCCACTTCGGGGTCGAGCACCTTGAGGGCGACCCGGCGGCGGTGCTTGAGGTCCTCGGCCAGGAAGACGGTGGCCATGCCGCCCCGGCCGAGCTCGCGCTCGATCCGGTAGCGGCCGGCGAGGGCGTCCTGCAGGGGTTGCGAGAGGTCACGCAAGGGGCGGTCTCCGGGTGGCTGTGGCCTACCAATCTAGCACACGGGACGGCCGCCGCCGACCCCGCGCCGGCCTTCCCGCGCCGGGAGCCGGGTATCAGGAGCGCCCTGGCTGGCGCGCCGGCAAGGTGTTCCGAAGGCGGCCCGAACTTCCGAGCATGGACAGCCGGCCGGCCGGGTGCCATTCTCCTGCCATGATCGCGATGTCCGCGCGCGCCACCCGGCCCTCCCGGCGGCTCCCCTCGCCCGGACTGCGGGTCCTGCTTCTGGCGGCGCTCCTCGCCGGGCTGGTCACGGGCGCGGGGACGCGCTCGGCCGCCGCCGCATCGCCCGGGCCGGTCTGGCAGATCTACGCCTTCCGTTACGCGACGGTCCCCGGCTTCCCGGTCCACGACCTGGTGGCCGGCGCGGACACCGCGCGCACGGTGGACATCGCCATGATGTTCTGGCTGCTCGAGGGGCCCGACGGGCGCCGGGTCCTGGTGGACGCCGGCTTCTACCGCCAGAAGTTCCTCGATTCGTGGAAGCCCGCCGGCTACGTGCGCCCCGACTCGGCGGTGCTGCGCTTCGGACTTTCCCCGGACTCCGTGACCGACCTGATCATCACCCACGTCCACTGGGACCACCTGGACGGCGCCGACCTGTTCCCCAACGCGCGCGTCTGGATCCAGCGGGAGGAGTACGAGTACTACGTGGGGGAGGGGGGCGTCCCGGCGCACGAGGCGATTGACTCGGTGGACGCCGCGATGCTCGCCGGCCTCGGGAAGCAGGGGCGCGTGCGCTTCGTCGAGGGTGACGCGCAGGAGTTCCTGCCCGGCGTCACCGCCTACCTGGGCGGGAAGCACACCTTCGCGTCGCAGTACCTGGGCGTGCGCACCGCCCAGGGCACGGCGGTGGTCGCCTCCGACAACCTCTACCTCTACGAGAACCTCGAGCGGCACCTGCCCATCGCGCAGACGCTGGACGCGAAGTCCAACCTGGCCGCCCAGCGCCGCATGGAGCACCTCGCCTCGGCCGAGCGGCTCATCGTGCCCGGCCACGACCCGGCGGTGTTCACGCGGTTCCGGACCGCGGGCCCGGGCGTGGTGAAGGTCGAGTAGGGGCGCATGGCAATGCGCCCGCCGCCGCAGGGGCGCACGGCAGTGCGCCCCTACGAAGCGCTCCAGAAGTGGACCTGGTTCTTGCCGGAGGCCTTGGCCCGGAGGACGGACTCGTTGGCCTTGCGCCACAGGTCGGCCTCGCCCTGGGCGTCCTGGGGGAACAGCGCCACGCCCACCGACACGGTCACGCCCACCAGGCGCCGGCCCCGGTCCAGCCCCACGACCTCGAAGCGGGCCTGGTCCACCGCGTGCCGCAGCCGCTCGGCGATGGTGCGCGCGTCCTCGGGGCCCACCGGGGGCGAGAGGATGACCACGAACTCCTCGCCGCCGTAGCGGGCCACGCTGTCGAACGGGCGCACCGTGCCCTGCAGGATGTCGGCCACCCCGCGCAGCACCTGGTCGCCCCCGGCGTAGCCGTAGAGGGTGTTGAAGCGCTTGAAGTTGTCCACGTCGCACAGCAACAGGGCCAGCGGCTCGCGGTCGCGCTGGGCCCGGGCCAGCTCGCGGCGCATCTGCAGCTCGTAGTAGGACCGGTTGTACAGGCCGGTGAGCGCGTCCAGGAACACGAAGCGCTGCAGCTGCAGCAGCTGGCGCAGCAGCACGCCCATCTCGGCGGCGGCCGCCTCCAGCAGGCTCAGCCGGGCGTCGGTGAAGCAGCCCGGGGTGCGGCTCCAGGCCTCCAGCACGCCCGACCAGGCCTCCTCCGGCAGCCCCACCCGCGCCGCGGCCAGCGCCCGCATCTGCAGGCTGCCGGGCTGGCCGCCGCCCGGGAGGTCGTTCCACACCACGATGTGCCCGGCGCGGAAGACCTGCTCCAGCTCGCGCGGGTCGTAGGGGGGGGAGATGAGCGCCGGATCCCAGTCGCTGGTGGCGCCCCACTCCGCCGCGCGCGCCCAGTTCACGCCGTCCGACCCCAGGATGCCGGGGAGGCGGTCCAGCAGGGTGCGAATCAGCTCGTTCGGGCTGCGCAGCGCGGAGTTGTCGCGGGTGAGCAGCTCCTCGTGCAGGTGCAGCAGCGCCCGCAGGGAGTCGGCCGGGGGGTCCTCCGCCCAGCGCGCCCCGACCGGGATCCGGCGGGGCGGCGTGGGCTCCGCGCCGGTCTCCGCGATCACCACCACGGCGGTGCCGTCGGGGAAGTAGTAGCGCAGCTGGCCCGGGGCCAGGCCGCGGGTGTCGGTGGGCAGGATGCCGCCGCGGGCCAGCTCGTCCAGGGCCTGCAGCGTGACCCGCTCCAGCGCAGGCGTGTCGCCCAGGCTCACGGCCTGCTGCAGCTCGCTCCGGGTCCTCGGGCTAAGCCTAAGTTGCGGAATAAGTTCCGTGGCTACCCGGTGGAAGGTGATGGGCTGGCGAGGCATCTTCGCGACTCAAGCTCCCTGCCCGGGCGATCGCCCGTAAGCCCTACTATGATAACACATCCAGGTCCACAGCGGTACGTATGGTAAATATTACGCATCTTTGAAATGACCCGGGCCATGGCTCCTCAGGCAGACTCGCAAGAAGCGCACCGGCCACACCCTCTCGCGGTGCCTCAGGGGCGGCCGACTCCTCGAAAAAAAAGGGCGGGCGGCCCAACCGGCCGACCCGCCCGCCACGCCGAGTTCCTCCGGCCTACTGCAGGAAGAACGAGCTGTGGTTCTCCTCGATCAAGTGCCCGCTCACCAGCACCCGCAGCGAGCCCGAGGGGATGATCACGGCGGGGTAGAGCAGCTCGCGCGTGAGCACCACATTGATGAGCCCCGGCACCAGCGGCGTGAGCTGGGTCCACGACATGGTGAAGAGCCCGCTGTCCCGGGTCTGGATCTGGAAGGTGTGGCCGGCCACGTCGGTGAGCTGGATGGTGAGCCGCACCGGGACGCACAGGGTGTCCTGCGTGCCGCTGGGGCTGCAGTAGATCGGATCCTGGAGCAGCACCGTCGGGTCGTTCGGGTAGAGAAGGGTGTCGCTCAGCCCCCCGCTCCACTGCAGCTGCAGGTCCACGCTGCGGCTCACCGGGGTGCGGTTGTTGGGCAGGGTGAGCACCAGCTCGTTGGGCAGGCCGGGCACGTCCACCTGGCACTTGGGCACCTGCGACTTGGGGTCGCGGTCCGGCCCGGTGGTGGTCAGCTCGGCCCCCACGCCCACCCGGAACAGGACCGGCCCGCTGTAGTACTGCCCGGTGATCGCGTGGCGCTCGAGCAGCGGGATCCCGCTGAGGCCCACCGCCCCGGCGCGCAGCAGGCTGTGGTTGGCGTCGTTGTTCACGAACTGCGCCAGCGCGCTGTCGGTGCTCGCGTAGATGGACCCGCCCAGCGACTTGGTGATGTGGTAGATCCAGAAGTCGCCGGCGATGTCCCGTCCCGGCGAGGCCCGCTGGAAGCCCACCGCCATGGTCCCGACGGCCAGGGTGTCCATGGTGCTCGGCTGGGCGGTGATGACGCCGCCCACCACCGAGTAGACGTTCACGTCACGGATCACGCTGCAGGTGACGTCGGTGCTGGAGATCGCGGTCACGCTGGTGCCCAGCAGCACCACGATGTTGGTGGGGTCCCCGCGCCGCCCCGACACGTCGAACTGGATCAGGTTGGGGTCCGCCTGCCACGCGTAGAGCCAGCTGGCGCTGCTGGTGTCGGCGCCGGTGGCGGTCTTGGCCTGGGCCCTCGCCGGGAACCCCGCGCCGAACAGGATGTTCACGCTGTCCGGGCTGATCAGAGCGACGGGCGCCACGTTGGGCCGCGCCGGGCGCACGAACCCGACGCCGGTGCGGGCGGCGGCCACGGTGTCCAGGCGGGTGGAGTGGAAGACGTACACCGTGTCGCGCGGCGGGCTGCTGCCGGGCACGATGCTGTCCCGGCGGGTGGTGATGAACAGCGTGTCCACCACGAACAGCCGCACCGAGGTGGACTGGGTCCGCATGTCCGCCGGGCCGATCAGGACCATGGAGGCCGCCGGCCGGCGGGTCACCGCGCTGTCCAGGTACACCCACTTGGGGTCGCCCGACCAGCGGTACACCCGGGAGGCCACGGTGTCCACGCTGTTGGAGGGGCTCGACGAACTCGCGATCGCCTGGAGCGCCTGGCGGGTGCCGAAGGCCAGGTTCACGGTGTCGGGGTCAATCCGGAAGCTGAGCCGGTAGGAGGCGCTGCCCGGGAGCGGCTGCTTGCCCGGGGTGCCGCTGCCGGGCCCGAGGAGACTGCGGGGCTGCTTGCTGCAGCCCGCCACCACCAGCACCAGGGCCAGCGCCGCGGCCCCGACACGCATGCCTTTCACCGCAACCCTCCACGGCACGCCCACCGCACCGAACGGGCGGGTGCACCCGAGAGCCGTCACGCGCCCCCGGGCGCGCGCGGCCGTCAACTCCGCCTGGGATCCGCCAAAAACAAGAAATGCGGATGCCGACCACCCTGCCTGAAGGGGTTCCGGCAGCCACAGTGACGGTCAGTATAGGGGGCCGCCGGGGGTGGGTCAAGTGCGACCGGAAAATCCTCTTGACGGCCCACCTCGGTCTGCTATCCTGCTCGCGCAACGCTAACTGGCAGGCTGACTTGGGGCTGTCTGGCGGTCGGGTCGGCCTTTTTTTGTCAGGCCTCCCGGACCCGATCGAGGGTGTGCCATGCTGTCCGAACTGCTGAATCTGCAAGCCATCCGGATCCCCCTCCAGGCCCGCACCAAGGACGACGCCATCCGGGAGCTGGTGGAACTCCTGGAGGCCGCCCACGGCCTCCACACCGACGGGGACATCCTCAGCCGGGTGGTGCGGCGCGAGAGCATGATGTCCACCGGGATCGGCAACGGCGTGGCCATCCCCCACGGCAAGTCCCGCCTGGTGGAGCGGCTGGTGGCGGCCTGCGCGGTGGCCGCCGGAGGCCTGGACTTCGACGCCGTGGACGGCGAGCCGGCGACCCTGTTCATCCTGCTGGTGTCCCCGGAGAACGTGCGCGGGCCCCACGTGAAGGCCCTGGCCAACATCTCCCGGCTGATGAAGGAGGAGGCCGTGCGCGAGTCCCTGCGCGGCGCGGCCAGCCCCGAGGCGTTCATGCAGGCGCTCCGGGAGGCCGAGAGCCGCTTCCTCTGATCCGCTCCGCCCCGGGGGGCCGCCCCGGGGACGCGGCGGGGAACCTGCCATGATCTGCCCCCGGTGTCAGACCATCAACCCGGATGCGCACCGCTTCTGCCGCGAGTGCGGCACGCGCCTGGCCGAGCGCAGCGCCGCCCGCGGGACCCTGCGGGAGCGCCTGTACCACGCCATCGCGCTGCTGAACCAGGGGGACCTGGGCGGGGCCCGGGCGGAGTTCCTGCGTTGCGTCGAGCTGGATCCCAGCCACGCCATGGCGCGCTACTACCTGGGGCAGACGTACCTGTTCGAGGGCAAGCTGGACGAGGCCCGCGCCAGCCTGGAACGCTCGCTGGCCCTGGAGCCGTCGCTGGCCAACGCGGAGCTGCTGCTGGGGCTGCTCTCGGAGATCGAGATCCGGAACGTGGAGGCCCTGGCCCACTTCCGGCGCGCGTACCACGCCAACCCGGCCTGCGGCCTGGCGCTCTACCACGCGGCCGACCTGCTGCGGCGCTCCAAGCACTACCGGGAGGCGATGGACGTCTACCGGGCGCTGCACGAGGCCGACCCCGAGGACATCGCGCCGCGCTACTATCTGGCGCAGGTGGAGGAGGAGCGGGGCCACCCGGAGCGGGCCGAGGAGATCCTCAAGGCCATCACCTCGGAGTACCCGCGCTTCCCGGCGGCCCACCGCGCGCTGGGCGACCTGCTGCGCCGCCACGGCGACAAGGCCGGGGCGGCGGCCAGTTACGCGGCCTACGCCGAGGCCGCGCCGCAGCAGGCGGAGGCGCATCTCAAGCTGGGCGCGGTGCTGGCCGACCTGGGCCAGAGCGAGCCCGCGCGGGAGGCGCTGACCCGGGCCCTGGAGCTGCGCCAGGACCTGGCCGAGGCGCACTACGAGCTGGGGGTGCTGCTGTACACCGAGTACTCCCAGCCGGAGGAGGCCCTGCGGCACCTGGACCGGGCGGCGGAGCTGAACCCGTCGGACCCGAGCATCCGGCTGATTCTGAACGAACTGAAGTTCCTGTCGCTCGGCGGCCCCGGCGAGTGACCTGGCATCTGGCCCGAAGGAGTCTTCTGTCGTGATCCTGGACCAGCCCGCGTTCACTCCGGGCAGCCGCAGCGGCTTCCGCCAGTTCGTGTGGTTCTGGCTGCCGGTGCTGGCGTACGTCGCAGCCATCTTCGCGGTGTCCTCGATGTCCTCCCCGCCCAACCCCATCCACGTGCCCAACTCGGACAAGATCTACCACCTGTGCGAGTACGGCCTGCTGGGCGTGCTGCTGGGCCGCGCGCTGCGCTTCTCGGTCTCGCCCTACTCGCCGCTGGCGGCGGTGGTCATGACCATCTCGCTGGTGATGATCGTGGGGGCGTCCGACGAGTACTACCAGTCGTTCGTGCCGGGGCGCACCTGCGACGTGTTCGACTGGCTCACCGACACCACCGCCGGGGTGCTGTCCCAGGTGCTGCTGTGGCGGTTCTGGGCGTGGCGGCGGGCGGTCCGGAAGGCGCGCGCATGAGCCGGATCCAGGGCGTGCGGGGCACGCGGGACATCCTGCCCCCGGAGAGCGGGCGGTGGATCGAGGTGGAGCGGCGCACCCACGACCTGATGCGGCGTTACGGCTTCGAGGAGATCCGCACCCCGGTGTTCGAGTCCGCCGAGCTGTTCGTGCGCGGCGTGGGCGAGGGCTCGGACATCGTGCGCAAGGAGATGTACGTCTTCCGCGACAAGGGCGGCCGGGAGCTGTCGCTGCGCCCCGAGGGCACCGCCCCGGTGGCGCGGGCGGCGGTGGAGCGCGGGCTGCTGCAGCCCGGGCGGGTGGTGAAGCTCTACTACCAGGGGCCGATGTTCCGCTACGACCGCCCGCAGGCGGGCCGCTACCGCCAGTTCCACCAGATGGGGGTGGAGATCCTGGGCAGCGCCTCGCCCCTGGCCGACTTCGAGACCATCTCGGTGTTCTGGACCTGGCTGGAGGAGCTGGGCCTCGGCGGGCTCACCCTCAAGCTCAACAGCGTCGGCTGCCCGGTGTGCCGGCCGACCTACCACGCCCGGCTGCGCGAGTTTCTGGCGCCGCGCCTGGAGCGGCTGTGCCCCGACTGCCGCGAGCGCTACGAGCACAACCCGATGCGGGTGCTGGACTGCAAGGTGCCGGAGTGCCGGGCCGAGCTGGCCGGCGCCCCGAACATCCTGGAGTCCCTGGGCGAGGAGTGCCGGAGCCACCTGGAGGAGCTGCGGGACTGCCTGGACGCGGTGGGGCTGCCCTACGAGATGGACCCGGGGCTGGTGCGCGGGCTGGACTACTACACCAAGACCGCCTTCGAGGTGCACCACAGCGGCCTCGGCGCGCAGAGCGCCGTGGGCGGCGGCGGCCGCTACGACGGGCTGATCGAGGAGGTGGGCGGGCCGTCCACCCCGGGCGTGGGCTTCTCCACCGGTCTGGAGCGGGTGCTGCTGGCGCTGGAGTCCTCCGGCGCGGCCCCGCTGGCGCCGGAGCGCCGCCCGGAGTTCTTCCTGGCGGTGGTCAACGCCGAGGCCCGCGCGGAGGCGCTGCGGCTGCTGGGCGCGCTGCGGCGCCGGCACTGGGTGGAGGCCGACGTGTCGGGGGCCAGCCTCAAGTCCCAGTTCCGGCAGGCCGACCGGCTGGGCGCGGTGCGCGTGATCGTGCTGGGCCCCGAGGAGATCGCCCGCGGCCGGGTGGTGGTCCGCGACATGGCCGCCGGGTCCGAGACCGAGATGCCCCTGGACGAGCTGAGAGCCCTGTAGCGGCGCACGGCAATGCGCCCGCCTGCGCCCCCCGCGGGGCGCACGGCGATGCGCCCTCGACCCCGCCCCCGACCGGGCGGAAAGGACGACATGAGCCTGCAACTGGAGAACCTGGGGACCCGGCGCCGCACCCACACCTGCGGGCAGCTCCGGGCGGAGCACGTGGGGAGCAAGGTGCTGCTGATGGGCTGGGTGCACCGGGTGCGCGACCACGGCGGGGTGATGTTCGTGGACCTGCGGGACCGCTTCGGCCTGACCCAGGTGGTGTTCCGGCCGGAGCGCTCGGCGGCGCTGGCGGCTGCCGCGCGGGAGCTGCACGCGGAGTTCGTGGTGGCGGTGGAGGGCGAGGTGGGGGCGCGGCCGGCGGCGATGGTGAACCCGCACCTGCCCACCGGCGCGATCGAGGTGCAGGCCACCGGCCTGGCGCTGCTCAACACCTCCGAGACCCCGCCCTTCGAGGTGGAGGACGACACCACCGCCAGCGAGGACCTGCGGCTGCGCTACCGCTACCTGGACCTGCGCCGCCCGGCGCTGTCCGAGGTCATCGTGCTGCGGCACCGGACGGTGGCCGCGGTGCGGGAGTTCCTGGACGGGCAGGGATTCCTCGAGATCGAGACCCCGGTGCTGGTCAAGCCCACCCCCGAGGGGGCGCGCGACTTCGTGGTGCCCTCGCGCCTGCACCGGGGCAAGTTCTACGCGCTGCCCCAGTCGCCGCAGCTCTACAAGCAGATCCTGATGGTCGCGGGCATGGACCGCTACTACCAGATCGCCCGCTGCCTGCGCGACGAGAACCTGCGCGCCGACCGCCAGCCGGAGCACACCCAGATCGACATGGAGATGAGCTTCGCGGGCGAGGAGGACGTGTTCCGGGTGGTCGAGGGCATGGTCCGGCACGTGTTCGGCAAGGTGCTGGGCGTGGACGTGCCGGTGCCCTTCCCGCGCCTCACCTACGCCGAGGCCATGGACCGCTTCGGCACCGACAAGCCCGACCTGCGCTTCGGCCTGGAGCTGGGGGACGTCTCGGAGCTGGCCGCGGGCTCGGAGATGAAGGCTTTCCAGGAGGCGGTGGCCGCGGGCGGCCGGGTGAAGGCCCTGGTGGTGCCCGGCGGCGCCAAGCGCACCCGCAAGGAGATCGAGGGCTTCGAGGCCGCGGCCCGCGAGCTGGGCGCCAAGGGGCTGGGCTGGGCCCGGGTGGCGAGCCCGTGGGAGGGGGGCGTGAGCAAGTTCTTCCCCGCGGCGCTGCAGGCCCGGGTGGCGGCGGCGCTGGGGGCCCGCGAGGGCGACCTGCTGCTGCTGGTCGCCGGCCCCATGCCCGTGGCGGCGCGCGCCCTGGGCGCGGTGCGGAGCCTCCTGGGCCGCGAGCTGAGCCACGCGGCGGGCGACTTCCGGTTCTGCTGGGTGCGGGAGTTCCCGCTGTTCGAGTGGGACGCGGAGCGCCAGGGCTGGGCCGCCATGCACCACATGTTCACCATGCCGCTGGAGGAGGACCTGCCGCGGCTGGAGCGGGACCCCGGCGCGGTGCGCGGCCAGCTCTACGACCTGGTGGCCAACGGCGTCGAGCTGGCCTCGGGCTCGATCCGGATCCACCGCCGCGACATCCAGGCCCGGGTGATGAAGGTGGTGGGGCTGACCGCGGAGGAGGCGGAGCGCCGCTTCGGCTTCCTGCTGGAGGCGTTCCAGTACGGCGCGCCCCCGCACGGCGGCATCGCCCCGGGGGTGGACCGGCTGGTGATGCTGCTGGCCGGGCGCGACTCGATCCGCGACACCATCGCCTTCCCCAAGACCACCAGCATGGCCTGCCTGATGGACGGCAGCCCGGCGGAGGTGGACCCGGCCGACCTGCGCGACCTGGGCATCCGCATCGAGCCCTGACCGGGGGGCGCTTCGGCCGCGCCGGCGGGCTCAGCCCCGCCCGCGGGCGCTGACGGCCGCGCCCGCCGGCCTCACTCGCCGTACTTCTTGGCCCCCGGTGGCGGGGTCTCGCCGTGGATCTTCTCGGGGTAGTCGCGGTGCAGGTCCAGCGGCGCCGCGCCCGGGGCGGACCAGCTGGCCTGGAACACCTGGCGCGCCTGCCCCGCCAGGCGCGGGCTGCCCAGGATCACCGCCACGTTGCGGGTGGTGTGGAAGTAGCTCGGCTCCCAGTTGCTGGTCCCCACCCAGGTCTCCGCCGTGTCCACCACCGCGTACTTGCAGTGCTCCACGCGGGCGAACGGGACGTACCCGCCGCTCCACGGGGGCACGGTGGAGATCTTGATCTCCACGTTGGGGACCTGGGCCAGGCTCCTCAGGACCTCGATCTGGCGCTTGCCGGTGCCCCAGTCGGAGATGATCATGCGCACCTTCACGCCGCGCGCCGCCGCCCGGCGCAGCGCCTGGTCCAGCGCGTCGTCGCTCAGCCGCCCGCTCTGGGTGGAGTAGGTCAGGGACTGCATCACGATCTCGTGCCGCGCGGAGTCCAGCAGGCGCACCAGCGCGTCGCGGTCCCAGCGGGTGGAGTCGGGGATGAGGCCCCGCGGGCTGTAGCTGGGCCACACCTCCACCGTGTCGCCCTCCGGCTGGGCCAGGCGGAAGGGCAGCCGGTACCACGGCTGCTGCGGCACCTGGGCCACCAGGCGCTGCGGGTCGGGGTTCGGCCCGGCGCGCTCCCAGTCCTCGTCGAACAGCTCCTGGAACACCCGCCCCAGGCGGAAGTCGTTGATCCACACGCCCAGCTCGTGGATGTGCTCCAGCGCCCGCCAGTCCAGGTTCTGGCTGCCCAGGTACACCCCGTGCCCGTCCACCACGAAGAACTTGGCGTGCTGCACCCCGCCGGCCAGCTTGCCCATGTCCAGGAGCCGGACGTGGATGTTCGGCAGCCGGCCCAGGGAGTCGGCCGGCAGCGGGTAGGTCTGGTGCATCCGGACATCCAGCAGCAGGCGCACCTCGACCCCGCGCCGCGCCGCGCGCCCGATCTCCTCCAGCACCTCGTGCAGCGGCTCGCCCGGCCAGTCGGACAGGTAGAACTCCTCCAGGTCCAGCGTCCCGTGCGCGCCGCGAATGGCCGCCAGCCACACCTCGAGGGCGCTGGGCAGCGCCGGGTTGCCCAGCCCGCTCTCCACCGGGACGCTCTCCACCAGCTCCAGCTGCTGGTCGCCGGCCACCGCGACGTCGTGGACCACCGGCATGCGCCGCGGCGCCGGGGCGGCGGCGGGCTGCTGGGGGGCGGCGGGATAGGCCCGCGCGTGGGAAGCGCCCGGGAAGGCTCCGGCCACGGCGAGCAGCAGCGCCAGGCCGGCCGCCCGGAGGGCGCGGCGTGCGGAACAGGCGGGCGGGACGGTTCTCATTCGGAGTTCTCCTTCCAGCTG